>BNUY01000101.1 GCA_025997715.1 Spirochaetia bacterium
AACCGGTGCTGCGGAGCTTCGGCCTGGAAGGTACGGTGCGGCCCTCGGTGGCGTTCTACAACACCCCCGGCGAGATTGATGCCCTGGTGCGGGCGCTGTTCGCTCTGGTGCGGCGTTAGGATTTTAAGGAAGCGTTATGGGAATAACCGATAATACCCGGGTAAAGAAGTTGGTAGGATTACTGCTTCAAAGTTACGAGGATCACGAAGAGATCATCAAGATTGATATGGGATATCAGATGAACCGGAGTGTTATCATCGAAACCTTAGAAAAACTGCGGTGCCTTCTCTTTCCGGGCTATTTTGGGAAGAAGGGAATCTCCGCGGGCTCCCTGGAATACTACGCCGGGGACCTCCTGGAGGAGGTGAGTTTTCATCTCTCGCTGCAGATTGCCCGTGCGATCCGGCATGTGGAGCAATACGCCGGGGCGGATGCGAAAACCGTCGACGTCCTGGCGCAGGAACTTGCCTATACGTTCCTGGCGAAGCTGCCGGAAATCCGGGATTATCTTGCCATGGATGTTTCCGCCGCCTACGACGGGGACCCTGCGGCATTCAGCAAGGACGAGATCATTTCCTCCTATCCCGGCATTTACGCCATCATGGTGAGCCGCCTGGCCCATGAACTCTACAAGCTGCATGTTCCCCTGATCCCCCGGATCATGACCGAATACGCCCACAACGTTACCGGCGTGGACATACACCCCGGGGCAACCATCGGGCATCATTTTTTTATCGACCATGGTACGGGGATCGTTATCGGCGAGACCACGGTGATCGGCAACTTTGTAAAGCTCTACCAGGGGGTTACCCTGGGAGCCCTCTCCACCCGCGGGGGCCAGGTGTTGAAGGACGTGAAGCGTCACCCCACCATTGAGGATCATGTGACCATCTATTCCGGGGCTTCAATCCTGGGGGGCGGTACGGTTATCGGCGAAGGGGTTGTTATCGGCAGTAATGCTTTTGTCACCAAGTCGGTGCCGGAAATGACCAAGGTCAGTGTTAAAAACCCGGAACTTCAGTTTAAGTCCGGTGAACAAGCGGACAAGTGGGAGCAGAAAGAGTTCCTGCAGGATGACTTCTTTGATTATATGATCTGATACGTTCCAGACAGGTTTCGGGGGAGAAAAAACGTAGTAACATCACATACTTTTTTCTCTGGAGAGAAAAAATATGGAAATATCGTATAGTTTTTTCTCTTGGGAGAAAAAACTTGACATATCTGTGAAACGCCGGTATACTGATATATGAGGCATACAAATGGTGGAAAAAGCGATAATCAGAACAGTATATCTGGACAGGCTCATAGAGTGGCGGGAAAAGCAGCTCATAAAGGTGATTACCGGCGTACGGCGCTGCGGAAAATCAACCCTGCTTTCCCTGTATACGGATCATTTAAGGGCCGCAGGCGTTGGGGAGGATCAAATCCTGTCCATCAACCTTGAAGAGGTGAAATATGAAAAGCTGCTTACCTACCACGCTTTATATGATTACCTGGAGGAGCGGCTCTGTAAAAATAAATACACCTATATATTCATAGATGAGGTGCAGCAATGCGCCGAATTTGAACGGGCGGTGGACAGTCTTTTTGTCAGAAAAAATGTGGACATCTATATTACCGGTTCCAACGCCTGGATGCTCTCCGGGGAATTAGCCACCCTGCTTTCAGGCCGGTATGTAGAAATAAATATGATGCCCCTGTCCTTCGCGGAATACGCCGCCTTTACGGGGGTCACCGCCGGCAGCGAAAAAGCGGCGTTTAATGATTATCTGCGGTATGGTTCTTTTCCTTACGCAGCAATGCTGAACAAAAATGACGTCATGATCCGGAATTATATTGACGGGATATACAACACCATTCTTATCAAGGATGTGGCGACGCGGGAACATATCACCGATATAGCTTTGCTGGAAAACATTGTAAAGTTTCTTGCTTCCAATATCGGCAGTCCGGTTTCGGCAAAGAAAATAAGCGACACCCTCAATTCAAGCGGAAGAAAAATATCGGTCAATACGGTGGAAACCTATTTGCGCGCCCTGGTAAACAGTTTTATATTTTATAAAGCAAACCGGTACGATATAAAAGGAAAGCAGCATTTAAAAACCCTGGGAAAATACTATATTGTGGATACCGGGATACGAAACCTGCTGCTGGCGTCTTCTTCCGCAGACCTGGGACATGTGCTGGAAAACATCATCTACCTGGAATTAATCCGCCGGGGCAATAAGGTGAGCATCGGCAAACTTGACGAAAAGGAAGTGGATTTTGCCGCCCTTTCCGCCGCCGGAACCGCCTATTATCAGGTTGCCGCTACGGTGCTGGACGAAAACACCCTGCGCCGCGAACTGGAATCGCTGCAAAAAATCCGGGACAACCATCCCAAGTATCTGCTTACCCTGGATGAGTATCTGAGCGATGCAAACTACGACGGGATTTTGCAGATGAATATTGTTGATTGGCTGCTGGATGCAGTGCGGTAACGGTATAATTATCACCAAACCCCAGGATCGGAACCGGGCTTTATTATGTTCACATCTTCCCCCGAAGGTTCTATGACGTAAAAGCCGTTTTTAAGCGCATATTTTTTTGATTTTTCGTCTACAACGACGGCGGCCAGGGCTCCAAAAAGTTCCCGTTTGTCGCCGAATATATCGGCATACTTGCGGAGCTTTTCCATGCGTTTGATATGGTCGTCCACATCGCTGTTTTGCAGTTTCGCTTTTACCTCAACGGCCATTGCCTGTGTGCCGTTCTCCAGAAAGGCGTCTATTTCGGCGTGTATGTCATGCTTAGCATTGTTTATTTTTCTGTTGCGGTTAATCACGCCGAAGTCAAAACCGAATTGTTTGAATTTCTCCGGTAAACCGGGAAGCATCGTGTATTCAGCCTCATCGCCGAACTTGTTGCCCAAGTCGCCGACTATCCGCTGGGTCTCTTTGAGGGCCTTTTCGGTTTCCTTATGGGCTTGCTGAAGTTCCCTAAGGCCGACCTCGGTTTCCTTGTGCGCCTTGCCGATTTCGTCGATGGTTGCCCAAACATCGTCTAAGGTTACTTTTTTGGCTGTTTTTACCGTCTTTTTCGCTGCCGTTTTAACTGGTGGCATGATATTCCCTCCCCCATCAAAGTATAGCGGACTTTAACCGATTGGGAAAGCGGTTTTACCCAAACCCGGCTGTGCCAAATAAAAACCCGCCCGGCAGCGGGGCTTTACCGCTCATTCCGACGGCTAAGTTGCGTGCTATTGAAAATGCACCGCTTTGTATAGTACCATCTACGGAGAGGAGTTCCGGTGGAAGAAGACGAGTCCCGGCATACAGGGGAACAGGGCATTCCCTGGCACACCGCTTTTTATGAAGCCATCCAGCTTGAGCTGGTGCAGTACCAGGATGTGTTGCACTATGAGTTTGAGCATCAGCTTACCACCGCACCCCTGAGGATGGATGTGCTTATCATCAAGAAGGAGAAGGATGCGGTTCTTACGAAGAACATAGCGGCCATATTTAAAGGCAGCAATATTTTGGAATACAAGAGCCCCGAGGACTATGTATCGGTGGAGGACTATTACAAGGTTTATGGGTATACCTGTCTGTACGCCGCCCTCAATAAGGTCCCGATAACGGACCTGACCATAAGCTTTGTGGAAAGCCGGTATCCCCGGGACCTGATAAAGCACCTGGAGAGGGTACGGGGCTACCGGGTTGAGGAACAGGGGAGCGGCATATACCGGGTAAGCGGGGACTTCATCCCCATCCAGATAATCGACAGCAAACGGCTGCCGGTGGAAGAGAACCGGTGGCTCAAAGATTTAAACAGCGGGCTGGACGGGGCGGCAATAAACCAGGTATCCCTGGACCTGGAGCGGCAGGGACTGATGTCCCAGATGAAGGCATATCTCTATGCGATATACCTGGCAAATTGGTCTAATATAGCGGAGGCGGCAAAGATGGCAAGTGCGGTAGTAAACTTTGAACGGGTGCTGACCGAAATGGGGTTAATCCCCAAATGGAAGGCAGAGGGCAGGGCAGAGGGCGTAGCAGAGGGCGTAGCAGAGGGGGAATACCGAAAGGCGGTTGAAATGGCGCAGTTCCTGTTTACCAAAGGATGGTCTGTTGAGGATGTAATGGACGCCACTAAACTGGATAGGGAAACGGTACAGGCACTGAGTGCCCGGTAGCGCTCATCTCCGACAACATCGCCTTTTTTGAAGGCAACGGCCGCTGTATCCATTACTCACTCAGAACTGAGGTATACTGCTCCGGCTGTGCCAAATAAAGCCCCGCCGGGCAGCGGGGCTTTACCTCTCAAACAGTTAGAATGCCCAGCCTAAACCAACACCAATAGTAAAATAACTTGGGACATACCCTGTTACACCGCTTCCGAGTGTCGGGGCATTAAGCGGAATACCAATGGTATAACCAAGAGAAGGCTCAACGACAAAACCTTTGCCAAAAATAAATTTCCAGCCTGCTTTCGGGGTAATGGAAAGAGAGCTTTGATTATAACCAAAATCATACGATCTACCAGAGTACTTGTATTTATAGGTTCGGCTATACAAGTCGTAGCCAAGACCCAGGTCTACAAAAGCCTTATCCAATGCGGTTTTGAAAAAGTACCACCGGCCATGTACATCAATCTGAAATGAAAAAGCGCTATTTTCAGCATCACTGTACCAACTGCTGGTATCATAAGTATAACCACCGAGAGCAACATGGATTAGACCCGACCAGGAATCGCCGAAAGGCCGTTCATAACCGACGCCCACACCAAAGCCGCCACGAATTAGATAGCTAAGCATTGTTCCAACATCCAAAAAAACCGCATTCTTTTGCTCTGTGGGGCCTGACTTCAGATTAAACAGCTCCGGCGCCGCAAAAACACCGCTTACCGAACCGAATGTCAGCGCCAGGCTGAACAGTACCACAAGGAGCTTTTTGCTCCACCGCTTCGTAGTTTTCATAAAACTACCCTCCATATTTTTAGAAATTAAGTTTGATTTTGCCTGTATGGCGCTTAATTCCTTATTGCCACGCCGGAATACGCACCCTTGCATTTGATCCGGTCGTTAAAACCTTTATTTAGTCCAGGCAACCTCACGGACAATTTATTCTCCATTTTTATTAATCATTCATAAATATCATATAAAAATACTATTGTCAAGTATTACTATGTATTACTTGCCGCTTGACTTACGGGCCATGATTCCAGTATCATTTGAGTAAGAGTTTTCAGGGTCGGGTGATTGAAGCGTGCTTCAAGATTCCCAACCGGCGGTTATAGCCCGCGAATCCAGGATTGTTCGAATAATCCCGGATCGAACCGGTGAAATTCCGGCGCCGACGGTATAGTCCGGAAGGAAGAAAATCTCGAGCCCGAATTTGTATATACCGGACTTTAATCCAATGTATATACGTTCAATGCCCGATTTTTCCATGAATCTGCGCCCTGGACTTTGATCCGGGGCTTTTTTTGGCCCCATTGATAATTCCATTGGAGGTCTCTATGAAGCGAACTAACGTTCGAAAGGTTCTGCTGCTCATTGCCCTTACCGGTGTACTGTTCGGGTGCGGTGGTAAGGCCGGGAACGGCAACATTGGCGGCGTTGCGGGGCGGCAGGCGGCGCATACCGTATCCATCGGCATATTCATTCCCGGGGTTATGTCCGGGAGCCCCATCTACGAGATGCTGGCCCAGGGGGTGCAAAGGGCGGCGGCGGAAACCAGCGGCGTTATCGCCACGGTTATTGAGGGGGGGTATAACCAGGCGGAATGGGAAAGCCGGGTAACCTCCATGGCCGCTTCCGCTGATTATGACCTTATCGTTTCTTCCAACCCTTCTCTCCCGGCGATTGCGGCGGAGGTATCCGCAAAATTCCCTAAACAGCGGTTTTTGCTGCTGGACGGGGAATTAGCGGGGAATCCCGGTATCTATACCATGCGTTATAATCAGCGGGAACAGGCCTATATGGCGGGGCATATCGCGGCATTGGTTTCATCAGACCTTTGGTCTGCGGCGGCGGGGCCGGCCCAAATGCGCCTTGGCCTGGTGGCGGCCCAGGAATATCCCGCCATGAACAATATCATCCTGCCGGGTTACCGGGACGGCGCGCAGGCGGTGAATCCCGCTTTTACCGTGGACTTCCGGCTGGTGGGCAACTGGTTTGACGCGGAACGGGGGGCGGAGATTGCCGAGGATATGATCCTGGGGGGCGTCAAGGTTATCCTCTGTATATCCGGAGGGGCCAACGAAGGGGTGCTAAAGGCCGCTTCCGAACGGGGGGCCAAGGTGGTCTGGTTCGATATTAACGGCTATGCCCTGAGTCCCGGTACGGTGGTGGGCAGCGCCATCCTCCACCAGGAACAGGCGGCATACGAGCAAACAATACGGTATCTGGCGGGCAATCTCCCCTTTGGCAGCGCCGAAGTGGTTGGGGTAGCCGATGGGTATGTAGATTTTATTGAAGATGATCCCCATTACCTTGCGGCGGTTTCACCGGAAATACGGAAAGCACAGGGCAGCCTTATTGAGCGGATCCGTTCACGGGCTCTTGACCTGGGGGAATGATCCGGGGAGCGTCCGGTGGTAGAACTGAAGGGCATACAGAAATACTTTCCCTCCAACGGGGTTACCGCCCTGGACGGCGCGGACTTTGATCTCCGGCCAGGCGAAATTCATGCCCTGCTGGGCGAAAACGGGGCGGGGAAATCCACCCTTATGCATGTCATGGCGGGGTACCTTAAACCCGGTGCGGGGCATATTCTGATAGACGGGAAAGAACGGCGCCTTGCCGCGCCAACCGAGGCCTTGCAGGCAGGCGTCGGTATGGTCCGGCAGCATCCCCACATGGCGGCGGGGTTTACCCTGTGGGAGGACTGCATACTCGGCGCGGAACCCCACTTTATGGGTATTGTGAACCGCCGGAAAGCCCGGGAGACGATTAACGCCCTTTCGGAACGCTGGGGGTTTAACCTTCCCCTGGATAAAACAACAGAAACGCTAACCATAAGCCAGCGGCAAAAAGCGGCGGTCCTCGCCCTGCTGTTCCGAAAAACCGACTACCTTATTTTTGATGAGGTTACTGCCGTGCTGAGTCCCGGCGAAACCGCCGCGCTCCTTCACCTTTTTGACCGGCTAAGAGCGGAAGGGAAGGGTATTGTCATCATCTCCCACAAGCTTGAGGAAACCCTGGGCATCGCCGACCGGGTGAGTGTTTTGCGGAAGGGTAAAACCGTTACGACCCTGGCTGCGTCATCCCTGGATTATGAAACGGTGGGGGCGCTCATGTTCGGATCCGATAGGGGGGGGGTACCTGCTACGGCTGGAACAATTCGTGAAACAGCCGTTTCTGAAACTACGCAGGGTACCTGCAACGAAGTTTCGCGTGCAGCATCGTTGCAGGCAGCCGTCGCTCTGCCGTTACCGGCATCATCCGCGGGATTGCTTGTCCGTGGGCTCGCCGTAGAACTGCGGGGAAGGCCATTTATCCGTAACGTGGATATCGACCTGCCGCCGGGAAAGATAGTGGGCATTGCCGGGGTCAGGGATAGCGGCCTGGAAACCCTGGAGTTGGGGATCACCGGGTTCCTGCGGCCTTCCGGGGGAAAAATCACCCTGGGGGGGCGGGACATAGGCGGGAAAGGGACCAGGGCGTTCAGGGACGCAGGGGGGGCCTATATCAGCGCCGACAGGGTAGGCTTTGCGCTGGCTCCGGTACTGCGGCTCAGGGATACTATTATCATTCACCTGCACCGCCGTTCCCGAAGAGGGGTTTTGGGGGCGCTGGGGATTATGGATCGCCAATTTATCAAGTCCCGGGTAGGGGACATTATGGCAGCCGCCGGGGTTGAGGGAAATCCCCGGGGCATGACCGGGTCCCTTTCCGGGGGGATGCAGCAACGGATCATCCTGGCCAGGGAATTTGCCGAGGATGCCGCCGTGCTGGTGCTTGCGGAACCGGGCTGGGGGCTGGATCGTTCAGGCCGGGAGCGGCTGAATAGGGAACTCAGGGCGCAGGTGCAAAAAGGAAAGGCGGCGCTGCTGTTTTCTACCGACCTGGATGAATTGTTGTCACTTTCGGATGAAATCCTGGTACTGCGTAACGGAGAATTTTCCGACCGTATACCCCTGGACGGCGGGACCAGCCAAAGCACGGCCGGGGAACTTAAGGAACGGATAGGCCGGGCTATGATCGGGGGCAGCCATGATTAATGTCAGGCGGCAGTATGGCGCACGAAAGGGTTTCGCTATTCCCGGTGTCTTTATGGGAGCCCTCCTTTCGGTAGGCGCCGCAGTACTGCTAACGGTACTGATCATCGTTACCGCCTCCTCCGATCCCGGTGTAACCCTGCGGGCGTTTTTTACCGGCCCCTGGGCCGGGTCCTGGTTTTTTGGAAACACCCTGGATAACATGGCGCTGCTCCTCACCGCGTCCCTGGGAATCGCCCTAGCTTTCCGGGGGGGCTGTTTCAACCTGGGAGGGGAAGGGCAGATATATCTGGGAGGGCTGGCCGCTTCGGTGATCCTGCTCCGGGCGCCCTCCGGTACGGGGCTCTGCCTGGCCGCCATGGCAGCCATAGCCTCGGGTTACCTCATAGGCGCGCTATCGGGGGTCTTGAAAAAACATTTCGGGGCGAATGAACTCATCACCTCCTTTTTGATTTCCGCGGCGCTCTCCCCGGCTGCGGATTATCTCATCGCCGGGCCCCTGCGGAATCCCCAGGGAAGTCTTATGGCTACTGGACGCTTTGGCCTTACCCTGCCCCGGCTCTTACCGCCCTCAAACCTTTCGGTGTCCTTTATTTTTGCCCTGGCCCTTGTGTACCTGGGGCATCTCTTTATCTACCGGACGGTGTGGGGGTACCGTTATAAGGTAGCCGGTTCCGCCCCGGACTTTACCCGCTATGGGGGAATCGACCCGGAACGATGCTGGGTTCCGGCCATGGGCATGTCCGGGGCGCTGAACGGGCTTACGGGCTTCTTTGCGGTGGCGGGTACCTACGGACTTTGCCACCAGGGATTTTCCGGCGGCCTGGGCTGGAATGCCATCGCGGTGGCCCTTATCGCACGGAACCGGCCCCTGGCGCTGATCCCTGCTGCCCTTATTTTCGGCTGGCTCAAGGCCGGGTCCGATTCGGCCCTTCTGTCCCGGGGACTGAGCTTTGAAACCACCGCGTTTATCCAGGCTGCCGTCCTCATCCTGGCCACCATTCAATTTTCGACGCCCCTGGTGCTGAGGAAAAGGAAGGGGAAACCATGAACGGGCTTCTTTCCGCCGACATGATCCGGGGCCTGCTCAGCTCCGCCGCTCCGCTGATGCTCGGCAGCCTGGGAGCCCTCTTTACGGAACTTTCCGGGGCGCTGGGAATATTTATTGAGGGGTTTATGGCCCTGGGGTCCTTCTTTTCCTGGATCTTCGCCGGCTGGACCGGCTCCGTGCCCTGCGGGGTGCTGCTCACCGCAATTCTGGCGGCCCTGAGCGGCTGGGGGCTTGCCCGGTTTGTCCACATCACCGGGGCAAATCCCTTTATCGCGGGGCTGGCCCTTAACCTGGCCGCCGGGGGGATAACAGAAACACTGTCTATCGCCTGGTTCGGTACGAAGGGGGTCCTGCGAAATCCGGCTATCCACATCCCCGGGCCGCTGTACGGGGTGCGGCCTTCGGTGTATCTGGCGTGGGGATTTACGATACTCGCCGCGCTGCTCATTGGGCGGACACGGTTGGGACTGCGGCTGCGGGCAACCGGCTTGTCCCCGGAGGCTTCCCGGGAACGGGGAATTCGGCCGGAGCGGTACCGGGAATTTTCATGGGCCGCCGCCGCTTTCCTCGCCGCCCTGGCCGGGGCCGCCCTGACCTTCCGGGTTGGGGTGTACGCCCCCGGCGGAGTGGCGGGACGGGGCTGGATTTGCCTAGCCGCGGTGTTCCTGGGTTTCCGCCGGGTGTGGGGTACCGCCATCGCGGCCCTGGTTTTCGCCCTGGCCGAGCGGATAGGGCTGGGGGTGCAAATTTTCGGCTTTATTCCCGCCACGGTGCTTCTGGGTCTCCCCTCGGCGCTGGCTCTGACGCTGTATACGCTGTCCCATTTTATTGAGAAAAATAAGGTAAAGAAAAACTTGTAGACCACCGATCAAAAACGAAGAAAAAAAACCGCAAAGGCGACGAGGGAAAGAAAGTAGTAACCCAAGAATAAGAAGATCAACCACGAAAAAGACAGGAAACACACGAAAAAAGAATTGCACATTAATGTTTCTTTTTCGTGTGTTTCGTATTTTTCGTGGTTTTTTTTCAATTTTGGAACTGGCTCACCTTTCTTTCCTTCGTCGCCTTAGTCGCCTTTGCGGTTAAAAATTCTTAATCCTGTTACCAGCCGAATTTCATTCCTACTGAAACTTCCGCACCGGATACCTGATAACTTTTCAGATAATGCTGTGATTTTAATCCCGCTTCAATGTCCAGCTCAACGGCGCGGAAGTTAAGGGCAAATCCCAACCGGTGCCGCCAATATCCTTCCTCAATACCCGTATTCAGGTAGAGGTGAAAAATTTGACCGATGTTAGCTATCGTACCTACATTGAGCTGGGCTTCAAGGATGCCGTTAAAATAAACCTCTTCACTGGGGTTTATAGCGGTAAACCCAATGCTCGGTTTAATAATCAGCAGATCCTTTTTGAAGGGCCGGTACAGAACGTAGACATCGAAGCGCAGGGGACGCACCACCCAGAGGGTATCCAATGAATCACTGGTATTTATTTCAGGGGATCCAATATCGCCAATTCCGGAAAAAAGATTTTCGTTATTTATGATATCACCTGCAAAAGTAATTCCCTGGCCATTCGATAGTTTAGACGGAACAATGGGAATACGGCTCAGCGTGCCGCCAACATCAAGAAAGGGGAAGAGGGAGTATTCGCCGTTCAGGGAAACATCAAATCCGCCAAAATCCTTCAGTGGTCCAATAGAGAAAGGATCCGTGGAGAAGGAGAACGGCGTATATACGGACATAGTGCCGTCAATGGATACAAACAACCTATTTTCGGTTTCAAGATGATAGGTAAGGTTTGATTTAGGAATGTATAGCAGCGGAAGATACCAGGCCGGGGCAATGCTGATCCGTAATTTTTTCTGCAGCAGGGTTCCGTGCCATTTTAAACCCGCCTCTGCAAACACGGCGCCGGAAACGGCAAACTCACCGGACTGATCATGCTCGCTTGAATTTCCGTTGGAAATAAGATCCAACATGGATTGGGGCAAATTCGCATCCACGCGGCCGTCAACACCGATGAATTCCCCAATCCCCCATCCTTTTTCTCCATTATTATAATTCAGAAACTGATGGAAGACGGCATTAAGACCGATGGCTGCGCCGGATTCAAGGCTGTTTTTAGTACCGGCCCTTCAAAAAGGATCTGCTGATTATTAAACCGAGCATTGGGTTTACCGCTATAAACCCCAGTGAAGAGGTTTATTTTAACGGCATCCTTGAAGCCCAGCTCAATGTAGGTACGATAGCT
>BNUY01000102.1 GCA_025997715.1 Spirochaetia bacterium
CAAATCCTGTTTACCGCATAGATGCAAGCGCGAATACGGTAACTTTCATCTTTATAGAGAAGCTCCTTTGTTTCTGTATCTTCATCCATACTCTATTATCGTCTTTGTCCGTGCTGTCCGTGAGGTCCGTGAGGTCTGTGGTTAAATTTGGAATTCCTGTTCACCGGTCCGCAGGCAGGCAGGTCTGGACATAAGTTTGGGGCACGGCATTTTCTTCGGGCCGGACCCGGCGCCGCTCATCGTAGTAGACCGCCTCAATTTCCCGTATCCGCGGAATAAGACCCTTTTCGTACAAATAGTCCCAGCCCACCCAGCGTATCCTGGCATCCGCCGGCAGGGCATGGTTTACCCCGCTGTTCACATGGGCGAACCAACCCTCGGCCATGACCTGTCCCAGTTCCCGGCTGAAAAGCCATTCCGCAGCGGCCCTCTGGGGGCTTGTCAGGTCCTTCTTGATAAGGGCATACAGGGGGTTAAGCACCGCCCCGTCTTCGGGCCAGACAATTTCCAGATAATCCCGTTTGGGAACCGCGTGGGCGAAGAACCAGGACATAAAGTAGCCGCAGCAGCCCCCCCGGTTCCCCAGGGCGTCGGCGGCTATATCCGGCGCCCTGCCGGTAAAGCCGATATTCCGGGCCAGGGCACGGATACCCGCCTCGCCCTGCTCCTTGGCTATCTCCATCAAAAGCAGTTCGGAAACATCATCCGCGGCAAAAACCGACCCCAGGCTCCCCTCGTATAGGGGATTGGTAAGGTCCGCGATTCTCCGGGGCGCGGGCCGGCCCTTGAGCCGGGCATGGTTCACCAGGAGGACATAGGGCATGGCGGCGAAAATGCTGAACAGCCCCTTGGGGTCCCGGAGATCCAGGTCCCGGAACAGGGGATGTACGGGCTGGGGGCAGACCTCCGGTCTGATGGGCCATTGCCGGAAACAGGCTTGCTTTGCCGGGTCAGAGAGAAAACTCCCGGTAAAGAACTCCCCATAACCGGAGTCCGAAAACACTGCGGGGTGCTTCTCCATGTTTTGAATCATGCTGATATTATTGTAGATATCCACGCCGTCGCCGCTCATCATCTTGGGGACGATTCCCTTGACCTTGGGGTCCTGGGTTTGATTGTACCGGCCCTCGAAATCCTGCCAGGCACGGGAAAAACGGTCCCTGAGGGGGCAGTTGACACGGCCCAGATAGTCCAGTTCCTGCCGCATGGCATCCGGCGCCGGTTCAATGATCGAGTCAAATTTCATAGGTATTTCTCCTTGCAAAAAACGGTTCCATATCAAAATCCAGGGAAGCCCCTTCCCGGAGCATCTCCCGGAGGACCAGGAACGTATCGCTCAGCGCCCCCATGAACGCCGCATTCTGCCGCTCCTTCGGCGAGGTTTCGATAATCCGCCGCACGCCCCCCCGGTGAATACAGACCCGCCGTTGTCCCAGCAGGGCCAGCACCGGATCGTGGGTGGACACCAGGACTATCTTGTCCTCCCCCACCAGCAGTTCCAGTGCCCGCCGCCGATCCACCCCGGCGTTTTCCAGCTCGTCGATGAGCACCACCGGGGAAGGGCTGAGCAGGGCCGTATCGGCAATCATCAGGGACCGGGACTGGCCGCCGGAAAGCTGGGTCACCGGAGTATCCGCCGACAAAGCCTCCCCGGTAAGGCGGTTTGCGGCGCCCACGATGCGGGACACCAGATCGGCGCCGGACACCAAATCTTCCAGAGCCGCGGCGGGCGGCGTCAAATCATCCCCCGGCAGGATATCCGGGTCCATATCCGGCTGCAAACTGGAAACGATATCCAGGGTCACATTCGGGCCGGCGCTTTGTACCCCCCGGCTCTCCCCGTGCATGAGGATAAATTCCCGCACCGTAAGGTCCATGATGAAGTTCATATTTTGGGAAAGCTGGGCCACCAGTTTTCCCTCCAGACCGTACCGTTGTTCCGGGCTTGGTGTCCCGCCGTCCAGCAGTATACGCCGTCCCGTGGGGGTATCCCCCTGGGCCAGGCAGCCGATGTCCTCCAGGAAGCGGCTCTTCCCCGCCCCGGTGGGTCCCACCACGCAGAGGATATCCCCCGTTTGCAGGGTCAGGGTAAAGTCTTCCGGAAGGCCGTCCTTATCGCGGCCGCCTATGATAGTAATACTACGCATGGCGCTCCAAAAGAATTTTAACCGCAAAGGCGCCGAAGGCGCGCAAAGGGGAAGAGAAGACCCCTTCGGGACTCTTAATTTTACTGTCTATCTTTGCTTTTTTCATCTTCTTCTTTTCCTTTCTTCCTTATTCGCCTTCTTCGCCTTTGCGGTTTTTAATCTTCCTCCGGTATCTTGATTTTCCGCGCAATAATACTGTTGGTCACGTAGTCCTCCCCGATGCGGGTTTCCCCCATGCAGTAGGAGCAGAGTGCCTGGGGCAGGGGAAACCGTATCTTGGCGTGGTTTAAGGTATCGGCGGACGCAGTAGGTCCGATTTCCGGGGAGTCCTTGAGGAATCGGGCCAGCTCCGGTGTCCCTTCCCCGGTGAGGCCGTTCACAAAGAGGAACCGGGCCTTCCTGTTTGCTTCACGGGCACGGTAGGCAAAGACCTCCCGCTCGGCCTGGGAAACCACATCGGCCTTGGTGATCACCACCAGGTCCGCAAAGAGGAGCATGGGGCCGATCTTCCGGGGGGTGTTTACCCCGGAGAGGCAGTCGATGACGCAAAGGGAACGGACCCCCTTGATGTGGGGGGAACAGCGGTTGCAGAGCCCCGCGCTTTCGCTAAAGAGGAAGTCCAGCTTATGTGAGAGGCCCCAATTCACGCAGGCTTCGATATTGGTGATAAAATAGTGATCCGGGCAGAGGTTGCCCGAAATGCCCGTAAGCACCGGTATACCCCGCTTGCGATAGGAAACGTCATCCGCCGTGGTGATGCAGTCGAACTTGACCGCCCCTACGGTAAAGCCCTCCTGCAAAAGGACCTCCGCCGTCTTGATTGCCGCGGATGTTTTCCCCGCCGAAGGGGGCCCGGCAAAGGTAACCAGCCTCATGCCCGAAGCTCCGCCGTCTTCCGCAGCACAAGCCAGTCCCCGGTATCATCGTGGACCTCCGATACATCGCCAATCCCCAGCGCCCGGGCAACCGGGGCATAATCCTCCGGTGAATTGCCATCGGTGTTCTTCTTCTGCCGCATTTCGAAGTCATCCCCGTTCAATTCGGACATGACCCGGTAGATTGCCGCCTTCATGGCCGGACTGCCGTAACCGCCGCCGATGAGCGCCGCCCCCGCCGGGGCCAGGATGCGCCAAATTTCGGCGAGGCTCCGCTGCTTGTCCCAGAACCACATGGCCCCCCGGCTGATAACCATGTCCACCGAACCGGAAGGGATGGGCATGTCGTGGACATCCGCGCAGAGCACCGAGATACGGCCCTCGCGAATACGCTCCTTCGCCAATTCCAGGGCATAGGGGTTTGAGTCCAGGAGGATGATTTCTCCCTGAAACAACGCGGCGGCAGCCAAGCCCAGATGCCCCCCGCCGCTGCCGATATCCACACAGCGGCCCGAATAAATGCCCCCAAGTTCCAGGAGCCCTGCGGCGATTACCGGATAGATAGGGACAAAGACCTCGCCGGCGATTTTGTCGAATTCACGGGCTTTCGCCTCCGCCTGATTCATTGCGCAAGGTCCCTAAGGATACTCACCCGCTTCCCCGCATCAAAGATCGTGGCGCACTCATTTTTCCCGCTTATCGCATCCCGGCATAAATCCGGGTCGCGTATCACCAGCCCCTGGAGGTCCCGTACCCCGAAATCAAAGAGCAGAGGCGCAAGGGGGACGGTGGGTCCCGCCAGGATCAGCCCCTGGCGATGGGAAAGTTCCAGAAGCCGGGGCAGGGTCTTGTTTATCACCGTGACGGCGGTGGCAAAGACAAAGTCCGCTTCGGGGAGGATGAATTCACAGGCCGAATCGGGGTAATCCCCGGGACCGGGCCTTTTTTCCAGGATGGACAGGTCGCACATCCCCCCCAGGGTCTTTTCCAGGTGCATGAAATGGCCGATCACGGCAACCTTCTTCCCCCGTACCCGGTCCTGCCATGCATCAAAGGCGCTGCCGTCCTCCCCGTTCATGGCCCGGGCTACGGTTTCATGTTCAGGGGAGTTCCAGTATGCGTTGATCGCCGCCACCCCCAGGCTTGCCTCGGCGAAATTCCAGGATTTGGCCGCCGCCGCCAGTCCCCGCAACGACATGCCTGCCAAGTCCCGGCAGGATTCGGGGAGGAGCCGGGGGCGGGTTTCCGTGTTGTGAACCCGTGTAAGGTTCATGGCCAGCCCGACCCGGTTTCCGGAACGGACATAGGTCCAGTGAGGGCCGGAGATTGCTTCATCAGTCTTTAGATCGGGGGGAATGGGATCTATCAGCGCATCGTAGAGCGCCCAGGGAGAGAACCTTTGGTCTTTGGGAGTTGTTTTGGTCATGTCATATTGTACAATACCAAAACAAATAAATCAAATGAAACAGAGAAGTATACATTAAAACAGTACAAATATGGCCTACCAACCCCGGTGGTATTCCTTAAAACAATCAAGACAGACCTTTTTGCCCTCCTGCAGACGCATCCTGTTTTCCGACGCCGCCTCTCCGCAAACTTCACAGGTAATGGTAGAAAAAATGCGGGCAGGTTCCGGTTCCGGTATCTTTACCCCTTGGCAGTCAAAAATTTCGTCCACCGCCGCATTGAGGATATGCTCCTGATAGGCTTCGCGGGTCATGGCGCCGGAATTTCGTACCTTGCAGTAAAAACGCATCGCCCTGCCGGCCTTTCGGTCGATAAAGGTGTAGCCGCTTTTCCCGGTGGGCCGGTAGATCAAATTCCCCTTCCCCATGGTACAGCCCATGATTGCCTGAATGGCATCCACCCCACAGGCGTCATTTTCGGTGATGCAGACCAATTCCTCGTCAAAAGAGGGGCTTACCCCCATCTTCTCTACCACCGCTTCGCATACCTTAACACCGATAGCAAGCCCCGGACACGCATGGCCGTGAAAGGCACGGGCCTTATCCCAATACTGTTGATTCATGACTGCATTTTTCCTCATCCGTTATCAGTTGAGCCAGTTCCAAAATAAGAATTTAACCACGAATGACACGAATCCGCACGAATAAGTTTGTATTATTCGTGTTCTTCGTGTCATTCGTGGTTGGTCTTGCATTTTGGAACTGGCTCAGTTTAGTCAATTCTTTCGGAATTTTCAACACCATTTTCCCGATATCGGACTAAAGCAAAAAATACCCCGGCAGCCTCTTCGTTGCGGAGGAACATACAATGACCAAAGTCTATTTTTCCGACACCGATGATATCGTCAATCTCTGCGACGACGAGGTCTTCAAGGCCGCCTTTACCCAAAACACCCCCGAGTCCCGGGAAGCCCTGCGGCGGCTTCTCACCGCCATCCTGAAACGGGAACTCACGATTATTACTATCACCGCCAACGAGCCGCCGATACAGGATCTGCGGGACCGGCAAATCCGCTATGATATCGCCGTAAACTTTAACAACGGCGAGCTTGGCAATGTGGAAGTAACCATTTGGCCCGACGCCTACGAGGTTCTCCGGCTGGAGTATTACGCCGGCAGGCTCTTTCTCAACCAGAACATCAAGGGAAAGGACATGTCCTACCGGGATCTGCAGCGGGTATACCAGATTTCCTTTATAGGGAACCGGCGTCTATTTGGTGACGACGAGCTGGTCCATCATTTTGAGTACCATGACAAGGAACATGATATGCCCTTAGGTGGACGAACGACGATAATTACCTTAGAATTGGAGAAGTTGGGCCGGGCGTTGAAAAAGCCGGTGGCGGAAATGGATGCCGAGGAGCGCTGGGCGGTATTTGTCCGGTTTTGCGCGGACAAAACCAAGCGGGGCTTGATTAATGAGTTGTTGGCTCAGGAGGAGGGTATAGCGTTGGTAGGACAAACGATAAAAGGGTTTACCAAGGAGCAAATTGAGTATTTTCATGAAACAAGCAAGCTCAAGTACGAACTGGACATGCAAAGCCGGGAGACCTATGCCCGGGAAGAGGGTCGCGAAATAGGCAGGGAGGAAGGACGGCAAGCACTTTCGGAAAGCCAGCAAGCGCTTGTGGAAAGAGACCGGATTATTGCAAAAAGCCGGGAAGCACTTGCGGAAAAGGACCTGATTATTGCGGAACTTATGCGAAAACAGTAGGAGGAGGGTATAGCGTTGGCAGGACAAACGATAAAAGGCTTTACAAAGGAGCAAATTGAGTATTTTCGTGAAACGAGCAAGCTCAAATACGAACTGGACATGCAAAGCCGGGAGACCTATGCCCGGGAAGAGGGACGCGAAATAGGACGGGAGGAAGGACGGCAAGCACTTTCGGAAAGCCAGCAAGCGCTTGTGGAAAGAGACCGGATTATTGCGGAAAAGGACCGGATAATTGCAGAACTTATGCGAAAGCAGTAGGAGGGGTATAGCGTTGGCAGGACAAACGATAAAGGGCTTTACCAAGGAGCAAATTGAGTATTTTCATGAAACCAGCAAGCTCAAGTACGAACTGGACATGCAAAGCCGGGAAACCTATGCCCGGGAAGAGGGACGCGAAATAGGACGGGAAGAAGGACGGCAACAAGTACTTGCGGAAATCCGGGAAGCACTTGCGGAAAAGGACCGGATAATTGCCGAACTTATGCGAAAGCAGCAGTAGGATGGAATCACGCCAAGGCCCTTTGCTAGAAAAAAATCCTTTCCTGATAAGTAAACTAGTAATTTTTACAAACTTTTACAGTAAATCGCTCGACAGTGGTTAAGACAGCATAAAATTCGGTGACAGTCGCCTTTGTGCTTACTCTATCCCAATACTGCTAATTCATGGCTGCATTTTTCCTCATTTTTTACGGACAATTCGGCGATGATCTGCTCCGCAGTGTATCCCCGTTTTACCAGTTCCAGAGCCTCTTTTTGGGCTTCTGCTAGGCCTTCTGCTAGGCCTCCTGCTCGGCCTTCTGCTAGGGCTTCTGCCACGGCTTCTTCTAGGTCTTCCGAGCGCCCTTCTTCCCAGATCAGACGAAGCTTTTCATCCACGGCTTCTATAAAACGGTCACACATCCCTTGATCCTCCTATCTTTGTTCCCTCTGTTTTATGGGACAATTTAGCTTCAATCTGCTCTGCCGTGTATCCACGTTTTACCAGTTCCAGAACCTGATTTTGGCCTTTTTCCAGACCTTTTCCCAGGCCATCTTCCCAGGTCAGCCGAAGTTTTTCATTCGCGGCTTCTACTAAACGGTCAAACATCCCTTGATCCTCCTTGTCCGTAAGATGATCGGTTACGGTCCGTATCTCAGCTTCCGGATAGTTGAACCGGTCTAACAGGACGGTTACTACATCCGTTATCAGTTTAGTCAATTCTTTCGGAATTTTCAACGCCATTTTCCCGATATAGTTCGGCGGCAGTTTGCTGAGGAGCGATACCCCGTCCCAGGTTTCCAGCTTGTCTATCATCATGACCAGGGATAGGACATCGTTGAACCGGACCAGGTCTTCCTGGGTATACCGGTTCAAGTCCACCAGGATGTACTCAAACTTGGGGATGTATTTGGCGAATACCTCATTCAGGGCGGTGCGGTCAAAGAAGTTTTTCTCCGCAGTCCAGGCCGGGGAGCCGTCATAGAATATGATGGGGAGTACCGGCGGGTAGCGAAAATCCCTGGTTGCACTCAAGCCCTCATGATCCCGGTTTACTTCCTTTTCGTAGCTGTCCAGAATCAGGCATATGTATTGAAGCATCTTGAAACTGGACCGGTAATTTACCCGGGACTCATGCTCCAGCAGGGCGATGACAAAAAGCGGCGGCATCCCCTTCAGGTTGATCCGCTTAACCGTATCTGAATCCTGGTTGTCCTGGAAAAGGGGCAGGAAACGCTCGCTCATATCCTCAATGTCCTCCGGCCGGACATCCTTCAATAGCTCAATATCCAGATAGTCCCGCAAAAATTCGACAAAAAGCTCATGGTTGCCCAGGATGAGTTT
The DNA here is from genome assembly GCA_025997715.1 of Spirochaetia bacterium. Taxonomy (GTDB): domain Bacteria; phylum Spirochaetota; class Spirochaetia; order Treponematales; family Breznakiellaceae; genus Termitinema. The sequence continues at coordinate 8,025 of BNUY01000102.1, forward strand.
AAAGCTGTTATCCTTGGCGTGGTAAATGGCCATGGCATACCTCCTTGGTTGGCGGTGAACATACATATTCCGCCTTACCTCCCCTGTTATGGGGAAAAATGGCGATTTTGCTTTAGCGGGTTTAGAAAAAAGCAATGATAGGTATACTTTTCCCGGGCGGTGGTCATACCGTTTCTTCTGTCATAGCAAGGTTTTGTAGTGCATAATTTAAACAAAACCGGTTAAAACCGTACAAAATTGCATTATTTTGATTGACTTTTGAAAAATACTCGATATAATGAGACTATGTTGGACTTACGTTCAAATATATTTCGATTTATAGGAGATTGCTATGGGTATTAAAATGCGTTCCTGGGCCAAACAGTTTGGTCTTGTGGCGTTTGCCGCAGTATTGGCGGTGACGGTGTTTACGGGGTGTGAGGATGGGAGTACTGATCCGGATCCCGTGTCACTGACAAACTGGACAGCGGCGACAGTGCCGGCAAACATTACCGGAACTTTTTCAAACATTGCGTATGGAAAAGGCGTGTTCGTAGCCGCCACCAACAATCGGGAAATACTCTGGTCAAACTCCGGGACATCATGGAATTACGTGGTGCAGAGTGGTGCTCAGAATCTTACCAATAATACCGATGATACCGGTTTAATGGCAGCGAGTGCCGCTTACTACGTTTTCTTTGGTAATGATGAATTTATAGCGGTAAACCGGAAAAGCTCGGACACCAGATGGTTAAAATCCAGTGATGGAAAAGTATGGACAGCAGTTACCGGGGGATCGGGGCAGGCTGCAGGAGGGGGCGCTTACGGTGGCAGCAAGTGGATTGTAGGTTCTAACGGCGCCAATGTATATACCAGCACGGATACAACAACCTGGACACAGCAAGGTACCGAATTAACCGATGCCCCATCCATTAACTGGATTAACGGCGTGGCATTTGGAAACGGAACGTTTGTCATAAGCGGCATGGCCGGTCGAATTGGTTCTTCCACTGACGGCACTACATGGACTGATAGGACGCCCTTGACTGTTGACGGGACAGAAAAATTATTTGGAGGGGCGGTAGGCTCGTCCGGCAATCAAGCTGCGGTAAATCAAGTCATATTCGCTGCGGATCAGGGAAAGTTTATCGCGGTCGGCGGAAACCCCGGTATGCAGCAAATTGCGGCTACTTCGCCGGATGGAATAACCTGGACGCAAACCGGTGATATAAAAATAACGATGACCACTAATTACCTGTATGCGGGTTATGGCGCGGGAATATACATTATCGCCCATCAGAGTGGCGGGGAAATCCCGGCTTCATATTCAACCAATAACGGCGCAAGCTGGACCGCGATTGATGATACCAAACTTACGGGTGTTACCGGTATTGCCTATGGCGCCGGTAAATTTGTCATGGTTGGGGGCACAGGTATAGCCTATTCTATACCTTAACAACCGGTGAAAAACAGGAGTGAAGGGTACTTTGCCCTTCACTCATTGCCCACCATGTAAAAAATACAAAATACCGGAGGAGTAAATTATGTATACACTTCGTCAAAGAAAAACCAACCTTACGAAACTGAGGGTGGTTCTTTTTTTTATAGCGCTCATCTGCAGCGCCCTATTTTTTCTTGGCTGCGAGACCGGCAGCGATCCCGATTCTTCTCTCCCCTTACCCGGTCCGCGTTCCATTCAGGTAACGGCGAGAAACGAGTCCCTGGTCTTGCAATGGACAAAAGTCGCCCCTGCCCAGGGTATTCTTCCCTATTACGAGATATATTATTCCACATCATCTGCAACGGCGAGCGCCATATATTGGGAGCGCATAGATGCGGGTAGTTCAAATTTAGTGATTTCCACCATTACCAACCTCACCAATTTAACCACCTACTATGTGTGGGTAAAGGCCGTCTACCCCGATCTGGGGCCATCGGGCTTTAGCCCGACCGAAATGGGAATACCCATACCGCCGCCGGCAACTCCCGGTACCCTGACCGTCAGCCCCGGTGAGGAAATGCTGCAGGTTACCTGGACTGCCGTGGACCACGCCTTCACCTATGAAGTGTATTACAAGGCGGGTGGTACGGGGAGCGAGCCGCCTTCGGATACGGCGGCGACCATGCAGACGGTGTCCGAGGCGGGGATTGTGCTTCACTGTTTGACTAATACCACCAACTATGCAATTTGGGTACGCGCGGTCAATACCGCAGGAGAATCCGGTTATTCGACGGGCAGCGGAATACCTGCGGCTGAGCTTAGTCCGCCAGCAACCGCACCGGGACTACCAACTGTGATGGCGGGAGAGAAGAAGCTCACCCTCACCTGGGATCAGGTGGCGGGGGTGCCGTCCTATGGGCTCTATTACAGCACATCCGGTGCTTTCCCCGGAGGATCCCCGGCGGTTACGGTACCCGCCGGTGCTCCCAGGGTCAGCGCGGATATTACCGGGCTTGCCAATGGCACGCTCTACTATGTGTGGGTCACCTCAAAGAACTCACAGGGCGAATCATCTCCAAGCCCTTCTGCGACCGGAACACCAATTGCAAAAGATCCAATAAATTTCAGCAATCTCCAGTTTCCACTGGGCACGGCGGCAGCGGAATTTATCTTTGCCGTAGACCTTCCTCCCAGCGTTTTCTTCCCCGACGGCAGGCCCAATACGGACCGGCTGACCCGTGTACAGGAAACCGCCCTGGGCAATCTCTTTACCGACGCCGCAGCGTGGTATGTCAGGGAAAAACTGGGCGAAACCATCGACTTTGTGTTCCTTAACGGCGGCTACATAGATAATGCCCTGCCCAAAGGCCCCATTACGGTAGGCACAATCGCGGGTATAACCCAGCCGGATTCGCGGCGGGATAAATTCTTCCTCCTGACCCTGACGGGCGCGCAATTGAAACTGTTTTTTGAAGATTTGGCGGGAAAAGGAACTGAATTTGAGCCCGGAGATGTCTCCGGCGTAGTCCACACCGGCAGGGGCGGCCCCCACAACACCGGCTTCTTCGGCATCGTATCAAGGGAAGCGCGCTATACCCTGCAATATTACAAGCCGCCTACATTCACCCCGGGCGATCCCGCGATTGCTTCCGCCGACAGTGAACCCTACTACCACGGATTTATTAAACCGGGAACGCTTAAAATCAACGGTGTGGATATTGTTGATGGAGACAGTTACCGTATCTGCACCACCGATTATCTTGCCGCCGGGGAATATTATACCCGCTTTTTTACCGATGGGACAAACAAGACGCCTATCAACACCTACTTCTGGCACGGCGTAGCGGAGTACATCTACGATAAGGGCACGATTACACCCTATCTTGACGGCCGCATCAAGATTGAAGGCGGCGTCCCCCTGCCTCCGCCCTCGATACCCGGCGGCTTAATTAACCCGTGAGCGTGTGTTAATGAAGAGGCGTATCCTCACCTTAGC
>BNUY01000103.1 GCA_025997715.1 Spirochaetia bacterium
TTATCTTTAAAACAGGTCGGAATTGATAAGGGACAAAATCAATACGGGAAGAATTTAGAGAATATAGGCTGTTTGAAGAGGGACAACTTAGCTGTCGTGCGGTAAGTACTCGTAATAAATCTGTAATATCAGATTTTACATTGTCTTGTTTTTGGATATGCAGCTCAATTTGACCAGCATAGTAAGATTTAATCGCCCCTTCAATAAACACTTGATATTGTTTTGTATTCCCAATATTTGAGATGGACTGAACCATACCTACAATATTGGAATTACTTGTTAGGTGTACGATACTGTTCGCGCTAATTTGTTCTGGTTCAGTGGAAACAGGTTTGATTGGGGTAGTAACAGTATTTTCTGATACAGGAATGCCTGTGGTACCTTCTGTTTTCACCGTATTAATGAAATCTGAAATCTCTTTTCTAAGTTGACGATCTGTGTCTGTTTGTACATAAAAGAATTTTAAAGTTTCCAGATCTGATATAATTTGTGGTAGTTGAATTGGTTCTGTGGAGCAATGTGCCCATCGATTACGAACCTTAAACATTTCGTTAATACATTCAATCTCATTGTGATTGAGAAAATATTTCTGTGCAATTATATACTTATTTCGATCCGCTACACGGAGAAGGGCAGATAAATCTAACTCCGAAAATTTTGTCCATCCACTCTGTTCTACAAGTTGGCGTTGATGATCACTCAACTTATTTAAGACAAACCGCTCCCACCTATCCGCTTTAGGTGGTAAATATGTATCCAGCCATTTTGCGCATCCTGCGGATGCCTCTAGTAGAAACTCGTTGATTTTTCCAACTATCGCCTGATATTGCATTTTACCCTCAAAAATATGATGACCTAGTATAACATGATATAGTGAGTCCGTCAAGATAATAAAAAAACAGATAACCAAAAACGGTCGGGACTTTGAAACTCCCATCTGTGTATAAAAAAGTATACATATCGAACCTTCCTTTGATCCGTTGCCGTCTTCGTCATGCTAATGAGCTAACAACTTGTTCATACCCATCATGGCTCACCGCAAGCCTTTCACTTCATATACTTTCCCAACAAACCGGCAAAGGAAGTAATGTCCCGCATCTCCTGCAGACCCCTTCATTATATGCATAATACCCCATACTTCACCCTCCTTTACACTCGTCGGTCGCCGGAAGCCGGTACGGCGTATATCCTCATAGGAAGTACAAAGGCAATTGCCGCCGAAAATGTTTCCATTTCCCAGCCGGAAATTTGACATTTACTATGAATACATCCACCGTGTCATGAATGACAGGGCGAGGTTAAACCCCACAGAATTCGTTTACACTCATTGGCAAAAACCTCTTTTTGGAGTACAGTTACTATGTTCCCTGTAGGGAGCCTGGAGTGTGACCCATGATTATAGAACAAACTGTTGAAATACCGGAAAATCACCGGGTACAGGTGTTTTTTGATATTCCGTATACGGTTCCTGCGGGGCGGCAGGTAAAAGTCGCGCTGGACCTTTCGGTCGGAACTTTGCAGGAAGAAAAGGCGGAACAAGCTCCGTTTAAAAAAGGTGACTGGCGCAGACTTTGCGGTACCAGTGCGGGGTCTGCCGGAACCGACCGTATACTGCGGGACCGGGCGCGTGAAGCCTTGATTGATGAAGCTCGGTTTGCCGAACGGCATGGTACGGAAATAGCTCCGGCTGCGGTTGCGCGGGCCGCAAAATGGGGAATTACCCTTGAAACCTTAAAAGCAGAGGGCATTGACCTTTGAGTGGGATCTACAGCCTTGATGCCTGCGCCCTGAGCACCTTTTTTGATCGTGATATTGGATTTGAGAAGGTGAGTGCATTGCTTGAACGCGCCTGCACCGATGAAGTTATCGTGTATATGAGCGCGGTTAACCTTACCGAAGTAATATATGATCAAATGGACAAAAAAGATGAATCCGGCATGAGCCAACTCTGGGATGATATTCATGATTTGCCCATTACCCTTATTCGTGATATGAGTGATTTCATCGTTAAGGAGGCCGCACGGCTTAAGGCAACCTACCACATCGCCCTTGGAGATGTATTTGGCCTGGCCGTTGCGCGGTTCCTGGGTGCGACATTTGTTACGAGCGATCATAGCGAAATGGAACAAATCGAACAAGACGAACCGTTCTCTTTTCTTTGGCTGCCCGCCAAGCCCAAAAAATAATACCCCCTCACGGCTCATCCTCCCACCTCATATATCTTCCCAATATTCCTATTGAGGAAAAATTCCAGGGTAAAAAAATCGTAATGTTTTCGTCTTATTCGATCTTTCTGCCGTACCCAGTCCTACGTAGATTTCTTCGCTGAGGCATCTCCGGGGATTGTTTCTGTCCCGCTTTCCACTTCCGGCGCACACACCTTCCCCCCGTACAACTCCTTGGGGTACACCACAATCCCCAGCTTCTTCTCCAGCCGGGCCAGGCGCCGCATCTCCCCCTCATCCCCGAAGGTGGCCATAATCCCCCGCTTTCCCGCCCGTGCGGTGCGGCCGGCCCGGTGGATGTAGGCGTCGGGGTCTTCCCCCGTGTCCAGGGCGATGATGTGGCTGATGTCCGGTATGTCCAGCCCCCGGGCGGCAAGATCGCTGGCCACCAGTACGGCCGCCCGGCCCCGGCGAAAGTCGTCCATAGCCTGTTTACGCATCTTTTTATCCATATCTCCGTAAAGGCCTAGGGCGGGAATACCATGATGTTGTAATTTGGAAACGATGTTCCCTACCTGGGCTCCCCGGCCGGTAAAGACGAGCGACCTACCGGTTGCCGCTTTTCGCGGATGGATCGCTGCCAGGAATGAGCGGAGAAGCCCTATCTTGTCACGCTCCTCGCAGTAAAACGCCCAGTGTTCTATCTTGTCCCGGAGTATCCTATTCTCATGGGTTTCCTCCACCGCAATAGTATTCCCCATGAGCGGCAGGAGCCGTTCCCGGCAGAGCGGCGGCAGGGTGGCGGAACAGGCGGCGGTCTGGGGGGCGTTGCGGATCAGAGACACCAGTTCCCGTGTATCGCCGTAGAGTTCATCCGCCGTAAGCCGGTCCGCCTCGTCGAGGATCAGGAATTCGAGGCCCGTCAAGCGCAGCTTTCCCATCCTGGCCAACTGCAAAACCCGGCCGGGGTTCCCCACTAAGAGGCGGGGCTTGTCCTTCTTTAGTGCTTCTATCTGCCGGCTCATCGCCGCGGACCCGATGAGGAGGCTTACCCTAAAGGGCTGCGGGGAATCCATGCCGGAAAGCAGGAACTCCGCTTCCTGCTTAATCTGGGAACAAAGCTCGTAGGTGGGCGCCAGGATTAACGCCGTACTTGCGGGGGTTTCCGTCAGTTTTTGGAACACCGGAATCAGGTAGGCGAAGGTCTTCCCGGTCCCGGTAGGAGAACTGAACAGCACATGCTCCCCCGAAAACAGCCGGGGCATCACCATCCGCTGTATCTCCACCGGTGTTGCAATGCCCCGCTCCCGCAGCCGCCCTATAAAAAAGGGGCTTACCCCAAGGTCGGTAAAAGATGTCATGGGCTGCTACTCGTTATCATGTCGTTTTTCTTTGACATAGCTTTGCAATTCCTCAATAAGGCGGGAATATTCCTGAATCCGGGGCTGCAACTGTTTCATGTTCCGCTCTTTGGACTGTTCCATGGCCTTGCGGCTAAAACGCCAGTGATGTTCTTCCATTTCCAGCAGCCGTTGTTCAAGATTGTCGAGGAAGTTTTTGTCCTCCGGGTCGGGAGCTTTATTAAAGGCGTCAAATTCATATTTAACCACCTCATCGTTGCGGATTTCCCCCCGAAAGGTCCGGTACAGGTTGAGTTTTATCCCCTTCATCATATAGGCAAAGCGGCCTTCCTTTTCAAAACGCCGGACACTTGCCAGGATAAAGGCGGAATTCAAATACCGGAGGGGGCGATAGGCGGAGCCCCGCTTTACAAAGTCGTTATCCTCCGCCACATAGATGGTTTCATCAAACCCCCGGATGCGGTCAAAGAGCCGCTTGGTTACGAATATACAGAACCCGAAGGCCTTGGGGTCTATCCAGAGATTGAGGAGTACCGCAAAATTGATAAGCCGGTGAACAATGCGGTCCATCTGATAGTCCGAAAGGGGCTTTATTTCGCAGGTGGCTAAATCAATGTACCGCTCCTGCATCTCATCATAGACATTCCGGAGAAATCCCGGGGGCAGAACCACATCGGCGTCAAGGAAAAAAAGAAATTCCCCCCGGGCGGCGGCGGCTCCGGCGTTCCTCCCCGCAGCGGGAAGCCCCCCGTCCACCACCCGGCAGCCGTATGACGCGGCGATTTCCCGGGTCCGGTCCTTGGAATGGGCGTCCGCCAGGATAACCTCATAATCCTCAAAATCCTGCCCCTTGATACTGTCAAGGAGCTTTGGAAGCAGTTCCTCCTCATTAAGGGCGGGAATGATGATACTTACTTTCATATCGGGGAGTGTAGCATTTTTCAGGCGCTTTTGCTATGCTGGTCCCGCAATAAACGAGAAAGGAGTACTTCAATGATTGGCATTATTTTTCTGGTGATTTTTCTTGCCCTGATGACCGGAATCGGGATTTGGGGGATGCGGAAGACCAAGACCCTGGGGGATTTCTTCCTGGGGGGGCGTACCCTGGGCCCCTGGGTATCGGCGGTGGCCTACGGGACATCCTACTTTTCGGCGGTCATCTTTATCGGCTTTGCGGGCACCCAGGGCTGGCAGTTCGGGATGAACGCCCTCTGGATAGCCATTGGGAACGCGGTTATCGGCGCACTCGCCGCCTGGCTGGTCCTGGCCCGCAGAACCCGGCGGATGACCCAAAACCTGGACGCCATGACCATGCCGGAATACCTGCAAGAACGCTACGGGGCAAAACACCTCAAGCCCGTGGCGGCCTCAATTATCTTCTTCTTTCTCCTCCCCTACTCCGCCTCGGTATTCAAGGGCCTGGGGCATCTCTTTGAAGCGGTCTTCCACATCCCCTATGAATATGCCCTGCTTATCATGATCGCCTTTACCGGGGTCTACCTGATCCTGGGGGGCTACTTCGCCATCGCGGTCACCGACTTTATCCAGGGGATCATCATGTTCTTTGGCGCGGCGCTGATGATTTACGTCCTTTCAAAACAGGGGGGCGGCTACTTCGAGACGGTCAGGAAGGTCACCGAACTCTACCCCGCCCATGTGCCCCCGGCTGGATCGCCGCCGGTGCTTGGCATAAACCAGCCCTCGGTGCTGACGGTGATTTCCCTGGTGTTTATGACCAGCTTCGGCACCTGGGGCCTCCCCCAAATGACCCAGAAGTTCTACGCCATCAAGAATGAGCAGGTGATCCCCAAGGCGGCCATCGTCACCACGGTCTTTGCCCTGATGATAGGCTTCGCCGCCTACTCCACCGGGGCATTTGCCCACGTGTTCTTCACCATTGATACGGTACCGAAAACCGAAACGGGCCGTATCCTCTACGACCTCATCGTCCCCACCCTGCTTACCACCCATCTGCCGGAGGTTCTCCTGGCGCTGATCATGCTCCTGGTACTGTCGGCATCCATGTCCACCCTGTCGTCCCTGGTGCTGGTGTCTTCTTCATCGGTGGCCATCGACATGAACCCCAACCGGGCGGAAACAAAAACCGGCAAGGACCATTCGGTAGCAATGATGCGCCTCCTTTCGGGGGTCTTCATCATCATTTCTTATTTTATTTCCCGGTTCCAGATCAGCATCATTGTGTACCTCATGTCCCTGAGCTGGGGCGCAGTCTCCGGTTCCTTCGCGGCCCCCTACATCCTGGGCCTCTACTCCAAAAAAGTTACCAAAGCTGCGGCCTACGCGGGGCTCCTTTCGGGGCTGGGTGTGGAAATAGCGCTGTTCTTTATCCTGGGCGCATCCCGGTCTCCCCTGGCGGCGTCCATCGCCATCGTGGTTCCCTTCATTGTAGTGCCGGTAGTATCGCTGTTTACGGCGCCGCCGGATAAGGCGATTTTGGATAAGGCCTTTGCGGGGGTTTGAGGCGGTTAATGCACGATTACCTTGCACACCGCATGTCCCGCCGCCCGTAGAGAAAACGGGAGGCAGGGCTGTATGCAATTAGAATAGTACGTTTGCGGCGGTGCTCAACGCGCTTATCCAGTCTATGTCGCCGGAAGCGGCGCTGGCGGCAGCCACCTGCGCCGGATCGCCTGACCTTAGTGCGGCGCGCTGGGCGCCGGCATTCGCCTCAATCTCCGCCCGTGCGGTAAGAGCCGCCTGATTGTTTGCGGCGGTTTGCTGGTTCACCTGGGCCAGCGCAATCTGTTGATCGTTCTTTGCTTTCTGTTCCTGGGCGGCAATCTGCGCCTTAAACTGGGCTTCGGTCATGGCCGTTTCCCGGGCTGCGGCGGCGTCAATGTCGGCAAAGGCATTAGCCACCTTTGTCTGCACCGCACGGTCGGGAAGCTGCCCGATTATGTCGTTGGTATATTTCCGTACCAACGCTTTCCAGGTGGCTTCGTCCATGCTATACACGATGTAGTATAAATACTCCTGTGTTTTTTGATGGGTAGCCGTATCCTCGATTTCAACGAGCTGCCAAAAATCCGCAACAGTAGAATTTCCCGTAATGGTTACTTTTGTCGCCGTCGCGATTTCTTCTACGATGTCCAACTGCCCATCGTCCAGCACCGAACCTGCGCCGGTCACCACATACTGCTTGAGTTCATTTGCGGTTTTAGCCGCGAACAGAAGCCCTGCCTGCACCCGCGCGCTTTCCCGGTTGCGGTTCTGCGCAAGGCTGAATTTGACACGGCTTGCGCTATTGATACCGAAGTCCTGTTTTACCGGGCCGGTATTCCCTAAAACCAAGGCTTGAAGCCAGGGCGGTGTGCTCGGTATTCCAAGGGTCCGGCTACTCCAATCCCTGACAAGCGCCCTTGTGGGCGTGACATCCACGTTTGACGCAGAGGGAATAGCCGCAGGTTCGGGCGGTTTAGCCGTGTCTGTTGTGGTACAGCCTGCGAATATAAACGCCAACAGTAATCCTGACGCGATACGCACCACCCGTTCCATTTTTGCTTTCTTTTCCATAAGAAAACTCCTTTTACTCACGATATTTTTAGTAACGCGCATAGGCGTTACTTTTGCACCTTTGTCGTATCCTGCACCAGGGTATCCCAAAACGTTTCCTGTAGTGCTTTGCCCAGTGCGATGTATGCACGCCGTTTTGCTACTGCCGGATCGTTCGCGCCGGTTCGGGTGATGCCCTTGTTGTAGGTGAAAATGACGCCGTCCTTACCGGACAGTGTTACGGTGATAGTGGGCGTGAAAAAAGTACCGGCCTGCATTTTTTGTTCGTTTTCGGTTACCACCGCCTGACAGCGGTGTGTCGCTTCACCCTGGTTCCGCGCTAACGCAAACCCATGTCCGCTGAACGATGAGGCGAGGGCATTATACACCGTGTTTTCATAATCGCCGGTGCAGATTACCGCAAGGATCACCTTGCGCTTTGCCGCTTCCGCCTTGTTGCGGCATTCGGCATAGGCGCTGCGAACATCATCAAAGGCTTGCGCTTTTCGGGGATGCAATACCAGCGCGAAATCCAGCATGGTAAGGAGTTCGGAGTCCTGCAACGCAGAGAAGGACACAAACTGCCGCAGCGGGTCTCCTTCCGTTTCCGCCCTCCGAAAGGCTGTCATAAAGGGGGCGGTCTTTTGCGTAAGGCGCGGCTCATAGATGGTCCAGGCTTCATCGCGGTCGATGTAGGCAACGGTTTCCCATTGGTTTTCCGTTTTGTTAAACCAGGTTTCGCTCTGCCGCAGGGCAAACAGGTTCACCGCCGATTGAATAAGGCCGCTTTCTTCGACCTTCAAATATGCTTCATCCGTACCGTTTTGTTGGGTAATCACTTGAACGCTGCTCACCCGGCTTTCTACTTCGCTTTCAAAGTAACGCGATATGGCGGCAAGCGCATTCACCTGAGCCGCATTCGGATCGGCGCCGGTTCCTTTCTGTGCGATAAACTTTTCTGCTGGATACACTGCGGTTACATTCTGTGCCGGGCCTGCCCAGTCGGGCGGGGTTGACGGCGCGGAGGCGCAGGAAGGGAGTAAGGTGAGCAGAGAGAGAAAGAAAACCAAAAGATATCTTTTCATAGTAATAGTTCCTCTTTTCTTTTTGCGGACCGTATGGTATACTTATTCATTATGATGACATTGCAACAAACGGTTGAAATTCCGGCTGACCATCGGCTTTTTATCGAAGTCCCGGAGGAGATTCCTGCGGGAACGGCTACTTTCCGGCTCGAATGGACAGCTACGCCGAGTACATCCGGAGTCCATGAGGATTGTGCCCAAAATATACGGGAGCTGAGGGAGCTTTGCAAAGGTTCTTCGGTTACCGTTGATAGCTTTCTTGAAAAACGCCATAGAGAAAGGGATCGCGAAGGTGAATAATGATATGTGTTCTGGATGCCTGTGCCCTCATTGCCCATATCAAGGAAGAACCCGGCGCCGATGTAGTTCAAAATTTGATAGACGAGGCTACAGACAGAAAGATAACGCTGCATATGAGCATAGTCAACCTTATTGAAGTTCACTATGGTTTTTACAACGATTTGGGCAAAGAAGCTTCCCATGCCATTCTTGAGCATATCCTCAAAATGCCCATACAATTTCATCAGACGATAGATGTAAAAATCTCTTCCGAAGCGGCGAGGCTTAAAGGCACTTATGAAATGTCCCTTGGTGATGCTATCGGTCTTGCCACCGCTATTAGCCTGAACGGTATTTTTGTTACTTCCGATGGCGATCTTTTGGAACCGGAAGCCATTGAACACGCCCCGGTTTCCTGGTTCCGCCCGCCGAAAGAAAAGAAACCTCGTAATAAGTAAGTTCATACTCTCCTTCATGTCCTGCCTTTCGCCCTATTCCCAGCCCCCCGCCGGGCCGTCTTTCGTGCTGTCCATCGCCGTGGCTGCCCGCGCAGTGGTGTTGCGCTTTTTGCCACTGGCTAACACTGCATGTCCATCGCCAGATGCCGTATTTCCCTGTCCGTCTGGTGCGTTGGAACCGTAAATGACCCCGCCCCCACCGGATTTGGTGAATGTATTAGCATACACACCGCCACCACTACCGGCGGTATTTCCGCTGATAGTGCCGCCGCTCATGGTGAATGTGCTAGCATACACACCACCGCCTTTGCCATAGGCAGTACTATTTCCATTGATAGTCCCCCCGCTCATGGTGAACGTGCCATACATCGCACACACGCCACCGCCATCCTTCTGATTGGCGGTATTTTCGTTGATAGTACCGCCGCTCATGGTAAATGTACCAGAACTCACATATACGCCACCGCCCCACAGATCGGCAGTATTTCCACTGATTACGCCGTCCTTCATAGTGAACATGCCGGAATTCACCCTTACACCACCGCCGCAGTCCTTACCACCACTATTTCCACTGATAATGCCACCGTTCATGGTGAATGTGCCGGATGCTACATATACACCGCCGCCACCGCTAGGCATATCGGAGGAGGTATTTCCACTGATTGTGCCGCCGTTCATTGTGAACGCGCCAGAAGCCACATGAACCCCGCCACCGTAGCCATTTCTTCTATTCCCCGTAATTGCGCCGCCGTTCATCACGAACCTGCCCCCGGTCACCTCGACAAGGCTCTTGGCGGCCTGATTTTGTGTGCCCCTGAGCGTTACGCCGTCTTCCAGCGTAAAGGTAACGCCGGATTTGACGTTAAAAAGCGAATAGGACGGGTTTGCACCCTCAAAGCTAACCGTATGTTCTCCCCCGGCGCTTTTCAGGGTTATCGTAAGCGTCTTGCCGCCGTAGTTCAGTTCCGTGGGGGTAATAACCTCGTCTCTGCCAAGCGCGATGGTATACTTCCCCCCGCTTTTGGCGTTTATGCTTATCCAGTCCAGCGCGTCCAAAAGGTCCATTTCGCCCTGTAAGGTATCGCCCACATAAAGAGCGCCCGGCGCGGTCTGCACCACCGGCTTCACCGGAGCCGCCGGAGCCTGCGCCGTACCACTTCCCGCTCTGGAGTTCTGTGACGCAGGACTCCGGGGCACTGCGGCAATGCCGGATTGCCCAAGCAGCGCCCGCACCCGCTCATCGTTGGTGATGTCCGCCGGGAAGGAGACCGCCACCACCGCCTTTGCCACATCAATCGCCTTGAGGGTAAGACTGTAGAGCGTACCGATGTTTGAAAGACTGCCCGTAACAATCGCGCCCGCCCCGACCATCTGCCCGATGGACTTGGCCGAATCGTCGCTCACTTCCCCTGACTCCTGGAAGCCCTGCTCCGCGCGCACCTTGTCAAGGTTGGCCCGGTCAACCACCACGAGTTTCCCGCTCCCCACCAGCGCCGCCTCAAGCCTGTCCAACACGTACTGGGAAAACGGCGCCGAAGGCGAACTCACACTGATAAGCGCCACCTCGGTCCGTGCCGGAAGCCGTGCTTCCATCTGTGCCGCTGCCTGGGCTATGGCCTCGTCCAGGGACATGCTGCCGGACGAGGCGGGAACCGCCGCCTGTGATGGCTGCCCGCCTACAGTCTCCCCGGCGAGTGCCGCCGCCATGCCTGACGGCTGAGATCCGCACGCGGCCAATACAAAGGCGAATCCCAGCATGGCGGCCATTGCCGCACATAATATGTTCCTTTTCATTTTAGTGCTCATATTCTTCCCCCAAACAGGCAGCTTGTAAAAAAACGCATTGCAGTATTGCCGCCCTATTCCCAGCCCCCCGCCGGGCCGTCTTTCGTGCTGTCCATTGCCGTGGCTGCCCGTGCGGTGGTGTTGCGCTTTTTGCCGTTACCGAAATAAACAGCGTGTCCGTTGCCGTCATCCCTTGCCCTGTTCGCCTGTTCATATTCCGCATTGGAACCGTAGATGACCGCGTTGCCTGTGCCGGATTTGATGAATGTACTTGAATAAACATTCACGCCGCCGCCATCGCGGCTGGCAATATTTCCGCTGATTGTGCCGCCGGACATGGTGAATGTGCCTCTGTACACATACACACCGCCACCCCCCTCTCCGGAGGCAGTATTCCCACTGATTGTGCCGCCGGACATGGTGAATTTATTGGATTGTACGCCCCCGCCTTGACCGCGGCTGGTATTTCCGCTGATGGTACCGCCGGTCATATTGAACGTGCCGTTGATGTATACGCCCCCGCCGCCGCCCCAGGTGCCCATGCCAGTACCATTACCGGATGCGGTATTTCCGGTGATGAAGCCGCCCGCCATGTTAAATGTGCCAGATTTTACATCTATCGTCTGATGAAATTGTATGGGCATTTTGAGGATATGCTCAAGAATGGCATGGGAAGCTTCTTTGCCCAAATCGTTGTAAAAACCATAGTGAACTTCAATAAGGTTGACTATGCTC
>BNUY01000104.1 GCA_025997715.1 Spirochaetia bacterium
AATAGTATCGTTTGCTGCCGCTCTATACCAACCTTGTACGCCATTGTCTCGCTCCTGCTTTGCTTCGCTCTCCCCTTTATAGCAGTTCTATCGCTTTTTGGCTAGTTTTCGGACGGTCTGCCCCCCCCATACAAAAAAAGCACGTACGTATTGACAAGATCCCCCCTGTTTCGTATATGCTTCTACATAACCAGAGGAGGCGGCCATAGTATGAACGCAAAAATTAAGAAAATAATTGATAAAATGAAAGAAGAGGGTATTGATAACCTCATTATCTGCGACGGGGGGAGTATCTATTATCTCACCGGGTGTATGTTCCATACCATGCACCGTATGTGCGCGTTACTGCTGAGTGTGGATTCAGATCCCGTTCTCTACATTCACGAGATGTTTCCAACCCGGGGCTTGGAGGACGCAGGGGTAAGGACGCATCATTGGAAGGATACGGACAATTATATCAAAGAACTGTACAACGAATTTGACCACACAAAACAACTTGCGGTGGACAAGTATTTTGAGGCCCGTTTCGTAATTGCACTGCAGGATTTCGGGCTTGCCAAGCCAATCAAGGTGGGCTCCTATGTAATCGACGATATTCGTGCGATCAAATCACCGGAAGAGTTTCATCTCATGGACCGTAGCAGTGATATCAATGACAAAGCGATGGTAGAGCTGGAAGATTACATTGACAAGTATCATGGAGACCCGGAAGCGCTTACCGAGCTTCATCTGGTGGATGTTCTTGCAAAGATTTACGCCCAGTATACCGACGGGGGATTTTCATTTGACCCGATTATCTCTTTTGGGGTAAATGCAACGGATCCCCATCACGAGCCGGACAACACCGTTCTTAAAGAGGGAGACTGTGTCATCATTGATATTGGCTGTATGAAAGATGAGTATGCATCGGACATGACACGGACGGTATTCTACAAAAAGGTTTCTGACTTTGACAAAGCAATTTTTGAAATTGTCTGTGAAGCGCAAAGACGGGCTGAGGCATTTGTCAAACCGGGAGTAAAGTGCTCGGAGATTGATGCGGCGGCCCGTAATTATATTACCGAAAAAGGGTACGGGCAATATTTCACCCACCGGCTTGGCCATTTTATCGGTATGGAAGTTCATGAAGCAGGGGATATTTCCGGTTCCAATCATGCGATTGTAAAAGCCGGTAACGTATTCTCAATTGAGCCGGGTATCTATATTGCCGAAAAGAAGATTGGCGTGCGCTGCGAGAACCTTGTTTTTGTAACAGCAAATGGTTCAAAACCGCTTAACAAGATTCCGATGGGCCTCAAAATTGTAGGATAGGGGACAGGTATGACCGTTACCGAACGGGTAGAAGCGCTGCGCGCTCAGATGAAAGCGGCCGGAATTTCGGCGTATGTTATTCCGTCGGCGGACTTTCACCAGAGCGAATATGTGGGCGATCATTTTAAGGCCCGGGAGTTCATATCCGGTTTCGACGGCTCGGCAGGAACGGTTGTTGTAACGCCGGAGGATGCCCGCCTTTGGACAGACGGGCGTTACTTTATTCAAGCGGCGCATCAGCTTGCGGGCAGCGGCATATCTCTTATGAAAATGGGGACGCCGGGGTTTCCTGCGGTCACCGAATTTCTGGTTACGGTTTTACATGACGGGGATACCCTTGGATTTGACGGGCGGCTTATCTCAATGGGTGAGGGCCTTGAATTTGAAGAGGCGCTTGCGGGAAAGAATGTTACCATTGATTATGAAAAAGATTTAGTTGATGCAGTATGGAAGGGCAGGCCTCCCCTTGCAAATGAAAAAGCGTGGCTTCACGAGGAAAAGTATGCCGGTGAAAGCACCGCATCGAAGGTTGCAAGGGTACGTGCGGAGATGAAAAAACGTGGCGCAACAAGCCATGTTATTACCAGTCTTGATGATATAGGGTGGCTGTTTAACATTCGCGGTAATGATGTAGCATATTCCCCGCTTGTACTTGGCTATGCATTTTTAACAGAAGACAGGGCTTATTTATTTGTCGATGCGGACAAGCTTAATTCAGCAATTTTGGCAAATCTGGGAACCGTTGGAACTGAAGTTAAGCCGTATAACGGCATATATGAATTCATCAAGACGCTGTCGGCGGAAGAAAAGCTTTTGGTTGATACGATGAAAATCAATTATGCTATTTATAACAATATTCCCCCTGGCGTTACGAAGATAAAAGCTCCTAATCCTTCATCCCTTATGAAAGCAATGAAGAATGAAGTTGAGGCACGGGGGATGAGAAGCGCACAGCAAAAAGACGCCGTTGCATTTGCGAAGTTCATGTATTGGCTTAAGACCGCCGTCGGCAAAGAGGATATTACCGAAATCAGTGCCGAAAAGAAGCTTGATGAGTTTAGAGCCGGGCAAGAGGGGTTTATGGGGCCAAGCTTTGAGCCCATTTCGGCTTACGGCGATCATGCGGCAATAGTCCATTATGCTCCTACCCTTGAAGAGCAATATACGCTTAAAGCCGAGGGATTGTATCTCTCCGATACGGGCGGGAATTACCCAGAGGGAACGACGGATATCACGAGAACCTTTGTGTTAGGTACTGTTACTGCCGAAATGAAAAAGCATTTTACCGCAGTGGCGCGCAGTATGATTGGCCTTTCAAGGGCAAAATTCCTGCGCGGCTGCAGGGGATACAATCTTGACATCCTGGCCCGGTTACCCATGTGGGAATTGGGAATAGATTACAAGCACGGCACCGGTCACGGCGTAGGGAATCTTCTTAACATTCATGAAGGCCCGACAGGATTCAGGTGGAATATTGTTCCGGCGAAGAATGAGACAACGCCCTTTGAAGAGGGGATGTACATTACGGACGAGCCCGGCATTTACATTGAGGGTTCCCATGGCATACGCCTTGAGAATGAACTGCTGGTAAGGAAGTTTGCCCAAAGCGGCGATGATACGTTCCTGGAATTTGAGACCATGACCTTTGTGCCGATAGACTTAGACGGCATTATTCCGGAGGATTTGACCGGACCGGAAAGGGATTTTCTCAACTCCTATCATGCGGAAGTATTTGCGCGGGTTTCACCGTATCTTTCTGTGGAAGAGGCAGCTTGGCTTAGAGATTACACTAAGCCTGTATAAATATTTTTTTAAGGAGTGTACTAATGGAAACGGTAAAGAAAAAGAGGCCCTTCGGTTTCTACGTGTGTTCGGCTACTTTCACCTTTGAAAGGCTGTCATACTACGCATCAAAGTGGCTAATCGCCATATTTGTTGCGGCATCGGTGGTATCAGGCGGATTAGGGTTTACCCAGGCTGACGGCGGAAAGATGCAGGCCAACCTGGTTGCATTCACCTATCTGGCGCCTATCCTTGGAGGGCTTCTTTCTGACAGGATCATTGGCGCACGGTACTGCATACCCATAGGTACGTTTCTTATGGGGCTGGGATATGTCTGCGGATATTTTTCACAGAGCATCGGAATGGTATGGGTTATGATTATCCTGGTATCAATTGGTACGGGGTTATTCAAAGGGAACATTAGCGCTATTAACGGGCGTTTGTTCCAAAACAAAGAGGACCTTGATTCAGCCTTTTCGATCCAGTATTCATTTGTTAACATTGGAGCATTTTTTGGAACCTTCTTAGTCGGCATTCTTGCATTAAAGACATTTGCGCGCGGCGAAGTTATGGGATACAGGCTTTGCTTCTTATTAGCGGGTATCACCATGTTTGTTGGTACCATTTGGTATCTTCTGGGTATGAAACATCTTGGCGATGTAGGTAAAAGGCCTTTTAAGTTTGATGAGAAACTGGGGGATGACCTTAAAAAAGTTGAAAAATCCTATGAGAAAAAACCGCTTACGGGTATTGAGAAAAAACGGGTGGCCGCTATTATATTAGTATCGGTATTCTCGGTAGTTTTCTGGTTGTTCTGGTATCTGGCGTATCTTCCTGTTTACTATTACTGGGAAGATAATATGAACTGGCTTGTAGGTTCATTCACCGTACCAAGTTCATGGTTTGATTCACTGAATGGATTTGCCTGTATAGCCCTTGGACCAATACTTGCTATCCTTTGGGCAAAACTTGCCAAGCGGCCGCAGGGTGATATGAGTATGTTTAAGAAAACTGCCTGGGGCTTATCGTTCATGGCGGCGGCATATCTTATTTTTGCACTTGCCGACGCAACAAGGGGTTCCGGGAAAGCGGGCTTAATGTACTTAGTTGTATTTGGACTGCTTCTTTCACTGGGGGAGATGTTCTTCTCCCCGCTTGGATTCTCATTTGTAAGCAAGTATGCCCCCGCAAAACTCCTTTCAGTTATGATGGGCGTTTGGATTGTAGCAACATTTCTTGCGGCAAAATCCTATGGCTATATCTATGCGTTTATGTCGACGAAGAACTTTATCGCCGGTACCGTCGTAGTAGCTATTATCTGTATCGTTTGTGCGCTGGTATTATTTGCACTCAACAAGAAGCTTAAGGGCTTGGTTGAAGAAGGTAAAGAGTAAGAATTTTTAACCGCAAAGGCGCCGAAGGCGACTAAGGAAGATGAGGGATAGCCAGGTCCCGAAGGGGTCTTCTCTTCCCCTTTGCGCGCCTTCGTGGTTTTTCTTCTTCGTTTTCTATTGCCCCCTAAAGCGCCGCCGCCTTCTCTGCCGCTACCTGTCCCGTCTTAGCCGCCACCGCCTGCACCCTTATCTTCCCGTCCTTCGTATCAGCGACAAACAGCGTCCCAAAGGGGTAGTTTCCCTCCAGCAGCATCGTTGAAAGCGGATCCTCCAACTCCTTTTGAATGGCCCGCCGCATGGGCCGTCCGCCGTATTTCGGGTCCCAGCCTTTTTCGATAAGGATGCTGCGGGCCGCAGGAAGCACTTCAATGGAGTAACCCTGTTCCGCCAGCCGCTCTGAAAGTTCCTCCACCTGTAATTCCAGAATGGTTTCCACCTGCTTTTCGTCCAGGGCGTGGAAGACCACCACGTCGTCCACCCGGTTGATAAACTCCGGGTTAAAGAGCCGGCGCAGTTCCGACAGGGCGGCGCTCTGTATTTCCGATGCGCCCATGATGCCCGTTTCGGAGGAGAAGCCCAGGCGCGAGTCCCGGGAAATTTCCCGCACACCGGCGTTGCTGGTCATGATGATCACCGTGTTGCGGAAGTTCACCGTGTGCCCCAGGTTGTCCTTCAGTTCACCCTCCTCCAGCACCTGTAAAAGCAGGTTGAATACATCGTGGTGGGCCTTTTCAATTTCGTCAAAGAGGACCACCCGGTAGGGGTTCCGCCGGATCTTTTCGGTAAGGACGCCCCCTTCTTCGTAACCCACGTAGCCGGGGGGCGCGCCCACCAGACGGGAGGCGTTATGTTTTTCCATATAGTCGGACATGTCGATGCGAATTAGCGCCTCCTCGTTGCCAAAGAGATATACCGAAAGCCGCTTGGCCAATAACGTTTTGCCCACACCGGTGGGGCCAAGAAAGATGAAGGAGCCCAAGGGACGTTTGGGTGATGAGATGCCGGCCCGGGATCGGCGTATGGCGGAGGAGATGCGCCGCACCGCCTCGTCCTGGCCTACCACTTCCTTGTGCAGTTCCTCCTCAATCTTAAGGAGCCGCCGGGATTCCTGTTCCTCCAGCCGGGTCAGGGGGATGCCCGTGGTTTCCGCCACCACCCGCCTGATATCCCCTTCACTTACCGTCATCCGCACATCATGGGATGCATGTTCCCAGGCGTCCCGGACCGCCTCCAGCCGCAGCCGGAGCTTGCGTACCCGGTCCCGTATTCCCGCCGCCCGCTCATAGTCCTGAACCGAAGCCAGGGCGTTCTTTTCGTCGGTTAATTTTTGGATTTCCAGTTCAATATCCGCTATCTCCGGAGGATTATTTTCCGCTTCCAGCTTTCGCATGGCCCCGGCTTCATCCAGAATGTCGATGGCCTTATCGGGCATGAACCGGCCTATGATATATCGTTGGGCCAGGTTCGCCGCAGCGGACACCGCTTCCGGTGTATAGGCCACCCGGTGATGGTCTTCGTACTTTTTCTGAATCCCCTTGAGTATTTTCAGGGTTTCCGGAAGCCCCGGCTCCTCAACCTGCACCGCCTGAAAGCGGCGCTCCAGGGCGGCGTCCTTCTCAAAGTACTTCCGGTATTCCGCCAGGGTGGTGGCGCCGATGCACTGGATATCCCCCCGGGAAAGGGCGGGTTTGAGCATATTCGATGCGTCGATGGTTCCCTCGGCGCCCCCCGCCCCGATAATCGTATGGATTTCATCTATAAAGAGGATCACGTTTTTGGCGGCGGCGATTTCCTTCATGATCCTCTTGAGCCGTTCCTCGAATTCGCCCCGGTACTTGGTGCCCGCCACTACGGCGCCCAGGTCCAGGGACAGGATGCGTTTTCCCGCCAGCATGTCGGGGATATCGTCTTCGGAAAAAAGCTGGGCCAGGCCCTCAACGATGGCGGTTTTGCCCACCCCCGGCTCGCCCACCAGTACGGGGTTGTTCTTGGTCCGTCTGGATAAAATGCGTACCGCCCGGTTGATTTCCTTCTGTCTATCGATAACCGGGTCCAGTTTGCCCAGTTTGGCCAGGGCGGTAAGGTCACGGGAGTATTCGTCCAGGCTAGGGGTAGAGCTCAGGGGTGGATATGACGCCGATTTTGCCCGGTCTACGCGCGGCCCTCCCCGCGGCAGGGGACGGAAAAAAGCGGGCTGGTAGGGATCGCCTGAGATACCGCCGTAGTAGCTGTGGCTATCGCCTTCACTAAATGTCGTTTGAATCACCACCCGCAGCATGTCCGTATCCACCGCCCGCTGGAGGAGGTAAAGCTGCACCGGGGAATTCTGTTCCCGCATGGCCGCAAAGAGGAGATGCTCCGTCCCGATATAGTCGTTCCCCATGGACCGGGTTTCCTCGGCGGCGTTCTCAAGCATGGTTCTGGTCCGTTTGGAGGGGGGCACATCGCCGAAAACCATTACCCCGGACATACGGGTTATCCCGTTTTCCAGGGTATGCCGGAATTCCAGCAAATCTATCCGCAGGAACTGGAGCGCCTTACAAGCAATGCCCGCCCCGTCCTTGAGCAGGGCAATAAGCACATGTTCCGGCATGAGCTGGTCCGCATTAAAATGCCGCGCCTCTTCCTGGGCGTCAATGGTCAATATACGATGCGCCCGCTGGGTTAACCCTTTCGACACGAGAAGCCTCCACTATGTACAAAATCCTATCATAGAACTTTGCGGAAGAACAGTAATTCCAGCAACGACTTGGTCCGTAAATTCAACCTCTACCTTGAAGCCGGGGTTCGGGAATACTGGGTGGTATCGCCTGAGCATAAAACAGTACAGGTTTTTGTGCTGCAAGATGGCGCGTATCGGGGGAAAGTTTACCATGGGGACGCTTCCGTTCCTTCCTCGGTTCTGGAAGGCCTTTCGGTCAACATGGCCGCCGTGTTTGTTCCCGGAAAAGAATAAATAACCACTATTCAGCCACTTGACAAAACATATTGCCAAAGGTACAGTGAATAGGACATTCGGAATATCATACAAGAGGGCCGTTCCGAACGGCCTTTTTTTTTGATTTCCCAAAAAGGGGCGTGGAATGAGGTATACCCCCAGACAGGCGGCCGCCGGGGATCCGCTCTATGAAACCCTGGAAGGCGTGGCCCGCAGCCTGGGAATGGCCCTGGTAGAGCTGACCCTCTCCCGGCATAAGGGCAGCGTCCAGGTTCGGGGGGTGGTGTGCCGCAAAGCCGCCGTCGGGGTAAACGATTGTTCCCGGGTGCACCATGCCATGCTGCCCCTCCTGGAGCAGGCCTTTCCCGGGCAGGACCTGTATGTGGAGTTAAGCTCCCCCGGCATAGATCGGGTGATCAAGGACGGCAGGGAATTCGTCCATTACCTGGGCCGGGGGGTGCGGTGTTACCGCACGGATATAAGCGACTGGACCGGAGGGGTTCTCCGGTCAGCGGATGAAAATGGCATCGTTCTTAAAGGAAAGGATGGTAGTATGACAGCGTTAACGTATGAGTGTATCGCCAAGGCGAAACTCGATGATACAATAGAAAACATGGGGGAGGTTTAAGCTCGTGGCTACAGATATGTCGGAGGCAATCCACCAGCTTATCCAGGATCGGGGTATGTCGGAGGAGCTTGTCCTCAGAACCATAGAAGATACCCTTTTGGCGGCCTATAAGCGGAAGTTTGGCAATGCGGACAACGCCATTGTCCGGTTTAACGATACCAATACCGAGGTATCAATGTATGCGCAGAAAAAAGTCGTTGACGGAGTCTACGATCCGGTTTCGGAAATAGACCTGGAGGAAGCCCGGACACTCAACCCGGAAGCGGATATTGATGACGAGCTCCTTATTGAGGTGGACCCCAAGGACTTTGACCGTATTTCGGTGCAGAGCGCCAAGCAGACCGCCAAGCAGTCCATCCGGGAAATAACGAAGGACTCCCTGTATTCGGAATACATTGATAAGGTGGGGGAGATCATCATCGGGTACTATCAGCGGGAGCGGAACGGGACCATCTATGTGGACCTGGGCAAGCTGGAAGGGATACTTCCCAAGAAACTCCAGTCCCCCCGTGAGGTCTACCACGTCAATGACCGCATCAAAGCCCTGATTACCGAGGTGAACAAGACCCCTGCGGGGCTCCAGGTGGTTCTTTCCCGGACCCACACCGACTTTGTCCGGGCCATCTTTGAGCTTGAGGTGCCCGAGGTCTACGATAAAACCGTGGAGATCCACAAGATCGTCCGGGAAGCGGGGTACCGCACCAAGCTGGCGGTCTATTCCAACCGGGATGATGTGGACCCCGTGGGGGCCTGCGTAGGCCTGAAAGGGGTGCGTATCCAGGCGGTTATCCGGGAACTGGAGGGGGAAAAGATAGACATCCTCAAATACGACCCTGATCCCCGCCGCTTCATCAAAAACGCCCTGTCTCCGGCGGAAGTCCGGGAAGTGATCCTCCTGGACGAGAGCAAACATCAGGCCTTGGCGGTGGTGGGTGATACCCAACTGTCCCTGGCCATCGGCAAGCAGGGCCTCAATGTGCGGCTGGCAAACCGGCTGGTGGACTGGAATATCGACGTTAAGACCGACGCCCAGTTTGGGGAAATGGATATCGCCTCCGAATCCCGGCGGGCGGTATCGGAACTGTTCGGGGACGCCGATGGTTACGGGGAAGAGCTTTCCCGGATATCCGAGCTTCCCGGGGTGGATGCCCAGGTTGCCGCCGCCTTGCTGGAAAACAATATCGACTTTATAGAAGACTTCCTTGCCCTTTCGGAAGAGGAAACCGCCGC
Organism: Spirochaetia bacterium; assembly: GCA_025997715.1. GTDB lineage: Bacteria > Spirochaetota > Spirochaetia > Treponematales > Breznakiellaceae > Termitinema. The sequence continues at coordinate 9,284 of BNUY01000104.1, forward strand.
GCTCAAGGGAATCACCGCGGAACAGGTTTCCGCGTTGCGGCTGCTCATCGAAGAGTTTGTGGAAGTGGTGGAAGAAGAAACGGGAGAGGAGTATGAAGAGGGCGCTCCCGAAGAAGCGGGGGAGGAAGCCGAAGGGGCTTTCGCTGAAACAAGCCCTGCCCCAGCCGGTGAGGACGAGGAAGCAGGTCTTGCCGTGGAAGCGGATGAATATGACTGCCCTGAATGCGGCGCAAAGATAACCGTGGATATGACCAATTGTCCGAATTGCGGTATCGGATTGAGTTTTGAGTTTGAGGATGAATAAAGGTGGAACATGGCTGAGGAATTAGACACTACGCAAAAACCAAAGGTAGAACTCATCAAGCATCAGAAGAGTGAGCAGGATGCTTCGGAAACCCCTAAAGGGGGTGCGGAGCATAATGACCAGGCGCAGAGCGGCCGCCGTAAGGTGGTTGTGGTCAAGAAAAAGGTCTCTACTCCTGCGTTCAAGGAGAACGGTGCAAAGAAGCCTCAGCCAAAAATTGTGGTATCCTCCCGGCCTCCGGCAGGGGGAAGTCCCGAAGGGGATGCCGCCGAGCCCCAAGCGAAGGCGCCGGCAGTTGAAGCCCCGGAAGCAGCCGCTCCCCGGGTGAATTCCATGCCCAATACCCAGCGGCCCATAGCGGCAGCCGGCAGGGTTGGCGGTCGTCCTGTGGGCCCCCCCCCGCCCCGAACCCCCGGTCCCCAGTCCCGGAACGATGGTTCCCCACGATCCGGCGCACCCTTCCCCCCGAGGCCTGCGGGCGTAGCGGGTAAGGTTGGCGGCCGTCCCGTGGGGCCCCGTCCCGAAGGCAGCGGCCAGGGCGGTCCCCGTCCCTACAACGGACCCGGCGGCGGCGGTTCCGGCGGTCCCCGTCCCTATAGCAGCGGTCAGGGAAGCCCCCGTCCCTATGGCGGACCCGGCGGCGCCGGTTCAGGCGGCAGCCGTCCCGGCGGCTATCAGGGCGGCTTTAATCAGGGCGGCCCCCGTCCCGGCGGTTTCGGCGGCGGCGGCAACCGTCCCGGTGGCTACGGTCAGGGCGGCTATCGTCCCGGCGGTCCCGGCCAAGGCGGCTATCGCCCTGGTGGTCCCGGCGGCCCCGGCGGCAGACCCGGTATGGGCGGCCAAAGAGGCGGCCCGCCTCCGCTTCCCCTGGCGGATAACAAGGGACCGGTAAAAAAGTCCTTTAAGGCCAGAAAATCGGTTTATCAGCGGAAAGAACAGGAGATGCAGGAGAAGCTCCTCCAGTCCAAGAAGAAGATCACCCAGATAGCCAACCCGGTGCCTAAATCCATTGATATAATGGAAGTAGTATCGGTATCTGAGCTGGCCCGGAAGATGAACCTCAAGGCATCGGACCTGATCCACAAGCTTATGAGCATGGGGCAGATGGTTACCATCAACCAGCAGATAGATGCGGAAACCGCCACCATCCTTGCGGCGGAATTCGGGGCGGACGTGAAGATCGTCAGCCTCTACGACGAAACCCTGATCGCCACTTCCTCCGATGATGACGCCTCCCTCCAGCCCCGTCCCCGGTGGTTACCGTCATGGGCCATGTGGATCACGGGAAAACCAAGCTCCTGGACGCCATCCGCAGTACGGACGTGGTTGCCGGGGAGTTCGGCGGTATTACCCAGCATATCGGGGCCTATACGGTGGACACCCCCAATGGGCGGATAGCATTCCTTGACACCCCCGGCCATGAGGCTTTTACCCGTATGCGGGCACGGGGCGCACAGGTTACGGATATTGTGGTTCTGGTGGTGGCCGCCGATGACGGGGTCATGCCCCAGACCATTGAGGCCATCAACCACGCCAGGGACGCCAATGTCCCCATCATCGTGGCGGTGAATAAAATGGACAAGCCCGAGGCAA
>BNUY01000105.1 GCA_025997715.1 Spirochaetia bacterium
AAGCGCCGGTCTTAATTTCTCATTGATGTTTCCAGTTACATCAGTATACGGCTTCCTATATTCTTCATAGGAATCTACATTCTCTGAACCGTAATCCATATTTTCTCCTTACGTCTGATTTTGCGGGGATGACTTACGACAATAATTGCAGCTTCGGTTGTTTCGATTTCAATATGTTTTTTTTTATTGGCCTTGAAAAGAATAATTCCCGCAAACACAAAAAAAACAACCGAAAAAATGCAAACGGCTATCCCACAAATAACTGCAATACAGTCAGGAATCTTATCTTTTGCCCAGACAAACACTCCACACGTAACTGCATAAAACAAAAATGAATACATCCCGGCTATGCGCAGTGTTTCATTATTGGCGTGTAAGACTTTTTCGGTGTCCATTTAATCCTCCTATGGTTCTCTGGTAGTCAGCATCGTACTTTTCAACCACTTTCTTTTTGGCTCCACTCCTTTATTCCTCCATTACTCCCGCCTCCGTGCTGCCATGCAGGATCCTTTCCCTCCTAGCAGAGCTCAGGGGCGGACAACCCGAAACCCGATGACGCTGCCCCAGTTCGATGGCGTACTGAAGTGCCGAGTGGCCGACCGCAGGTGCTGGGCGCCACTGCCCCAGCCACCGCCGCGAAGAACGTGGTCAGACCCCGAAGCGGCGCCCGTTGGATCAGTCCGCGCCCTGATGTTATAATCTCCATACCAATCCCAGCACCACTCCCACACATTTCCGTGCATGTCGTACAAGCCCCAGGCATTGGATGCAAAACTCCCCACCGCCGTAGTCTTGTCCCAGGGATAGTTGCCGTCATAATTTGCCTGGCTTGTCCTGATGTTATTGCCGGTACTGAAAGGCGTGGTTGTCCCGGCGCGGCAGGCATATTCCCACTCAGCTTCTGTGGGCAGCCGGTAGCCGTTGGCGTTTCGATCCCACGTTACATTCGTCTCGCTTATCGTGTAGGCAGGCGTTAAGCCTTCCCGTCGACTCCGCTTGTTGCAATACTCCAGCGCGTCAAACCAGCTTACTTGCTCCACCGGCAGATTCGACCCCTTCCATCTGCTGGGGTTGGTCCCCATTACTTTCTTGTACTCCTGCTGGGTTACCTCATATTTCCCCATATAAAAACCGCTCACCGTTACCTGATGCTGCGTTTCGTTACTCTCACGATCTGGTTCGGATGCGGGGCTCCCCATGGTAAAGGTCCCGCCTTGAATAAACACAAAATCTTCGAGTACATTTCCGGAAGACGTAAACGCGAATTTTCCCTCCAAATCCCCGGTATCTATCCGCATATAACCGTTGGCGTTCAGGGTGGCCGAGGGGATTCCGTTCACCGCTCTGATTACTATAGTCAGGGTCGGCGTCAGGTCCTCAGCTTTGACGTTGGTGAAACGCATCATGCTCACCGCTCCGTCGGAGACCACTTCATTGCCTCCCGCGGCAAAATGCAAAGTACCGCTGCTAAGGGTAACACTGCTTTTCCCCAGGGCCTTGTCGTTCTCGTTGAGTAGCGTTGCATCAAGTTTGAAGCTGAGCGATTGCTTTCCGGTAAACACCACGGTTCCCGGCGTTTTGGGGTGTATGTCCTGCAAGGGCCAGCCCTTAAAGCCCCAAGCCTCTCGTCGTCCGGTTTGTTCAAGGCCCCCCAGAAGGGCGTTGAGCGCGGCAAAACCGGCCTCCGACGGGTCCAGGGCTACCCGCATCGCAAGGTTCGCGGTCCGCTTCGCGTAATCCGTTTCGCCCTCCTGAACCAGATTCGGGTCAAAGGTGATTTCAAAAGGCGGATGTTCATTGAAAAAACGGGACGCTTCCTTAAACACCTCAAGCCAGCGGTCACGGGCCTGTAGGTCGTTCACGATGCGTTCGCTTAAGCTGCCGCCGCTTATGGACGAAGAAAGTACGTTAAGCCGGGCAAGGGCTTCTATCTGGGATGAGTCAAAGTTAATCGCCTGGGTGTAGTTGAACAGCGCTTCCACGGATTCTCCGCTTGCCTGGGCGGTAATGCCCTTGGCAAGGCCAGTTTCGGAGCGGACTACAGCGGTATTGCCCGCCAAAAGGGCCTGCTTTCCGGCGACGGTAAGCCGTACCCCCAACTGGGCAAGCAGGTCAGCGCTGGCCTCGTTGATAAGCGTTCCGCTTCCCTCTATCTGCCGCAGGGCGCCGTTTTTCATAAAAATGGCTTTGTGCTCGCCGGTACTGGAGTCGCTCATAGACAGTTGCAGGGAATATTGATCCCCCGAATGTTTCTGGATAGTGCCGATTAAAAAGTATTGGGCGTTGGTAATGCCGCCGATTTTGACAAAGTCCGCGTCGGTGAACCTGCCGTTTGCCGCCAGATTCTGTTCGGCGATTATCCTGTCCAGATTCTGCCGGTCCACCAGGGTAACATTGCCATACTTTTTGAAATTGTTGTTCAACAGGCCTTGCACATACACCGGCAGGTATTCCGGCGCCGCGCCCTGGACTTCCGGTGCAAGAACTGCAAGCCGTATATCTTTGCCGCCGTCACCCTCGAACATCGGCCCGGATGGTACCGCTTCAAGCCGCCCCACCGCGCCCCGTGCGCTAATCTCCCCATCACCCCCGGAAAATGTCTCCCCAGTACTGACAGAAGCGCAGGCGGCAATGCCCAGAACGCTCAGTATCAATAAAACAAACCTATGCTTCACGGTCATATTCAGCCTCTATATTTCTTGCCGGGTACCAACGGGGCGACACCCCAATGCGGATTCCCGGATAAAGCCATTTGTGTTTCCAGCCTTCGTTACCCGGCGATTTCGACAAGGAGCTTATGTCTCCGGCGAAACCGGTTAATTCCCGCGCAAGGCTTTCCATCGCCCGCATACCGTCTTCAATACCGCTATACTCGACCGACCTTCCCGCAACTTGCGTACCGTTATTCAGATCGATGATTGATGCGTTGAACATATTCACCGCACCCAGGGTTCGGGCCGCTACGGACAGTACCAAATGCGGATTCTCCCCATGCCCTATGCCGGTGATAGCATCATCCGCCGTTATGCCGCTATGCTGATTATCATACTCATCCTGCACCTACTCCAGGCTTTTTGTGCGGGGGTATACCGTATACTTTCCGCTTCGCAGCAGGTGTATCGCCAATATCTGCGCCAGGGTATCCGCGGCCTGCTCTTTCGCGCCGGCCTGTAACTGTACCGGAACAACCGCCAACTTATCCGCCGAACCGGGAGTACTCCGGGTAGCGGTAATGACCCGTTCCGCCATCTGCGGCAGCTTTAAGCGAATATCCTCAATCTTGGCATACACCTGATAATCCCCGGCGATTTGCTGCAGGGTATCCATCTTTATATATAGAAAGGACCAGCAGATTGCTGTTTCCGATGGTGGTAATATTCCCCGCCATGACGTACCGGGCGCCAAGCTCTTTCCCGATGTCCGCAATGGTATCCACATCCGTCAACCCGGAACGTGTTTGAACAAACCGCTCCCATTCCTTGGCATTGGTTATGCTGGTCCGGGGTATGGGCGTAAAAGCCTCATTGAGCTGTGGATCAAAGGAAAATAGCTCAGCAATGGCCTCGCCTTCGTCCCCCTGTCCGCCTAAAAACGGCAAAATGGCCAGATTGTCCTTGGCAAAGACATTGCCCGCAGCCATGAGTACGATAAGCGCGGAAATCACCACTTTTCGCATAAAACCCCCGCCTTTTTTGTAAGCCAGTGCAAGACATTCCTTTGGCTCCGGCAAATAGTTAAAGTTTGATTATTACAGGGACAAAGTACCACTTCTATATATTATGGAAACCATAGTTGTTTGTCAATTGAAATAATGAACGCCTACACTACAAAAAGTTAATGAGAGAACAAGAACTAAAGGCGGCTTTGGGGAAAAATATCCAATATTTCCGCCTCCAACGACAGCTTTCCCAGGCTGATTTGGCGTGGAAAGTCGGTATTTCAATCACGAATTTGTCAAATATAGAGCGGGGAAACACTTTTCCAAAGGCGGGGACGCTTTGTACCCTTGCAAAATGCCTTGAAATAGAGGTTTACGAGCTGTTTAAGGAGGAAATTGTCCACGATGAGAGCAAAACCCTTATAAACCGCTTCTGCGATGACATTACCAAGAACGTTATGCAGACATTGGAAGCAGTTTATACACACTATAAGAAGTAAGGGCTGTGCGAGGGGTACACCGAGCAGCTCCTTTTTATACAAAAGACTTCCGTAAAGTGATAATGTGGCATTTTGAAGCAAAAAAACCACGAAAAATACGAAACACACGAAAAAGAAACCTAAATGTGCAATTCTTATATTGCCGGTTTTGCCCGGTGGCGGTTTTCCCAAAAGCCGGAAATAGGGTATACTCATTATAGGAGCAAACTATGGAAACCATACAAGCAATACCGGACTGGAAAACAACCGCAGATGAGATTTGGGCAATGTTTAAGGAAACCGACCGAAAAATGCAAGAAACCAGGGAACTGATAAATGCGACAGGCCGGCAGATGAAAGACACCGACAAACGCCTTGGGGAACTGGGCAACCGTTTCGGCGAAATGGTTGAATACATGGTCGTGCCCAACCTCGTGGTCAAATTCCGGGAATTGGGCTTTGAATTTGAAAAAACCCACCGTGATACGGCAATCAAAGATCCAAAACACGATATTTTCACTGAGGTTGACGCTTTTCTGGAAAACGGCGACAAGGTGATGATCGTTGAAACCAAGACCAAACCCAGTAGTGACGATATCAACGACCATATCAAGCGCATGGAAAAACTGCGCAGATATGCTGATTTACATAATGATAAACGGAAATACTTGGGCGCTATTGCCGGTGTAGTCTTTGGCGATAGTGAGAAAACGTATGCCCTAAAAAAGGGCTTTTATGTGATTGAGCCGTCAGGGGATACCTTCAATATCACGGAGCCGACAGGCACGTATCATGCGCATGAGTGGTAATTGTTGTTTTGCCCGTTGGTGGCGGTTTTCCCAAAAGCCGGAAATAGGGTATAATCATTATAGGAGCAAACTATGGAAATAACGGAAAGAATAGGTGAAGGATTGACTTTCGAGAAGGTCTGGGCAATGTTTAAGGAAACCGACCGAAAAATGCAAGAAACCGCCCAACAGATGAAAGCAACCGACAAACGCCTTGGGGAACTGAGCAACCGTTTCGGCGAAATTGTTGAGTATATGGTCGCTCCCAATCTGATAGAGAAATTCAGTGAAATTGGCCTGTCTTTTCAGGAAACCTCCAACAACAAGGTGATTTTGGATAAGGACGGTACATTTCTTTTTGAGGTTGATGTCCTCTTGGAAAACGGCGACAAGGCCCTGCTGGTTGAAACAAAAAGTAAACCTTCTACCGAAGATGTCAATGACCATCTGGAACGTCTCAGAAAAATGCGTGCCTGGGCTGATTTAAAAGGCGACAAGCGGAAATTTTTGGCGGCTATTGCGGGTGTGGTTATGACAGATACTGTTCGAAACTATGCATTGAAACAGAGGCTTTTTGTGATTGAACCCTCGGGGGAAACATTTACCATTCTCCAGCCGGCAGGTCAGCCGCGGGAATGGTAAGTATTCTAAAACCATCATCAGTAATGGTGAAGCTCTCAAAAGCCCCGGAGGTGCCGCGTATACCCAGGTCGGTGAACACAAAGACCGCCTCAGTATTGTCCAGGGATTCCGCCAGCGCGCTGCCCGTCTCATAGCCCAGGGCAAAGAGCGATGTTGAAAGGGCGTCGGCGTCAATGGAACTATCGCCGATAACCGTTACCGAAAGGAGGCCATTGTCAACGGGGTACCCGTCACGGGTAGAAAGGATGTGATGGTACTTCCTGCCGCCTGACTCGAAGAAGCGTTCGTAAACCCCGGATGTTACCAGGGTTTTATCCGCCACCTCCGCGATACCGAAATAGGCGCCCCGGCCCTCTAAGGGATTCTGTATCCCCACCCGCCATGAGCCCCGGCCGCCGTTCCGCCCGGCCCCCAGGACGAGGATGTTCCCCCCCAGGTCAATAAGCGCCCGCTTAATCCCGGCGGCCTTGATTATCCGGGCCGCTTCGTCTGCGGCATAGCCCTTGGCAATAGCCCCCAGGTCAAGGCGCATACCCCGGCGCTTCAGAAACACGGTGTTCACCGCTTCGTCAATAACCATGTCCTGCCAATTGATCAGGGGCAGGACCGCGGCGATTTCTTCTTCCCCGGGGATACGCTCGGCATCGCTGCCGATACCCCACAGTTTTACTAAGGGGCCTACGGTGGGATCAAAAGCGCCGCCGGTTAGCGCTGCAAAGCGGACAGCCCGCTTGAGGACCGCAATGGTATCCGGATGAACCTCCACCGCCTCTATGCCCGCCGCCTTATTAATCCGCCCTGGATCCGAATCATCCAGGTTGGCGCTCATCAGGTTTTCTATTTCCCGGAGACGGGCAAAGATCTCCCGGTACACCTTTTGGTTCCCGCGGTCATAGAGGTTGACGGAGCAAACGGTGCCTAACACAAATTCTGACCGGGATGGAACCGGCCGGGAGCAACTTGTGAATGGTATCAGCAGGAGACTTACTAACAGTGTTACAAACCGGCTTCGTCTCATATCAGTATCTGCTCGTCGATTGGCTTGCCGCCGGGCACCATGGGGAGTACCTTCTCGTCCGAATTGATGTGGGCGTCTATCAAGGCGGGGCGGCCTGCGGCAATATCCTTCATGGCAAGGTCCAGCGCAGAAACAAAGGTGTTCGCATTTTCGGCGCGGTAGCCCCGCAGCCCGTAGGCCTCCGCAAGCGTAACGAAGTCCGGCGGCCGGTCCAGGGTGGTTTCCGAATACCGTTCCTCGTAAAAAAGATTCTGCCACTGTCGGACCATGCCCAGCACACGGTTATTAATGATAACGATGAGAATGGGTATGCGGTAATTGGTGAGGGTTGCCAGTTCCCCGCAGTTCATCCTGAAGGAACCGTCCCCGGTAAAAAGCGCGGCAGGCCGTTTGGGGTTGGCAATCTTTGCGCCCAGGGCCGCGCCGAGGCCGAAGCCCATGGTTCCCAGCCCCCCGGAGGTGATGAAGGACCGGCCGCGGGTAAAGGGGTAAAACTGGGCGGTCCAAATTTGGTGCTGCCCCACGTCGGTGGCGATAATGGCGTCGGGACCCAGGCGCTTGGCGCTTTCCTCAAGGATGAACCGGGGGCGCAGAATACTGCCGCCGCTCCGGTTTGCCCTGGGTACCTTTTCCTTCCACTTTTCTATGTCCCCCGCCCACTCGGTGTTCATCTGCGGGGGAAGCGCCTTTAACAGTTTTACGATTATCTTTTTGATGTCCCCCACAACCCAGGCGTGGGCCGCAACGTTCTTGTTCACCTCTGCGGGGTCGATGTCGAGGTGGAGAACCGTCGCGCCCTTGGCGAAGTTATCCGCCCGGCTGGTGACCCGGTCGGAAAAACGGGCCCCCACCGCCACCAGGAGATCCGCCTTCTGCACCGCCTTGTTGGAAGCCACGGTTCCGTGCATACCGATAAGCCCCGTGTACAGCCGGTGTTCCCGCGGGAAAGCCCCCACCCCCATGAGGCTCAGGGCCACCGGGGCATTGAGCCGCTCCGCAAGCGCCGTCAATTCGCCCTCCGCATCGGAGATGATCACCCCGCCGCCGGCGTAGATAAGCGGCCGTTTCGCTTCCCTGAACAGCGATACTGCGTAGTTGATATCCTCATCGGAAAAGGTGGGCCGCCGGTTCCGTTCCGCCAGCCGGCGTGCCCGTGCGCCGAGGAGTTCCTCCGCAGGAATGATGCCGGACACCAGTGCATCCGCCGAAATGGACTCGATATGTTTTACCGGCCCCTTCCCGCCAGGCTTGAGGGGAATCCACTCCCCCAGTTGGGAAGTAATATCCTTGGGGATGTCGATAAGCACCGGGCCGGGCCGTCCCGACTGGGCCACCATAAAGGCTTCCCGCACCGTTTCTGCCAGGGCATTCACATCCTTGACTATCCAGTTGTGCTTAACGATGGGCATGGTGATACCGGCGATGTCCACCTCCTGGAAGCTGTCCTTCCCCAATATGCCGGTGGCCACATTCCCGGTGATCGCCACCAGGGGCGCCGAGTCCATGGCTGCGGTAGCAATGCCGGTAACCAGGTTTGTGGCGCCGGGGCCGGAGGTAGCGATACAGACGCCGGTTTTACCGGTGGACCGGGCGTAACCGTCGGCGGCATGGGCGGCGTGCTGTTCATGGCTCGTAAGGATATGCCGTATCCGGTCCTTGTGCTTGAACAATTCATCGTATATAAACAGAACCGCTCCGCCGGGATACCCGAACACGGTATCCACCCCCTGCTCAATCAATGCCTCAATTAAAATACGGGCGCCTGTGTACTGCATACTTACTCCTATAAAAACACAAGAATTATTAACCGCGAAGGCGCCGAAGGCGACAAAGGGAAGAAAAATAAGATCTGAGCCAGTTCCAAAATGCAAGACCGACCACGAATGACACGAAAAACACGAATAAAACAATTCTTATTCGTGTGGATTCGTGTCATTCGTGGTTAATTCTTATTTTGGAACTGACTCATCTATCCATCCTTCTTTGCCTTTGCGGTTATCATTCTTCAATATCTTCCTTAAACACCGCTCCTGCGGCGGCGGAACTCACCTGTTTAGCGTACCGGGCCAGGTAGCCGCTGGTGACCTTGGGCGGGTGGGGCTTCCATGTCTCCCGCCGTTTATCCAGTTCAACATCACTAATACCCACACTAATACTGCGTCCGGGGATGTCGATGATGATCCGGTCCCCCTCCTCCAGCAGTGCAATGGGACCGCCCTCTGCGGCTTCCGGTGAAACATGGCCGATGGCGGCGCCCTTGGTGGCCCCGGAGAAACGGCCGTCGGTGATGAGGGCCACCTTGTCGTCCAGGCCCATGCCGGCCAGGGCTGCGGTGGGGGCAAGCTTTTCCTTCATCCCCGGCCCGCCCTTGGGTCCCTCATACCGGATGACCACCACATCACCGGGAACTATCTTCCGTTCCATGATGGAGTCAAAGGCGGCTTCCTCGGAATCGAAGATACGCGCCGGGCCCTCATGCTTGAGCATCGACGGGGCCACCGCGCTTTGTTTGACCACGCAGCCGTCGGGAGCCAGGTTGCCCCAGAGCGCCGCCAGCCCGCCGGTGGGTGAATAGGGATTGTCGATGGACCGGATAATCGCCGTATTTCTGTTTACTGCGCCCTTCACCGCATCCGCCAGCACACCGTACACCGTGGGAGCCTTGAGACTCACCAGATTTTTCTTCGCCAGTTCCTGTAACACCGCAGGGATACCCCCGGCGGCATGAAGGTCCTCAATAGCGTCGGACCCCGCCGGAGCCAGCTTACAGAGGTTGGGGGTAACGGCGCTCACCTTATTGAGGAGTTCCAGGTCTAGTTTGAAACCTGCTTCGTGGGCAATGGCGGGAAGGTGGAGGGCGGTGTTGGTGGAACAGCCCAGGGCCATGTCCAGGGCCAGCGCGTTGAGGAACGCTGTTTCGGTGAGTATAGACCGGGGGCGTATATCCTTTTTGAGAATATCAAGGACCAGCATCCCGGTCCGCTTAGCCAGCCGGAGCCGTTCCGCCATCACCGCAGGAATAGTACCGTTACCGGGCAGAGCCATGCCGAGGGCCTCAGTAACACAGTTCATGGAATTGGCGGTGAACATCCCCGAACAGGAACCACAGCCCGGACAGGACGCTTCTTCCAGCGCGGTAAGTTCCGCCTCGGTCATCTTTCCCGCGCCCACAGCCCCTACCGCCTCAAACATGGTAGTAAGGGTGAGGGTCTTGCCGTCCTTTCTACCCGCCAGCATGGGGCCGCCGGAAATAAAGACCCCCGGCAGGTTGAGCCGCGCCGCTGCCATGAGCATACCGGGCACAATCTTGTCGCAGTTGGGGATGTAAAGCATTGCGTCAAAGCCGTGGGCCATGACCATACACTCGATGGAGTCGGCGATAAGTTCCCGGGTGGGTAGGGAGTAGCGCATCCCCGCATGGCCCATGGCGATACCGTCGCACACCCCGATGACGGGAAACTGTACGGGCACACCCCCGGCCATGCGCACCCCGTCGGCGGCGGCCTTGGCTATAGTATCCAGGTGCATATGCCCCGGAACAATTTCGCTCTTCGCCACCGCAATGCCTATCAGGGGCCGGTCAAACTCTTCATCAATAAATCCCAGGGCCTTAAACAGGGACCGGTGAGGGGCCTTAGCTACCCCTTTCTTAACAATATCACTGTGCAATACCATGTCCTCCTCTCAAATAAACCCACTCGGTGGGCTTCAGGCTATTGGCAGAAGCGGAGCCGTTAAAACCCGCCGAGCGGGTCCCGGATATCCTCCAGCTGGCTCTTTTCTTTCATAGCTATTTTTGCATCAAGCTCGCCGCCTGAGATAGTCAATTTCCCGGTTTCCTCTATAACAATAGCAGGACTTGCCGCCTCTAAACCGGCCCCGTTCTCTTCGATGTTCTCCTTGGACGCGCCGTTATTGTCAAATATACCCCCGCCGGATATGACGGCTTTGCCGCTTATTGCCAGGGCATTCCCTGTGGCGGCGGTGTTTTTGACGATGATTCCCCGCTCCATGGTAAAAACACTGTTTTCCATGATATTGACCGCGCCGCCTGAACCGCCTGAGTAGTTATTCATCAGTAGTCCGCCTTTCATGGTAAAAACGCCCGTTTTACCGGCTGCGTGCACACCACCCCCGCCTAAACGGGCGATGTTATGGGTGATTACGCTGTCTGAGCAGATGGTAAAAGCGCCCTCCGTATAGACACCGCCGCCCCAAGCCATCACTCCGTTTTGTTTGATAGTCCCGTTTTGCAGGGTAAAAACGCCGCCCTTCTCGACATACACGCCGCCCCCGGAACCCGCGTCATCCGCTTCTTCCCGTATCGCTATAGCGCGGTTTTCGCTGA
>BNUY01000106.1 GCA_025997715.1 Spirochaetia bacterium
ATACCATGGAGGACGAGTTTTTTGTAAAATGATTTTCACCTTTTGGGTGTTTCGGGATTTTGCCCTATCTCTATACCTGGCAATGATTTACGGGCTTTTACAATAATACATATACGGATTCAGGATAAAGACAGCGGGGAGTTTGAACTATGACCTACCTGATAACCGGAGGCGCGGGGTTTATCGGCGGTAATTTTGTGCAGTATATGCTGCGCGAACACCCGAAGAATACGGTAATTTGCCTTGACGCGCTCACCTATGCGGGAAACCTGGAGACCCTGGGCCCGATAGAAAAAAATCCAAACTTCCGCTTTGTTAAGGGCGATATTACCGACCGTCCGGCGGTTGACGCGCTGTTTGCGGAAACGAAACCTGGCATTGTGGTAAACTTTGCCGCCGAAAGCCACGTTGACCGCAGTATCGATAACCCGGGGATTTTCCTGCAAACCAACGTTATCGGTGCCCAGATTTTAATGGATGCCTGCAGAAAGTACGGCGTCAAGCGTTTTCATCAGGTGTCCACCGACGAAGTGTACGGAGATTTGCCGCTTGACCGGCCCGACTTGCTGTTCACGGAAACTACGCCGCTCCACACCTCAAGCCCCTACTCGGCAAGCAAAGCGGCGGCGGATTTATTGGCCGCCGCCTACTTCAGAACCTATAAACTGCCCGTAACGATTTCGCGGTGCTCCAACAACTACGGCCCCTACCATTTCCCCGAAAAGCTTATTCCCCTGATGATTGCCAACGCGCTCAACGACAAACCGCTTCCGGTTTACGGCAAGGGGGAGAATGTCCGGGACTGGCTCTATGTCGAGGATCATTGCCGGGCCATTGACCTTATTTTGCAAAAGGGTAAGATTGGGGAAGTCTACAACATAGGCGGGCACAATGAGATGCGCAACATCGACATCGTAAAGCTGATTTTGAAGGAGTTGAGAAAGCCGGAGACGCTCATCACCTACGTTACCGATCGGGCCGGGCACGATTTACGCTATGCAATCGACCCGGCAAAAATTCACCGCGAACTCGGCTGGCTGCCGGAAACAAGGTTTGCGGAGGGCATAAAAAAGACAATCAAATGGTACCTTGATAACCGGCGGTGGTGGGAGAACATCATCAGCGGTGAGTACCAGCAGTATTACGAAAAAATGTACGGGGGCAGATGAGTTGGCAAAATTCACGTTCACCGGAACAGGCATAGCCGGTTTGACCATTATCGAATCGACCGTATTCGGTGACGAACGCGGCTACTTTATGGAAACCTTTCAGAAAGAGGAGTTCCGCGCGGCGGGGCTGCCCGTTGACTTTGTGCAGGACAACCAGTCCAAGTCAAAGCGGGGTGTTCTGCGGGGTCTCCACTTTCAAAAGACAAATCCCCAGGGAAAACTGGTACGCATAATTGCCGGGGAAGTATTTGACGTAGCAGTTGATCTGCGCGGCGGCAGTCCGACATGCGGGCAATGGCGCGGGGTGGTACTTAACGCGGAGAATAAAAAACAGCTTTATGTGCCCGAGGGGTTTGCGCATGGATTCGTGGTGTTAAGTGAGTTTGCGGAGTTTACCTACAAGTGTACTCGCCTGTATGACCCCGGCGACGAGGCCGGGATTATCTGGAATGACGCCGAACTTGGCATTGACTGGCACTTAGGCGGCGTCGTTCCGGTTTTGAGTGATAAGGACACCGGGTTACCGGCATTAAAGGATATGGAGTTTCGGTTTTGAGTGTAATGAATCCTATGATTACGGTACGCGGGCTCCGGAAAAGCTATCCCATGGGGAAGCTGCTCGTCGATGCTTTGCAAGGGGTTTCCCTGGAACTTGCCAGGGGTGATTTTGTTGCCGTAGCCGGTCCGTCGGGTTCGGGGAAAACCACCCTGATGAATATCATCGGCCTGATTGATACCCCAAGCAGCGGCAGCGTCCTTATTGACGGCGTGGAAACCGGGGGCCTCCGCCGCAGGGAACGTACAAGGATACGGCAGGAAAACATCGGGTTCGTATTCCAGTCCTTTAACCTGTTGCCGGTCTTAACGGTTTTTGAGAACGTAGAACTTCCGCTGACAATCGCGCAAAAGAGGACCACCCGCGCTGAACGCCGGGATCGGGTAGAGTTCCTGTTGGAGGAAGTCGGGCTTGGGGACCGGAGGCGGCATAAACCTTCGGAGCTTTCCGGGGGGCAGCAGCAGCGGGCAGCCATCGCCCGGGCCCTGGTAACGATGCCGAAAATTGTTATTGCCGATGAACCCACGGCGAACCTGGATTCCGCCAACGGGGAACGGGTATTAGCGTTAATGAAGAAAATCAACCGGGAAGAGGGGACCACCTTTATTTTTTCCACCCACGATCCGGATATCTGGGAAATGGCCAACCACATTGTTTTTTTAAAGGACGGCGGCATAGAATCGGAGCGGCGCCGGTGAATTGGCTGCTCATTTTTAAAAACATTATCCGTACTCCAAAGAACAGCCTGGTAATCATTCTGCTGATCGGGGTCATTACCTTTATATTTTTTATCGGGAATACCGTACTGGGGAGATCCGACCGGAGCCTGCGGGACGCCTATGTCGAAAGCCTTACCGGAGATGTGGTTATCCAGAAAACAGCCGATGTGAGTATGAACCTCTTCGGCGCCAATACGCCTATAATTGATGAATATTTTAATATCCCTTCTTTACCCGCCCATGATGTTGTCCGGGATCTTGTCCGCACGGAGCCGGGGGTCGGCATCGTTACCAGCCAGGTATCCAGCCGGGCATTTCTGGATGTCCAGGGGGTCAGGGAAGGGGCGCTGCTCTGCGGGATAGATGCGGCAACCTATTTCGCCGCCTTTCCGGGAATAAGCCTTGAGGAAGGGCGCTTCCTCGAAGCAAACGAATACGGCGCCATGATCACCGCCGAACGGGCAGGGCGGATTGAAAAGGAAACCGGTCGGCGTCCGGCTATTGGCGAGCCGTTGCTGTTTACCGCCGGCGGGAATGCGGGGTTTAAGATACGGGAGGTTCCCCTGGTGGGAATTTATCGCTACCGGAACCCCGGGACCTTTATGAACGAGATAGTTATCGCCGACCCGCAGACGGTACGGGTACTGGAATCAATACAGGTTGCCGCCCCTGATACCGGGCTCGATCCGGAAAACTCCCGTTTGCTGGGTATAGATTTGAATGATTTTTTCAGCGGCGCTGTTGAAGAAGACTTTATAGGGGAAGAAAGCTTTTCGGTGGATTTTATCCGGAATTTTCTCAGCGCCTCTCTGGAAACAGGGGAAGGGCGGGAGATGGCAGGGGGGGACTGGAATTTTATTATTCTCCGGCTGGAGCATAGGGCTGCTGTGGCGGGGGTAATTGCATCCCTCAATAAAAAGCTTGCCGCCTTTGGACTTACCGCGGTGGGCTGGCGCACTGCGGCGGGTACTTCCGCTATCCTCCTGCTGCTTGTCAAAAGTTTGTTTAACTTCGGGATGTTTCTGGTGAGTGTGGCCGGTGTCATCGCGGCGGTGAATATTCTTTTAATTTCAGTGTTTAAGCGGACCGGAGAAATCGGCGTCCTGCGGGCTATCGGCGCTTATGACGGCTATATCCGTACCCTTATCATGGGGGAGAACCTTGCCCTTGCCGGTATTGCCGGCGCCCTTGGTGTTCTGGGGGGGTACGGGTTTCTCCGGACCGTCAACGGGATGGGTATTGTCATTCCCAATACCCTTATTGCCTCACTCATGGGGGGGCCGGTAGTAAATGTATCTTTTTTGCCCTCCGTGGCATGGGCGTCCTTTGGGGCCGCCTTGTTTCTTGGCCTTGTCGCGTCCTTCTACCCGGTGGAGACGGCGGTTCGTATCGAGCCTATTGTTGCGGTGCGGCGGGGGTAATAGTTGAAATTCATCACGATGCTGCGGCTGGCCCTAAAATATCTCGTCGGTTACCGCCGCCGGTATCTCTTTCTCTTTCTATCATTGACCTTCGGCTTCGGTATTGTCACGGTGATTACTTCGGTGAAAGACGGCATGTACGAAAATATTTATAATTCCGGCCAGTCCCATTATGCCGGTGATATTATTGCCCTGGGATATGACGAAGATTCGTCCATTACGCTGCATATGCAAACGGATGATATGGCTAAGATCCGGAAGGCCATTAGTGATACGAACATTAATCCGGAACGTACCGTCATGCGGACCTTAACCATGAGCGGGATTCTCTACTATAACGGTTCTGCGATGCCCCTAAAGTATCTGGTGGGAGCCGACTGGGATAACGAAGAAGCCTATTTTGACAGCCTTGTTTACCAGGAACGCCGGGATGTTCCGGCAGGGGAAGATACTATCATGCTTTCCGCTCCCGTCGCCGGAAGATTAGGGGTCCGCCTTGGGGACAGCCTTATCCTGGAAACGGAAACCCGCTATGGTCAGAGTAATACCGGTGTATTTGTGGTTGGCGGCCTTTTGGAGGACTCCAGTATCTTTGGTTATTATAAGGCCTATGTTTCCCGCCCTGCTCTTAACCGGCTTCTTTTATTCGGCGAGGATGAATGTTCCTGTATTGGTATGTTTTTCAGTGACCGGCGGGAAGCGGATGCAAAAAGAATTATTTTGCAGAAGGAATTGGAAAAAAATATGCAGACCGCTCCGCTGATATTGAATCGGGATGAATTTGACTATGAAACCCATCAATCCTGGGCGGGGGTGAAAATTTTTCTCCTTACCATTCCGGTATATCTTTCCGAAATAGCGGATCTGTTGGGGGCCATCAACATCATTACCTATTTTCTCTATGGGATGATGCTGGCGCTTATCCTGGCAAGCGCCATGGTAACCTACCGGCTCATCCTCCGCGAACGGGAGCGGGAAGTGGGGACCATGCGGGTCATCGGTTTTTATGACGGGGATCTGCGGCATATTCTGATACTGGAAACCCTTGGGTTAGGGCTGCTTTCTCTGCTGGCGGGTATCCTTTTCGCACTCCTGGTGTCCCTGGGGCTGCGGTTTATTTCCTTTTCCTGGCTTCCCAGCTTTGAAATCTTCATGAAGGATGGACGCTTGACAACGCTCTATCTTCCCCGTACTATACTGATTAATCTTGCGGCGGTTTTTTGCATCCTGTTGGCGGCAGTGTGGCTTCCGGCGTTTCGTTCCTCCCGGGATCCCCTGCCAAAAATGTTATCCGGAGGAAAAAGCTGATGAATAAACGGTTCTGTTTTGCTCTTCTTGCCGCTGCGCTGGGTTTCCCCGTACCCGGCCTTTGGGCGCTTACGGATTTGGAACTATTACGGAAGGCGGACAGCCTTGCCAGTTATTATGATACGGATTTTTCCGCGGAATATACCATCATCCAGGATAAACCCGGCCAGGCCCGGTCTTCCACCGTGGCGGGGGTATTCCGCCGGGACTCACGGGAAACCTATGTGATAATTATTCTGCAGCCCGCGATTAGCCGGGGGCAGGGGTATCTGAAACAGGATGCCGCCCTCTGGTTCTACGATCCCGAAAGCCGCCGCTTTAACACGACGAGCAACGCCGATCGGTTCCGGAACACCAACGCCCGGAATTCCGATTTTACCCGTTCCACCCTAGCGGATGATTATCGGATTTCAGGCGGGGAGGATGCGGTTCTGGGACGGTTCAATTGCCGTCTTCTTACCCTGGAGGCGGTAAGCGCCGGGCTTACCTACCCCCGGATGAAGCTCTGGATCAGTGACGACGGCCTGGTACGGAAAACCGAGGATTACAGCCTTTCCGGTCAGTTGATGCGGACCTCCGCCATCCCCGATTATCACCGGATAGGGAACCGGTTTGTCCCCCGGCAGATTTTGTTTGAGGAAGCCCTGCGGGGGGCCATGATCAACGGCAAAATGGTGAATGAACGGACCCTGATCACGATTAACAAGCCCTCCTTTGAAAAGGTTGCCGATTCCACCTATTCAAAAACCTTTCTTGAGTTGGTAACCCGGTGAGGCGATGCGCTTTCCTGTTCGTATTGCTGTCCTTACCATCCTTCTTTATGGTCTGGGCCGATGATGCGGATTTTCCGGATTGGGATATGGACACCCTGTTTGATGAACCGGCGGATGGGGGTGAGGAGAAAAGCCTAGGGGAGAGTACCGCCAGGGGGAATGTACCTTCCGCCCTGGTGCGGCCAATGGGGTTCTCCATTGATGCTTCCTATTATTTCCACGGGGGTATCGCCCCCGGCTGGAACCCGGCCCCCTGGCATGGGGATTCAGCGGCAAATGATGATACGTTTTCCAACGTTATCGGCTTGGGAATGGCCACCGGCATAGGGCTTGATTTCCGGATCTCCGATGTACTGCGGGTAAAGAATATCATCAACTTTTCCTACCCCGGTTTTATCCTGAGCGTAGATGAATTCTTTTTTGATTATTCGATTAAGAATGCGGTGTTTATCCGTGCGGGGAAATACGGGCATAACTGGGGGATTTCCCCCAATTTTCCGTTTAGCAACCTGTTGGCCCGGGTACCCGATGGGAGCGTCGGGGATGCAATCATGCTCAAGGCCGATATCCCCATAGGTATTGGGGGAATCCAGGTTCTTGCCTTGACCCGCAGCAAGGACGCCGAGCCCACCCTGAAAGAAGTTGGATACGGCGCTAAATATAATCTGGCCTTTCCCTGGATAGATATTGATATGGGCGCTTTTTATCTTGAGGCTATGCCCCTGAGAGGGTTTCTTTCGCTAAAAAAAACATTCTGGGAAACTGAGGTCTATGCCGAGGGGATGACCTCCGTTCAGCATCCCGCAGGTGACGAGGATACCTGGGGGAATTGGGAGTTTTCCGCCAACCTGGGGCTTGTGCAGAATTTCTTTGCGGCTAAACTAACCGTTAATGCCGAAGTTTTTTATAACGGCGAGGGGGAAACCCTGTGGTTCCGTCCGAAAACTGTTTTACAGGAAGCGGATACACCTCCCTTTATCGGCGGCTGGAATACCGCCCTTAACCTGCGTTTCAAACCAGGCTGGTTCAAGGATCTCCGCTTTGGCCTCCAGTTCCTGTATGCATTTCAAGAAAACACCGCGCAGCTTGTTCCGGCTTTAACCTTCAATCCGCTGCCCCATATGGCGATGTCTTTAGCCGTACCTATGGCCTTGGGCAGCAAGGAGGGGACCTACTATTCCCATAACGCCGACACAAAAAATCGCCCCTTCAGCATCGTCCTAGTGGTTTCCATCAGCGGCGGCCGCTCATTCGGATTTTAGCGGAAACGCCGGTTTTTTTTACCTCATGTATTAGATTATACTAACATCTGAGGTATACGGAATTAGAGAAAACATACTAAAAACGAGATATACCGGTGAAGAATTTTAACACAGAGGTCACAGAGGGAAGACACAGAGAACACGGAGAAAATAGGCTATTTACTCCTTCATTCTTCCCTCTGTGTCCTCTTTTTTTTTCTTTGTGCTCTCTGTGTTTATTCTTCGTCTTAATTTGGAATTACTGTTTTCTGATTTTTCTGATAAAACCCCCTTGATTTTTTCTCCGGTATCGTTCATTGTAGGTTCAAGGGGAGTTTCCCGAGCGGTCAAAGGGGGCAGACTGTAAATCTGTTGGCTCAGCCTTCGTAGGTTCGAATCCTTCACTCCCCATTGTTTCATAATTCCTTATGTTATAAGGAAATGTTAATTGAACTACCCTTACAGAGGGCGTTCACAATCCTATATGGATGAAAAATGACATTCCTAATGCCGTTTTCCGAGGGTGTGAACGTGAACAATTACCCGGTTTGACCGGGGGTATCTGACTTATTGAGTTCGGGAATTAAGCTTCCTGCTAATCTTTATTTTTCTCAAATATCTCATTAAACCTATCCGACATGGCAGTAAAGACATCCAGCAAGTCGGGATCAAAATGAACGCCCCGGCCGTCTTTTATGGTTTGTGTCGTTTTTTGATGATCAATGGGGGCTTTATAGCCCCGCTTCATTCGCAGGGCATCGTAGACATCCGCTATGGCCACAATCCGGGCGGAGAGGGGGATCATATCTCCTTCCAGTTGAAACGGATAACCGGCGCCGTTCCACTTCTCATGGTGGCTCAGGACTATCTCATTTGCCATGGGGTTGGGATAGGTTGCCATGATAAAGGCGCCGTTCTTGGTGTGTTCCTTCATCACCTGCCATTCCCAATCCAGGAGGGGGCCTTGCTTATTAAGGATATCATCGGGGGTTCCAATCTTTCCCACATCGTGCATGGAGGCCAGGAGCCCGATATCTTCAACAAAATCAGCATCCACCTGTTCATAGCCGGGGCGCCGGTAGAGCGTTTCGGCGAGGGCACGGGAATAAATGTTCACCCGGGTTGCGTGCAGCCCCGTATCGTTATCCTTGAGTTTTGACGCCTTAAGGAGGCTTGAGAAGACACTGAGCAGGAGTTCGCGGTTCTCTGCGGTTACATCGTCAAACATCACGATAAATTCCGCCGGCTCCCTGGCCGTCAGATCCGCAGGGAACAGGTACACCTTTGCCTGGACGGTGATAACCTCCCGGTTTTTTATCTGGGCTTCTCCCTTCCAGAAATACCCGGGTTTTCTTCCGGACACGGTATCCTGAATATTCCGGATATCCTCCCGGTCAAAAAACTGCCCAAAGGTTTGAAGGAAATTTTTTCGCCGGAGTTGTTGTACCATGGAAAAGAGCTTTTGGGAGCCCGGATTGGCGTAACGGATGCGGAAGTCCCGGTTAATGCGTAATACGGGGAATATACTATTTTCAAATAAGTCAATGGAAGAATGTTCCGGCGCATCGTTCTCGTTTTCTTCAAGAGGGGAATCTTCGGTTGAGTATGACAGCTCTTCGGAGGGGTCCAGTTCCTCAAGAGTTTCCAATTCTTCGAGTTCCTTACTATCCGCCGTTCCGTTTTCCAACGCCATACAAACCTGCTCTTGCCTATTTAGTTTCAAAGGTCAATTCCGCATCACTCTTTCGCACATAGAGGGGGGCGGCCTCCGCATCCTGTGCCAGTATACCCCTTTTGGTGATAATGTCCAATAGTTCCCGGGCTTTTCCCCGTTTCCCTGAGGGGTCAATAAAAAACCGGCCCCGGTCACCGGTAAGGGCGCCGATGCTGTCCCGCAGCTGCTCTGCCGCCGGCCCGCTTAACAGCACCGGCTCCTCCGTTCCCAAAATCATTCCGGCAATTTCCGCCGGCGCCGCATCCAGATAATCACTTTCCCGCACACCATTCGAATACAGGGCGGTAAAAAAGCGGCCCTTCTTTGCGTCCATCGCCGGTAGGACAAGACCGGGCCAGGCCGCCGGCGGTAGGGCCATGCAATCCAGGGTGGGGACTGAAACCAGGGGAATCCCCCGGGCAAGGGCCAGCCCTTTCGCCGCCGCAAAGCCTATCCGCAGCCCCGTAAAGGAGCCGGGTCCCTGCATACAGGCTACACATTCAAGGCCGGCAGGCTCCATGCCGGCGCCGGCCAGCAGCCGGTCCACCCCATCCATGAGCAGTTCCCCATGGCGTAATCCGCCATCCATCTCAAAATACCAAACCTCCGTTCCCGAAGAAAGGGCAAGGGACAGGACGGCGCCGGCCGTATCCAGGGCAAGTATGTTCATCGCATACCTTCAATATCAATCCGGCGCCGATCCCCTGCAAGCAGGCTTATTTCGATAAGGATTGCCGCCTCCGGAATTGAGCGCGTAAGCCGCTCGCTCCATTCAATGACCGCAATCCCTTCGCCGTAGAGATACTCCTCCCCCCCCAGGGCTTCGAAATCATCGTCACCCCCCAGACGGTAGGCGTCAATATGATAGAAGGGGAGATGTCCGGCGCCACCGCTATTTGCGCGGTATTCGGAAATAATGGTGTAGGTTGGGCTGGTTACTTCTTCCCGGATACCAAGAAAACGGGCGATACCTTTGGTAAGGCAGGTTTTCCCCGTGCCTAAGCCGCCCCGGAGTGCGACAACGCTGCCCCGCTTAAGGCTTTGGGCTACCTGTTCCCCTATGGCCATGGTTCGTTCCGGGGAATCGGAAATAAGGCTAACCAGGAAGGCCCCCGGTTTCGTCCAGGGCGGCGATAAACTGTTTCAATTCCCGCATCAGGGGAACCAGGGGGTAATCAATGGGGTCGGCAATGGTAACCGATACTTGGTTCATGCCGGTGGGCAGGGTTTCAATCGTAAAATCAATGGTCCGTTCCAGGTTCTTCCCCATAAGATCAATTTCAAGGCTGCCGGTAAACAATCGCCGGTAATAAATGGGTACATCCTTCCGTACAATATTTTTAATCTGTTTGATCTTCATCCCATCCTCACTTTTTTTACTTGTTAAGCCCTGCCGTACTCGAACACCAGTGCGTTAATAGCATTCCGGGCGCTATTGGGTATGGTAATAAATTTCATATGAAAGGTCCCGGATGATCCCGTCCGGTTTACCCGGAGAACCTGTCCCAGGGCGGCCCGGGGGGGAACCACCGGATGAAAAGTCTATTTTTGCCCTGGCCCCGGGCTCTATTGCCGCGGCGCTTTGGACAGAACAGCCGCCTATGGAAATATCAACGATGGCGCCATTGAAGCGGCGGCCGTCCAGGGACATTTTCCGCACCCGTTTATGGTTTTCCTTTACTTCCCGCACCGTAACCATGGCGAGGCTGCAGGGGAGGGAGATTTGTCGACGCCTGTACCGGCGATGTATCTGATTGGCCCGCTCTGCAGTCCCGGTGGTATTTTGGACGGCGTCAATGGCATTTCTGGCGGAAAAAAGCAGACTTATCTGCCGCTGAGCCGCCGCCTCATCCGCCGCGGAATCCCCGATGCGCTGGTAGGCCCGCTTAAACTGGTCGTCCAGTAGTGCGGGGTCCTTTATCACCTCAAGGGGATCCTCCTCTGACGCGCTGTCCGCATCTTCCCGGAAAACATCCGCCAATGCCTTGCTCTGGGACCTATCCAGCCCATAGGTTTTGGCAA
>BNUY01000107.1 GCA_025997715.1 Spirochaetia bacterium
TATACCATGGAGGACGAGTTTTTTGTAAAATGATTTTCACCTTTTGGGTGTTTCGGGATTTTGCCCTATCTCTATACCTGGCAATGATTTACGGGCTTTTACAATAATACATATACGGATTCAGGTTTTATTTCATTTATCACCCCATTAAAAAATGATGATAACTGTTTTACCGTACTTTCACCCAATAATTTTGATAATTCGCCGCTATATTTTGTAAACAAAGACATCATATCAAATAATATTTTTCCCTTTTCTGATAAGTTTTCCGGATAAACTGTTGGATAGTTGTCCAATGGGAAATCATCTGAGAATGGATCTTGTAATTCTTCATGAAACTCTTTAATCTCCATTTGCAAGTGGTCATGCTCCGCTATTGTCAGGATGTAATTGGTACTCGTGTCGTCAAGGAACTGTAATAGTTCCTTGCGGCGGGTAAGGTGCCCTGTCCCTTCCATCGGGCTTTCGTCCGCAAGCTCCGGCGGATTTTCCGTCCATGTTTTTTCAAGCGCCCACGCTTCTTCATCAGTTGGTCGTCTAGCCATTTTTTCTCCCGGCGCAGCGTATAGCATATGTTATGCGCTGTTTTTTTTGCTTTATCCAAACTTTATTTTATTACTAAATTTTTTATCTTTATCCTTTTTTAATATTTTTGCGAAGATATTTACAGTATATTTCCAATAATCGGATGGTATTATTGTATCCATTTCTCCCAATTTATATAAAGCTAATGTTAATCTTTTATCAAACTTTATCATTATTTCATTTTTTTTGCAAATGGAAATAATTCCTTTAACATTTTTTGATTTTAAAACTATAATTGGTGCAGATGTTTTACCATATTCATATTCTAAACCAACAGCATATTCATTTTTTCTGACAACAAGTAAACAGATTCTATTTATTTTTTTTTCAATTGGTTCTATGGTTTCATATGATTTATTATTAAAATTATAATATTACCTTTCAAATATTCCCCAAAACTCATTAGATTATTATTATTTGGAATAAAGATATATTTATCCATGATAAAATACTTTTTTAATGTGATAAGAGTGTTATAAACCATAAAATCCCCTGTATCGTTATTTTATATTTATTTATATTTGTCAAGTTATTTTATACAAAATTTTCAAAAAAAATGGTGCATAACTTGTGTACAAACGCAGCTTCGTGATACTCGACAATCATACCCCTCACTATACCACATACCCCCCCCGCAAAGTCAAACAAAGGGGAAATTTGACCAGGATGACGAGGATTCCTCTTTGGAGAGGATTTGGATAATAGCTTACATAGCAAGAAAAAATATTACGCCAAATTATTCCTAAATGCTTTGAAGATTTTAACCGGTATGATACAATAGAATGTAAGGACGTGCTGCCCCTCCTCGACTGGGAAAAGGCGTGATGGACGTATGGTATAATACCAGGAGGAATACATGATTACGGAATACGCTCTCAAAAAATTAAGTGTCATTGAAAGGGAATATTTTCGGGATTGGTTAATGAACAATTTTCCAATTTATGCCATGGCCCATGATATTGACACTATTATGAGTACAATGAGAGATGTAGGAGCTCAATGTAAAAAAACGGAAAAATTTTTAAATGGTATTCACGATCATAAAAAATGGGATATTGAGGAATCTATATATTTAGACGAATTTGGAAGCCGCATTGATGCTGAGGATAAATTAAAAGACTTAAGTGCACTGGAAAGAGTGTATTTTAGATATTGGCTAAATGAAGAATATAGCGGTTGGTTCTATCTGGATGAAGAACAAATGAAAGATGCGGATTATAGCATTGATGGATTAATTGACGCCCTGTTGGAAATTGAGACGGATTATAAAGAAATAAGCGAAATGTTGAATGCTATACATGATCATAGCAAATGGGATAAGGACATTATGAAAAAAATGGATGAAGATTAAAGGAGTTTATTGTGGAACCAAAAAGAAGTTCAACCGGTTATATTTTATTGCATTATCTACCCATAGAAGAAAGAACATATGCACTATATTATGAAAGTGTTTCTATAAGCAAATTAGAATTACGATTTGTACCGTATAAATTTAGGGATGCAAAAATGATTTCAACCATTACGCATTTTAACGGCGTATTAAAATTTATTCCCCATGAACTAAAAACATATGCAATGTGTTTGGATGCTGTTACAAGAAATCCTTATGACTTACACTATGTACCAAAAAAATTCAAAACATTAGAATTATGTACAATGGCTGTCATGTATCATTACTATTCATTACGGTATGTTCCAAAAAGATATAAAACAGAGGAATTTATTGAATTGATTCATAACGAGTACCGAAGAAGATATGGTGCAATACCATGGGAATACATGGATTTTAGAGAACTACGGCAGGATATTGAAGCGGCGATAAAAAAAGACGGATACCTGTATCTGGGCCACTATGCTAATCCATCAAAAACAAAAGCCGCTGATGTAGAGGCGGTGCTTGCTCATTGTCGGGGGGATTTGGCGCGGATCAAGTCCATTATTATTCATGTAAATATAATTTCGGCTCTGGAACCGCTTTTCAAAATTGGCGCCCTGGAAAAAATCGAAATTGAGGGTTATTGTAACAAATCGGAAACGGAACTGCCCGAATCAATCGGAAACTGTAGGGGGCTAAAAACAATAAGCCTCCCCCGATTAGTAAAAATCCCTGAATGGCTGCGGCGCCTGCCCGCCCTTTCAAAGCTCTCCCTGAACGGGATAAAAAGTACCGTCCTGCCGGACTGGATTGGAGAACTTTCATCCCTTACCAGTCTTAATTTAAATAATCTGTGTGCGGTAGAAACCTTGCCGGATACTATGGTAAACCTTCCCGCCCTTACTGAACTTAGGGTTACAAACAGCCGTATCACCTCCCTGCCCGGGGAGATTGGCAAGATAACTTCCCTGGTAACGGTGACGGTATCCAATACGGAAATTACCGCCCTGCCTGAAAGCATCGGAAACCTGGCCTCGCTGGTATCTCTCAATGTATCAGACAACGATGGGCTGTCATCATTACCGGATAGTATTGGCAATCTTCATTCCCTGGAAACCCTGGATCTCAGCTCTACGAACCTTGTAAGTCTGCCTGATAGTATCGGTAATTTAACGGCCTTAAAAGAACTTAATCTGGCCAATTCTCCCTTGATTTACCTGCCCGAAAGCCTGGGCAATCTGAAAAACCTTACCCGTCTTGATATACGTTCCACTCCGCTTAAAATACTGCCCGGAAGTTTTGATAAACTCACCGCCCTTGATACTATCGATATAAGCAAGACAAAAATAGAATCTCTGCCGCCGTCGATTGATTCTATTGAAAACGTAATAAATATACCTCAGATCGAATTGATACGTGAAGAAGGAACCCTCTGTTACGGTGATTTTGTTGAAGGGTACTACCGGACTGTCGAAAAAGTGTTTGTGTACAATACCAAAGCCCGTCGGGAAGGATTGCTTTCCCTGGAAGAAGAATTAGATTGGCTCAAGGAAGGTTTTTTTAAGCAGGGCATACGGATGATAGTTGATGGAGTTGATGAGGTTACCATACGGTTTATTCTTTCAAATTACATTGAACGGGAGCAGGATCACTACCGGAAAAAGCTTAAACAGATACAGATGGAAGGTATCCTCGGCATACAGTCCGGTATGGCCCCGGCCCTGTTGATACTCATGCTTAATTCCATGGTTCATATTCCCGGCGACCGTATTACCAAACTTTGTTTACAATACCTTGACGGTAATAGTAACGTTTTTGATCAATATCTTTTACAGGATGCATTATTAAAAAAAACGGACCGGGAAGAAGTCCGCTTTATCCTGAGGGCAGTGGAAATTGCTCAACGAGCCTTAAAGGAAGGTTTACCGGCACTCAAAAATATGCTGGACAAGGAGGCTGTCGTCGGCCGGGATATTTTTGAATACGGAATTCTTTTTGTTATAGACGGGAGACCAAAAGAATGTATCGAAAAAATCCTAAGCAATTTGATTGAACATGAAACCGATCCCTGGAAGAAGAATTTGCAGAAGGCAAAAAAAACAGCGGTATGGTCTATTCAGGAGGGGGATACCTCCGGAATTCTGGCAATGAAACTACTTAGCTTCTTTGGCGCCGATGTCCGGGCCATTATGGAGAAAGCATGAAAGAACCGGAAGTAAAATTAATCGAACAAAATGACTCTTCCAAACTGACTTTCAAATCGGAAGTTAATTCGCTTGAATTCACCGCAAACATTGATAATGTACAATTTATAGATCAAAAAGAAAGGGATGAAAAACTTGCAGAAATCGGGAAGCAAATATCTATAACCTATTCATCCCCCAAAAAGAAAAAACCGAAACTATTTGAAATACGATTTTTTAGAACTTCAATATCCCAGGAAGAAATTGACGATTTATTGCCTATGCTTGGTATCCATGAAACAGCCTTCCAAAAATTAAAAAAACGGATTAAATACTTTTTCAACTCAAAATGGCGGATAAACATGGAAATAAACGGAAACCCGATAGGTTTCCCAAGAAGAAAACCTAAAAGTGGTTGCGTCCTTTCCGATGAGGAGGTTTCGCAATTAATAGAAGAGTTAAAAAAGGAGGAATCTAATGGAGATGCGTATGGAAAAAATTAATAATGCCGTTGCCGGATACTATGAAAGGCGGCAACGAATGGAGGAGAATGACTGTAAGTATTGGCTCCACGATGATGGGGAAACCGAATGTCCTTTCTGTCATCATGTTTTTCCAAAATTGCTTTATGAAGATGGAACTTTTTTCTCGGCCTGGGCTTGTTTTAACTATTGTCCTCAATGTGGAGAACCCGTCGCTTTAGACAGGCTAAATAAGGGGGTGAGAAATTGGGAAGATGAAGAAGTAGCGCTTGAGGCAATCAAAGCAAATGGCTATTGCCTAAAACGGGTACCTCTGAAACGCAGGACAGAAAAACTTTGCATTGCTGCCGTAGAGGAATATACCTATGCCTTGAAATATGTGCCAATGGAAATTTTAAACCAAAAGATTTGCCGTGCTGCCGTGCATAAAGAAGATGAGTATTCAGAAACGGGTATTCTAAACGAGATTCCCGAACAATTCAGAACGAGGGATATATGTCTGGATGCGTTGAAATATACCTATGAACAAGGCGCCGAATTTAGCCGTATTCCTTCATCGCTTTTAACCTACGATTTCTATCTTGAAGCGGTAAAAATTGGCGGAGTTGTAATGCGGCATGTTCCTGAATCATTTAAGACGGCGGAACTTTGTATGGCGGCGGTTAAAGCAAACTCCCGAATTCTCCATGAAGTCCCGCTCAATTTACGGACAGCGGAATTATGTATGGCGGCAATGCAATGTGACGGGTGGGCGCTCGAATATGTGCCCGGCCATCTCCGGACAAGGGAACTCTGTATTGCTGCGGTGAAAACATGGTTCATGAGCCTTAAAGATATACCGGGTGAGTTACTTGACGAGGAAATGTACCGAATCGCGGTACGTGAAGATGGCGCCGCGCTTGATTATGTCCCGGAGCGGTTTAAGACACAGGAAATTCGTCTGCTTGCCCTGGGGCAGGACAGAAAATCCTCTGAACAAAGGTGAACGCCCTAGCATTATTTGAACTGGTTCAAATAAGCGGCTTTTCCCGACGTCTCGTTTATTGACCAGAGGGTTAAATTTACTTATGCTAATTCTATTTCACTATTTCCTCCTTTGTTTATTTAAAGAATATTCAATGAATTTGTTAATATTTTCAACGGATAGTTTTATTATTTCTTCTTTATTAATGTTAAAAAATATACATAATTCATCGCATATATCATATGAAATAGCATCCATGATATATCGTTCTGTTATTTCCTTATTCGCGGCCACATTTTTATTAAATTCTCTTTTTATAGCATCAATTGACTTCCGTATTTCACCTTCAGTACATGAAATTCTTTTACCATCTTTTGACATGCTCCAAGGATCTGACGATTCCTTAATTTCAGGATATATACTATCTTCATTTTCATTAACCTTCATCATTACCATATTATTTTTCCTTCGAAATATTCTATGCCATATTTTTTTATCTTCCTTTTCAGAAGCCGCCGTTGTTATTCCATGATACATATTTTTCTTTTTGCTGCGGCTCATATTCATACCCCCCTATACTATTTTTATTTTTTCTTTGCCATAATAAAGAAGGGTACACCATTTTCAGGATGACTTCCAGTGTCATGGCAACAGAAGAAAAAGCCGCACGATTAGGTGCGGCTCCGCTAAAACCGGCATTTTAGAAGGAACCAAGCCATACTTTCGACAAATTTTTTTGTGATGAACTTCCGCTCCACTCCATAAAAGTCTTAGCGAAACCTCTATGTGCGGCAAATATTCCAACGAAGTTGTGGCTACTCAACCATAAATGCCGGTCAATTTAAATATACCACAAAAATACACTTTGTCAACCGGTTAGGAAAATTCAAATGTTGGCATATACTTTTTTATACAATTAAGGTGTAAAATAAGTTATAAGCGGGGGGGATAATTCCGTTGTTAATTATTAGTATCTGTAATGGCAGCTTATTGCTATTATTAAAGTGTTTTGTAATTGGTCTCATGTTCCTTATCAAATATCTCAAGAAATTTTAATACGTTACTATTGACAGCTTCAATATCAGATTTTATAATAGTATAATCAGTTTTATATTCTTGCCATTTTCTTCTTTCGTTACTCTTTTTTACAATATCTTTTTTAGTGAGATTAGTAATTATTCTATTAAGATTTTCATTTATTTCATTGTGCTAGGCTAATGCGTTCATGGTTGCACCTTAATTAAAAATCACCCATTTGGATTTCGTTTTTTTTCTAATTCAGATTCAACTTTAGATGTGATAGATGAAAAATCAACGAGACTACCATCTGAATTCCACAATCCGCTATGGTCATCTGCGAGCCTTGGGCCAGCCAACTCGGTTAATCCAGGTTTTCTATCCCAAACTGGTTCACGGATAAATGGAGCGATACCCTCAGGAAATCCGGGGGCTCCTTTACATGGCTGTTGCCAATTAGTGGGATAATTTTTTGGTTTTACCGTCACAGGACATCCTTTCGGGAGCCAATGATATAATGCATAAGAACGATACTGCAATGCTTCTATCACCGGTTTATAAAAATCAGACAGTCCGGCAATAGCATTGGGTATCAGTACTAAATTCGGTATTGCAGTATGACAGTGTTCATCGTAACAGGTGTCCTCCCAAATGTGGCAAGCAGCATATTTCTTGATGTCATTTCTACTAATGCCAACAGCATGTTTTATTGCGGCGTTGGCATAGGTATTATCATCAATCGTTATTCCCTTTATGACCTGCCCTTTCTTTTCCCCCGGTCTGCCCCTGCGATACTTGGGATACCAGACGGGTTCTCCATGCTTCTTTGATAAATCGACACAGACCGTAGGACATGCCCAAATAGCAGTTTCGGCAACCAAACTGGGCAAATCAATACAGAGCTTTTTTGCAGCTTTTTCTAATGCATTTCTTCCATCTATCCCCATAGTTTCACTCCTTAAGTTGTCTTCATTCTATTAGAAAACTCTAGCAAATTTTGCTTTCCTTGTCAATCCCTTTTTGACATTTTATCAGAAACATTCATACTAACCACTCGCCCTAATGATTCCGGATTATACGGAACGGGCCAAACGGCGCTTTTATTTATCCACATGTCAAACCCTATAGCAAACGCTAACGGCACAAAGGAACACTCATTATTCAGCTTTTGTTCTTCATATTCCTGGCAAAGGTCTATAAGCGATTTTATTTGATCGGGGTCATCCTCTTGTAAAAGAGATTCTTTGTAGTCTTCCCATTTTTTTTATCCTTACCCAAAATATCATTGATATCATCATCAGGATACATATCTTTAAAAACACGTATTACCAGCAGCCGTTGTTCTTCGGTTAATTGCATGATGGTGATTTCCTCCAATTACAAATGCTACTCCAATAATAAATCCAACAATATCCTGGTTTTATCATCTATATCTTGCACACTCCTTTCCATTAAACGTTCTACAACCCGTCTTAATTTATGATTTTTTTGCTTTTCTTCTTCATATTGATCCCTGTATGATTCAAATCCAAAAGCAGCAAGGCCATAAGAACCTTCATATTCATTAAGCCATTCAGAATGTTGTTTCAGGTTTTCATATTCCGAATCAGAAATTTCAATTTCCTTTGGACTAGGTAAATATTCTACCGCACGTTCCGCCGTTAGTAATTCATCAAGTTCTGATTGGCTTAATACGCCATCCGGCATCTTTTCTCTTTGCTTCTTTATTTCTTTGGCTTCAAGTTCTTTTTTTATATATTCATCTATTTTTTCTTTGTGTGCTTTATAAGTAAAATCGTCATCCAAGAGATTGTAGTAGTTTTGTTTTTCAAGCTTCATTATAATTTCTCCCCCTGCCCATCCGTTTTTTTCATTCTCTCGATAAAATCGCCTATATCTATTTTCTGCTCACCGAGTTGTAAAAGCAAGTCTTTATTATTTCTAACAAACATTTTAATTTGTTCGATTTCATGGGAACTTAAAGATATTTCAGGGGTTTCTGAGAGAACTTGCGGATTATCGTCAATACTCATGGGTACCATATTTGCAGTGATAGCACGATCGCCCTTGTCCGGTTGAAACTTGATTATTTTCCGGCGCCCGAAATTAGTCCAGGTCCCAATATCATCGAGATATACATTACCAGGTAATCCGCTTCGGCTTTTTCGCAAAGTGGTAATGAGCTCCCCTATTTCAGCGTCTGTTTCTTTTTTAGAGATTGTCACCAAACAACCGCTATCCGTTATTTCAACGTTGCTTTCAAACTTGTCTAACTCTTCAGCAGGAAGTTCGTGAAGATATTTAAACAGTTTAATAGCTTTCTTTGTTTCCCTTGTATAGTCTTTAATCATAACCGGGACAATTTTTTTCATTATTTTTTCGTCACTAAGACCTTTTGCTCTTAAATCCCTGACAGTTTCCATTATTTCTGCGTCTGTCATATTTTTATTCCCCCGTATCTTTTACTCATATTTTTTGAAATCATTATTTTCTTCATCCCAATGCCTGCGATCATATATTTGACAGATAAGAATCAGTCCCAAAATACTAATCTCCAGCGCTATTCCGGCATGATCACAATGTATACTTTTAACCAGAGATATCCCTGTCTGTAAACCGCTTTGATAGAGGAGTTGAATTTCACCTGCTTTATATTTTGGAAAGATTTTAGAAACAACAAAAATGCTCTGAAAATAATTTGGATGGCGGGGCAGCAGTGTCTCAAATTTGATACCGAAGTCTGCCGCAAGTACTTTAAATACTAATTCAATTTTCAGCAAACTAATTTCAATACTTATACAAAACAGAGTACCAATCCCATACCACCATTCTATTATGCTGTCTTTTTCCATCATATCCGCCTCTTTCACAAATGCAGATTATAGCCAATCCCGTTTGTCATACCGAAGGGCGCCCCAAACCCGTGATGATGGTTTGACCGATCGTCTTTTTTCTTTTCCGTCTTCTCCGCCTCTGCCGCAGCCACGATTTTCCCCTTGAGTTCCTTAATTTTTTTACCTATTGCAAGCCGGAAAGATTCAGCGTCATCAGGCGCCAATCGCAACGCTTCGGTATAATCCGTCATTGCGTTATCGTATTCACCCTTGGCACGATAGACATTGCCCCGCCCCCGATGCCATTCAGCTTTATCCGGCATCAAGCGTATCGCTTCGGTATAGTCCGTAATCGCATTTTCATATTGCTCCATTCCCAGATAGCCGATACCGCGGTTAGCATACAAATAAGCGTCATCCGGCTCCAATTGTATGGCTTCGGTGTATTCGGTAATTGCACCCGCTATGTCCCCTTCTTTGTAACAGGCAATAGCGTCCCGTAAAATATCAATTACTGATTCTGCCATTATTTTCTCCATAATAAAGAGTGTATCACGCGGGTTCGATTGTAGCACATGAAGTATATTATTCAAACCATTTAGGAATTTTATACTATACACAGGTAAATATAAATAATAATGAAAATTACGATTATTTACATCTCAAAATCTTATCAAATTCTAAATATATACGCTATATATAGCGTAATAATATATAATACACCATATATAGTATATATATGATATTTTTTCTAATTTGTACTTTACACAGGTTATCGGATATGGTATACGTACTTTATGGACTTTCCACTCATGATGAAAAATTACAATTTCATGGAAGAACAGGAGTTTTCAGACGCATTTAGTACCGAAGGGCAGTGTTATGATTATATTGCCAAATTCAGGTCAAGCGGCGGAAAATTTGTCTGTCCAAAATGCAGAGAGACACATACTTGGAAAATAAGCAATTCTGTTTATGAATGCAGGGATTGCAAAAAGCAATATTCTGTTTTATCCGGAACAATATTTAAAAAAACCCATTTGCCTTTGACAAAATGGTTTAGAATAATAGACGAAAGAGCTTCAACAGTATCCGGCATACGGGATATTTTAAAGGATAATGGTATAGAGAATGCACGTACCGTAAAAAAGATCACCACCGCATTGCAGCGGGTGTTTTATAATGTAAGAAAATACGATAGTTTTTACTGCCAGGCAGGTTATTCAGACGTGCTTGATTTATGTGATAACGCTATACGATCAGGAACGGTAAAATATTTATTCCATAGGGCCATACAATTTGCTATTGAAGATGAAAAAATAGATTCCAATAAAATAACGGCCTGTGAACAGGAATTGGAAAAACTCGAAGAGGGGTATCATTTTCTCCGCGGTCCACTCCCTGAACGTATAAAAAATAAGCCGGCCTTTATTAAAAGAGCAAAGAAAAGTCTTTTGGGT
>BNUY01000108.1 GCA_025997715.1 Spirochaetia bacterium
TCATCAACACTTTCCCGGCCTTCTCCATGCCGGTCGTTCGTATGTTTAACAGCCCAATCTTTTCTGCCAGGGTTCCGGCTATTTGCAAGCCCCCTATATTATTCTCTGTAAAACTGGTAGACTCGGTCCTCAGTAACATACTCGTCCTCCTTTGGTTGTTGGTTTGTTGTGATTTCAATATACCATGGAGGACGAGTTTTTTGTAAAATGATTTTCACCTTTTGGGTGTTTCGGGTTTTTGCCCTATCTCTATACCTGGCAATGATTTACGGGCTTTTACAATAATACATATACGGATTCAGGGTAATGATATTGGCTGTAACAGCGCCAATGGTTTTGATAATTTCCGCGCTTTTTTGCTGTCTGCCATGGTTTAATAAGGCATGGGCCAATTCATGCCCCATAACGGTTGCAAGCCCGTCATTGTTCCCGGTTACCGGAAGGATGCCGGTGTACACCACTATTTTGCCGCCGGGCATACACCAGGCATTCACTTCGGGGGACTCTACCAGGGTATACTCCCATTCATATTTTTCAAAATAGTCCGGGCG
Organism: Spirochaetia bacterium; assembly: GCA_025997715.1. GTDB lineage: Bacteria > Spirochaetota > Spirochaetia > Treponematales > Breznakiellaceae > Termitinema. The sequence continues at coordinate 552 of BNUY01000108.1, forward strand.
ACCCTCGGCGGTAAGCCACCGTTCCGCCGCATGCCGTAAATCTTCTCCGACCTTCCGTACCGCTTTTCCTTCAAGTGTATTGTTCCGTACCGTGGCATCTTCCAAAAAATCGGCATAGGCGGTAAAGGATTCCGCAAATATACGGTCATCGGCCACCAGCGCCAGGGTTGCCTTACCGGTAAGGGGATTTCTTTCAAGAAACCCCGGTAAGTTTTCCCGCTCAGACGTACGCTGGTTTTCTACCGGCTCTTCTGTGTCAGCCCTACCCAGACATTCTACAGAATGTTTTTCACACACGAGAGAAAACAAAACAAAACTAACCAGTAGAACGAACCGGATTTTCCGTGTCATATACCTGTAGCTCCATAAAGGCCTGGAATGGGAGCCACAAGCCTCATATCCACAACGGGTGTTTTCTTTTTAGCCATTCTGCAATGTCTTTCCTATGGCGTAAGCAATCAGCACATACACCAGGGTCAAGACGCCGGTAACAACGACGTACGGGGCCAGAGTAAACGGCACAAAGCAAAATATAATCTGCTCCACCAGGATCAACGCAAAAAAAACACCCGATGCCAGCCGGATGTTCAGCGTACCGCCGCCGCCGTCATTTTTTGGAGCCACGGCGATAGTGCCTGCAAGGGTGATAAACAGCGCGATTCCGCCGCCCAAAGCATTGGCAAGGGGAAGGTCGGTTTCCGCGCCGTTGGCCGCATAGAAGCCGTAGCCCGCAAGTGCGCCGATGGCGAAGGCAATCGCCAGCATGATAACATTGAATTTCATAGTATCCTCCTAATAGTTAGGGCAGGTTGTATACATTCTCACCTTCGCCGTCCCCGGCGGTGTTATTGGTCACCGTACCCCTGCCCGGTACATAGGCGCCGCTTTTCTTGACAAATACCCCGCCGCCAACGAATTCGGCGGCATTGCCGGTTATGCTGCCCCCGGTAAAGGTGAAGCCGGGCTTACTGATCTGCTTGCCGGTGTTCTGCGCTTTGTAGAGACTGCCGTACACCCCCCGCTGCTCAGGGATAGTTAAATCGTTTTCGGCGCACACATAGACCCCGGCGCCGTAGTCCGCTTTGTTTCCGCTGATGGTTCCGCCCTTCATCAAAAAACCGCCCACGGTTTGGGTAAGGGTTGCCGTCTTTTTTACTTCGTCCCCTGTATACTCGGTAAGGACACTGCCGTTGGTGATGTAGATACCCCCGCCTTCGGTGGCGGTGTTATCTTTAATGGACGCCGTTCCGTCCAGCACGAGAGATACGCCGTTTTTGCGTATAGTTACCTTCGTTATTTTCTCCCGCGGATCAAAACCATCCAAAAGACTATAGTAGGTGTCGGTTTCATAAAACTCATTCCCGGTTCCGGCAAGATAGATACCGCCCCCATGCTTTGCCGTATTGCCGGAAACTACCGCATTCCCGGTAATGGTAACCCGTATGTGGCAGCCGCTCACACCGGTCGGGTCAAGACAAATACCACCGCCATTATTTTTCGTGGTATTGCCGGTAATGGCGGCATTGTCCTGCATGAGCAAGGTACCTTCCGTCATAACTATAGCGCCGCCGCCAAAATAGTTATCACCTTTATTGCCGCTCATTACTGCGCTGCCCTTAAGAATGATACTGCCGCGTTCGCAATGAATACCGGTACCGTCACAGTCTGATATTTTTGCATTATCCTGGAGGGTAAGTTCGTTTGTATCCTCAGCCCGATTATAAACTTTGCCTATCTCTACGCCATTGGTTTTGTAACCGGTTATTTCCGCATGGTCCTTTATGATAACTTTTCCGCCATCGTTGATTTCTAAGCCAACCCTGTCATACCATACACGGCGATACGTATCATACGAGGGCCGCATTTTCGCGTTTGATTCAAGAATTACCGTTGCCCCGCTTCCTCCGCCCTGCCCTCCGTTTACTATATTCGTAACTTCGGATCCTCCGCCAAGGGTAAGCTGTGTGCCGTAAGCCACAGCCAATTGGGACCCATCAATTTTGATATTTTCCAGGCGGACCCTGGATTTACCGCTTATGTCAATACGGATAGAAAACGCATTGGAATTATCCACCGTGGTAAGCAGTATTTCAGCGTCTCCGGTATCTTTTATAAGGACGGATTCACCACCTACTGTCGCCGTATCCCTTGTCCCTGCGGGTACCAGAAGGATAATTTTCTTTACCGCCGTGGCCTTTGCGGATTCAAATGCCTTCTGCAGCGTTTTAAATGCCTGCGCTGCGGAACGGCCGTTGTTGTCGTCCTTTCCTTCATCTGTATTCACGTAATAAGCCCTGTCTGCGGCTTGCGCTGCAAGCGGGGCTAAGCCTGCTGCGAAAAACATTGCCAGTACGGCAACGCCAACGATGATTCTTTTCATGTTATACTCCTTCCAATGGTGGCGGCCCCAGGGCGATGATCCGCAGAATTTCCGGCACATCCTGCGCCTGTTTCCACTCTTTCATGCCCTGATACCACACCAGGGTTTCCCTGGCAATTCTTTTTTCGTTGATGAGCCGGACGATTTCCGTTTCCGAAAACGGACCTGCCTGCCTACCCTCAAGACCGGCGTAATACAGCCGCTGGGGGGCCGGAGCCTCTGCGGGCGGACTCTGCATGGTGGGCGCCATCGTCTCGTTTACCATCCGGCCCATTTGCCCGGCAAGGGCCATGCCTATCCCCATTTCCATGATACGCTCGGCGGTACCGCCGAAGCCGTCACCGCCATTGTGATTACATCCCATACAGTTCTCCTTATGGCGCCGGCGGCGAGGGCGGCGTTCCCGCCCCGGCAAAAAGCCCCGCCAGTTCCGGCACAGTTCCCGCCGCCTGCCATTCCGCCATACCCTGCCCCCACACCAGGCTTTGGGCGTTCAATTGCCCCTGCGCCGCAATCTGGGACAGCATATTCAAGTCGTAGGGACCGGAAGCCTGGCCGTTTACCGCCACGCTGAATTGAAGCTGCCGCGCAGATACCAGCGGCGCGGATTGGGCGGGCTGCCGCATATCCGGGGCGTTCATGGTGTCCGGCCATTTCGGCATGATGTCCGCCATTGTTTGGTTCATCTGGCGGGTAAACTGGTTGGTAAGCCCCATCGCGTTGGCGGCTTCGCCAAGCCGCACACCGGAAAATTCGCTGGTGTTCCCGCTAAAATCTCCGTGATTCGTTCCCATAGGCATTCCTCCTTATGGCGCCGGCGGAGGCGGGGGTGGGGGCGCTCCGGCTCCGGCAAAAAGCCCCGCTAACTCCGGCACGGTTCCCGCCGCTTGCCAGCCCGGCATACCCTGCCGCCACACCATGCTTTGGGCATTAAATTGCCCCGCCGTGGTCATCTGCGAAAGCGCGTTCATATCGTAGGGGCCGTAGGTCTGGCCGTTCACCGACACGCTGAACGAAACGCTTTGCGGAGGCGGTGGCGGCGCTCCCGGCATGGGTGGCGGCGCTCCGGGTATAGGCGGCGGCGCTCCCGGCATTGACGGAGGCGTTTGACCGGGGATCATCTGACCCATCTGACCGAACATATTGTTCATCATGCCGGCCATGCCCTGACCCATAGCGCCTCCCACTGCCATTCCTGCCATGGTGGCGCCCGGGTTAAAGCCCCCGGCTCCTCCTCCGCCGGGTATACTCATTCCGGCCCCCTGGCCCAACTTACCCGCGGCTTCAGACGCCGCCTTGGTCATCTCAACCTGCGCCCCAAGCTGGTGCAACGCAAAGCCGCCCATATCAGTCTGCATCCGCTGGGCCGCCTGCGCTTCCTCGCGGCTCCGCGCCAGGCTGTCCTGCATATGCTCAAGGTTGATACCCTGCTGCGCTTCAAGGTTCTGGAGATTCAGGTTGTACTGGTCTTCCATGCCGCGCATCGCAAGACCGGCCTGTGTTTCGATCTGGGTCTCCCTTATATCCTTGGTGAGCTTCGCAAGTCGGCTGTACCCCTCGCTCTCCTGATCTATCTCAATCGCCGAGAGGTTGAGTTCCGCCAGGGTAACGCCGAAGGTCCCGGCGAGGCTCGCTCCCAGGTCCTGCGATAAAATGCCGCCGATGTTGCGCCGGTAGGTGTTGATCTGGATGAGGGGCTTGCCGCCCGACATATTCTGGAAGTTCTGCACGTCCATCATCGCCCCCTGCACCTTGTCTATAACCGCGTCCTTGACTTGTTTTTCGAACTTCCCCATGTCAAAATCGACCAGCGCGTGCAGGTTGATGAATTGATTGCAGTCCGTTATGCGAAACGTGATGGTTCCGCGCACCGCCACGGGGACGGGGTGATCGGGGAGGCGTGGGTCGAACATATCAAAATAGGGAACGCCGAACTTAACCTGGTTTATGCCCGCCATGTTGATAAAATAAACAGACGCGGGAAACTTTGTTCCGCCATCCATCAAGAGCCCCTGGAGGCCGGAGAGGATGGGCAGGTTCGCCGTTTTCAGTTCGCCATCGAAGGGCCCAATGATCAGGTCTTCCGACCCGCCGCCTATGGTGAGCCCCTGCCCGCTTCGTCCGGTAAGCTGCTGTTTCTGCGCCTGGTACTGGAAAACCGCCGTTTCCCCCTGCCGCACCCGTAAGGGCGAACCGATGCGGATTGTGTTTTCCCGCTTGGAGTCCCCCGCCGCATTACCCGCGGGCCGCCACTTGTAGATGAGCCAGTCCCGATCCTGTTCGGGGCTCATGATCACATCACCGAGAAGCCCGCCTTTGCTGGGTTTATTTCCGAATAGTGCCATTTGTTGCGCCCTCCTCCTATAAGTTTATTTTTGCTTCGCGCAATACGTTTTGAACGGCCTTTAAACTCTCCGGATCTGTCGAGGACATGGAAAGCCGCGCCTTGTTGTAAACTTGCGCAAGTTTCTTTATCCAGATTGAATTCCACAGCACCTTGTATTTACCCGAATTAAACAAAGAAGAAACAACCGGAATTGTTTTTTCCATTCGGCTGGATGCCATGATAACAAATTCAATAATATCGGCCCTTGAGTTCGGCAGGGGAAACGTAGCGATAAGTTCTTTTCGCTGCTCATCATTCTGCGTCCATTTTGGTTCAATAAAGAACGCGAACACCAACGCCAGCACGAGGGGAATAAAAATCGGTATGAGTAACTGCATAAATACATACGGCCATGTCGAGAACAATGGAATAAAAAGCAAAACACAGGCGCTGACGCATATAATCTGTAGAATCCGGAAAATAGATGATTTGCCGCTTCGCACGGCTGTCCCGGTTTTATCGTTTAACAAGGTGTCATAGCGGGTAAAAAAGTCCGAAATACCTTCCGACACACCAACCTTGTTAAATTCATGTCCGCAGGAACTGCATCGCGTTTGAAATGAATCAACCTCCGCGCCGCACGCCGGGCATTTGCGGATGTTGCCGACTTTTTCGGTTGCCGGCATTGCCGGCTTTACCGCAGATGCGTCTATCGGCACAGGTTGCACGGGCGCAGGTGATCCGCAAGACGGGCAAAATTTAACACCGTCTTCCATTTGTTTACCGCAATTTACACAAAAAGCCATAATTCAGCCTCCTCTAATATTTTACTAATTCAAATCTGTTTGGAGCAAAACTCCGGTTGTATCACACATAACAGCGCCCACGTCTTTGTTGTTTATGTCGGTTCTCTTTGCTCCGGGGTTAATTTTATAAACAAAATTTTTGGTGGTTCCCACCGGGGACTGCTCCAAAAATTCAAAAAGTGATGGGTTATTATATCTGGCTTGCGGTCCATGAAAAAGCGATGGCGACCAACCGCCTGTTTGGAATGGCGCGCCATTCCCATCAATTGGATAGGCAGAAAGCGATATTTTGTCATATTTCGGATCGGGATCAAGCCTGCTTATCTTCCCCGTCTTGACCAACTCATCGGCGGTAATATCCGCCGTCTTGGTAATGTCGATGGATATGCTTACCGTTGGTTCTTCTTTGCCTCCCCATGTTTTTATAACCGGGCTAAAAAGAGTAAAGCTGCTTACGGTAAGATAGGGCGCTAAAACACCTTCAACCCGTACATTGCTTTCGTCCAGTGCAATAATCCGTTTACTCGGCACAAGTTTACATGAGAATAAAGTACCCATACATAAAACCAATACCGAAATCCCCGCGATCCTTTTTGCTGTGTTTGTCCCACAACTTGAACAAAAAGCCATAATCCATCTCCTTTGCGTTAACCCGCCGGTTTAATTTACCAAAACTCCGCATTCTTGCATAAATGCCGCTACCGCGCTGTTTTGTGGTAAGGGAAGATATATTTTATCTTGGTATGTTGACGGGATGCGTTCTTCGCGTATGCTTTTCCCAAGGTAGACATATTTTTCATCATTTTGGTCTTTTCGAAGAAAAACATGCCGGTGTAATTCTGCTTGTGCCCCTGCCGCTACTAAGACATATGCCCGATCCGCTTTCGTTGAAAAAACAAAACCGTCATTTTGTAAATTATTTTGCTGTTCAGGATGATTGAGTGTAAAAAATGAATACAGCGCGCCGCCAACTATATGGTCAGTTTGCATATTTGCTGCGCCCGTTATTCCAAAATCGCTTCTCTTATAAGCAGTACCTTCTTGCATAGATTCCTCCTATTGCTCAATCATTGTTTTTGCCAACAGTTGCCACAGTATGTCTCCATACATGATTTGCCGGCATAAAGCAGCCCCTGTTTATTTCCATGAACAGGAGACACGGCATAAGCCATGTCTCCCGATTGAAGTGCTGCCTTTATCCCGCTAAAGACTGGAGTACCAAAGAACCCCCAAAACAGCAGCGACCGCGAAAAAAATCCCCAAAAATATGCCGGTACCGTTATTTATCCAAAACACCTGTGTTTTGAGCTTTTTCAGTTTTCCCTCAAAATAGGCTGCATTAGCGGTATCTCCTTTACCGCTTAAAAGCCGGATGCCTAATTCCATCTTCTCCAGTGCGGCGGCTCGTATCGCCTTTGCGGCGCTTTTATCTCCATCCTTATGTGCTCCGATCAGGGTCTGCAATTCTCCCAGGCGTGCGATAATAGACGGGGCATCACCTTCAAAGGTAATAGCCATAATAGTCTGAATACCTTCCTTTTTTTCCTCGTTGTCTGCCGCCTCTGCTGCCGCTTCTGCTGCCTGTTCTGCTACCGCTATTTGTGCGTTAGCATATGCTTTAGCATTGGCTTTAGCAGCATTTCCTTTTCCAGCAATAGCATTAGCGGCATGATACCCAAGTGTTGATCCAAACATATTTCCAAATCCCATAATCTTCTCCTGCATTTATAGTCCGCATGACTTTTGTCTATTTCAGACGGGCAACGCCCGCCATTTTCAAGCCGTCCAACGGACGGCGTAAAAATCACTAAAACCCTACAGGTACTTTCCGCCCTTATCGGGCAGTGCATTGAAAAGACCCTTTTACCCTCTCTGGGGCAATTCCCGGCATTTTTGCCAAAATAAGGCGTTTTTTACAAAATCCTTCTGATTTTCCGTAAAAACGCCTTGGTTATTATGAACACCATAATAATATTATAATATACATAGTTCGTCAAGTAGAAAAGAGGTTTTATTATTATGTCATAGGTAATTATACGGTGCGTGTTGGAGAGATGTTCGCTTATAACTTAAAGGAAAAACGCCGAAATCGCGGTTTTTCACAGGCTCAACTAGCAGAAAAAGTTGAAGTATCGACCCACCATATCGGAATGATAGAGATTGCCCGCGATTTTCCCACCCTTGACCTTGTAGAACGCATTGCCGGCGCACTGGACATTGAAATCTATGAATTGTTTGTGAACCCGCTTTCAGCCCACGAAGAATTGGAACGGCTGTATCAGACGGTAGCCAACGACATTGAGCGGGTGGTTACCGAAGCCGTGGAAAAAGCCCTGAGCGGCAAGTGCAAAAAACCATCGACGGTTTCCCAAAAGCCATAAAGTATCCACAATAGTAGACCTCTCGATAATAATCCCCTTGCATACTATATACCTGTATAGCATAAACGGAGTATGGCAAAGATTTTAGCGGGAACCTGCGGCTTCTATTATACCGATTGGCTGGGGCCGGGGTACCCCAAAGGTACGGCGAAAAAGGACTATTTACCCCTGTATGCGGAGCGTTTTCACCTTGGAGGAAAAATAGCGCGAAAAAACACTTGACTAGTAAGCCGGTTTACCCGTATTATATAAGAGTACTCGCAGGTGCTATTGATGCTTGCTCCGCCGAACAGTGTGTTCGGCATTTTTTTTATACTTCGGGGTATATTAATGGCGAAACTAAGAGTAAATGTCTATATAGACGGCTTTAACCTCTATCACAGTACCCTCCAGCATACCCACCCTGATTTTCGCTGGCTCAATCTTGTAGCGTTATCCAGGCAATTCCTTAACCCCGACACCGAGAAACTAGGGGATGTGTATTATTTTTGGCTCTGTTCCATAAAGCGGGGCCTACTCTGTGAATCGTCCGGCATAGCCTAAAATCGCGTCATTTTGACACACCTGTTGTTCCATAAAATCCTTGAAAAATGCTTACATAACTAATAAGATGGAGAAGACTATGGACTATAAACGAATGCTATGTTGGTTAATGCCTCACGAAAAAAAGGCTCTTTTAGAGGAGAACCAGAACTATAATGTTCCTCTTGTTTTTGCAAAAAACTTTGAGGAATTCAAGGGATCAATTCAAGAAAAGGACTATCTGGTATTCTCCCCACATTACATATCAAAATGGTATACTAAAACGGTAGATCTTGTGAGGTCATATCCAAAACTCCTCTTCCATTTGTATGGGCGTATAATAAATAGGAGTATACAAAAAGAACTTGACCTGATGTGTGAGGCTAATGTTGTCGATAATCAATATACACCTGGAAATCTTCTGGCAGAATTTATTGGGAGAATAGATATAGAAACTGAAGCTATTGCATGGAAGAACACTTAGTCTTTTCTTTTCAGAATCTCATCATAAACTTTAATCCATTTGTTAAAGATGTTCCTTATTGGAAATCCATTGCATTTATATTCTTCTTCATCAGACCCTTCAGGAACCACATCTTTCTTCAACATCAAAATCATTCCAAGAATCCAGCCTTCTATTGTATTTGCTAATCGTTTTGCTATTCCGGCAGCGGCTGTTAAGTTTAAGTTGGAAAAGATTTCTTCTACCAAACTATTATCTTCTTTCCAGTGGTTTGTAATAATTTGCCCATTATTATTTTGCATTCTAAATGGACTTGTTAGTTTTCCAGTCTCTTTATCCGTAAACTCACCATTATTTATAGTATCACGTACTGCCTTTTCAAGATTTTCGTCAATAGCGTCTATTTGTTTATCGTCCTTTGTATGATTGTAATACCCCGTAGATTTTTCTTTTCTGTCTTTGTCTGCAAAAAACTTTGAAATCCTTGTTCTTGCTTCACCTAATCTCCTATACAGGTAATCAGCTATTTGCTTCTTTTTATAGTTCCCCATCTCTTGAAGGCGATCTTCCTCCAAATGATCCTCTCTAAAAACCTTTCTAAACATTTTCACAGACAGACTTTCACTAACCGGAAGACCATCTTCAACGGATTGTAACGGTGCGTCTAAATCTTGTGTCGCTTCATAAATCTTTTCATAATCCATAAAGAATTAGTCTATGATCTTTGACTGACTAATTATCTATGATAAAGACTATACCTATTGTAAAAAATAACACTCTTGTTTATGTAGAAGTAGATTTGGCGGATTATCTCTATGAAGGACAACCTGTTTGGGAGAGAATCCACTTATTTGAAATTGTAGAAACGCTTCCAACGACCGGAACCGCCAATAAAATCTATTTTTTGGAAAATCCCGGCGGCGGCGATAACGCTTATACCGAGCATGTATGGCTTGTAGATAAATGGGAAAGCATTGGTAATACAAACATCGACCTTGAAGAAGAAGGTAATATCACTATAAATCTGAGCGGATTTGCGTCAAAAACATTTGTAAACGCCGCCAAAGAAGAAGCAAAGGCTTACACCGATTCTGAAATTGAAAAGTTGGATTTAAGCAGACCAGGAACAGGAGATTTCTCTGGAAACTATAATGACTTAACTAATAAACCTACCTTGTTTTCTGGTAGTTATGATGACTTAACCGATAAACCTACTATTCCGACAATTCCGACTCTGGCTACTGTAGCAACAAGCGGTAGTTTTAATGATTTAACAGATAAGCCTACAATACCGACAGCGTTTTCTGGTAGCTATAACGACCTAACCGATAAACCGACATTACCTACTCTGGCTGATGTTGCAACGAGTGGAAGTTATGATGACTTGACTAATAAACCCACCTTGTTTTCTGGTAGTTATACAGACCTTACTAACAAGCCGACAATTCCGACTCTGGCTACTG
>BNUY01000109.1 GCA_025997715.1 Spirochaetia bacterium
GGGGAGGTTGATAGAAACGTTGGCGTCCGCACGGAGGCTGCCCTCTTCCATGTTGCCGTCGCAGACCCCCAGGTAGCGGACGGTACGGCGCAGTTGTTGGATAAAAAGCTCCGCCTCCTCCCCGGTTTCCATGTCCGGCTCGGTGACAATCTCCAGGAGGGATACCCCGGCCCGGTTATAGTCCAGGAGGGACGCAGTTCCGGTGTGGATCATCTTCCCCGCGTCTTCCTCAAGGTGACATTCCGTGATCCGTACTTTTTTCTTGATCCCCTTACCTTCAATCTCTACCCAGCCTTTCTGCCCCAGGGGGGAGGCGAATTGGGATATTTGATAGTTCTTCGTCATGTCGGGGTAGAAATACTGTTTCCGCTCAAACCAGGTTTTTTCCGGAATGTGGCAGTTCAGGGATTTTGCCACCATGCAGCCCATGCGCATGGCTTCAATGTTGAGCGCGGGAAGGACGCCGGGATAGCCCAGGCAGACCGGGCATACGTTGGTGTTCGGCTCATCTCCAAAGGCGGAACGGCAGCCGCAGAAGACCTTGGTCCTGGTCAGCAGATGGATGTGGACCTCAAGGCCGATGAAGGACTGGTACTTCATGATTGGCTCCAGAATGATTTGTACCCTCCGGGATGGGGAAAGGGGTGGGCGGATTCGTAGGCGTCAACGATGTCCAGGAGGGTTCCCTCAGCAAAGGCTCGTCCTATAAGCTGGACCCCCACGGGCAGGCCGCCCTCAGAGCAACCTACTGCGTTGCCGCCCACCGGGAAGGCCAGCGCGGGGAGCCCCGCCAGGTTGGCGCAGCAGGTGTAGAGGTCCGCCGCCTTCTGAGCGAAAGGTGAAAGGCAAAGGTCCCCGCGGCCAAAGGCCCGGGTGGGGAACACCGGGAGAAGTATGGCGTCACAGTGATGCGGTGCATCATTTGGAGATTGGGGGGCGGCGTAATCTGATGAGCCAAGGTAGGCTTCAAAGTTCCGCCGTATTCCCGCCCGGATACGTTGAGCCCGCAGGTAGTACCGGTCCTGGAAACCCGAGCGCAGCACGAAGGTTCCCAGCAGTATCCTGAGCTTTACCTCCGGCCCAAAACCCGCGTCCCGGGCCTTGTCGATCAGGTCGTCGGGGTTTTCCGCCCAATCCGGCCGCAGCCCATAGCGGATGCTGTCGAACCGGGCAAGGTTGGCGCTGGCCTCGGCGGTGGCGATGGTGTAGTAGGCGGGAACCCCGTATTTGAGGCTGGGGATTTCTATGTCCACCAGGGTATGCCCCAAGGCCTGGAGCCTGGTCTTGGCAAGCTCAAAGCCCCGGGCAACTTCGTCCTCCAGTACGGCAGCTTGGGCGGCCGCCTTGGCCGCTTCCTGGAGGGCCGCTTCTTCATCGCCGTTTCCTGCCGCAAGCTCTGAAGAAATTGCTTTTGCGATGGCCTCCGGAGACAGAACCCCAATGGTCCGGGGCGTATTCTTATCATTTACTTCTCTATATAAGGCCGGCGCTCCGGCGGGGGCATCCTGAGAGGTCTGATCCAGGGGGTCTCCCCCGCGAATGGCGGCAAAGACCGCCCGGCAACGTTTGGTGGTGTCCGCCAGGACGCCGATGGTCTCCAGGCTTGAGGCGTAGGCCACCAGGCCGAACCGGGATACCGCCCCGTAGGTGGGTTTGAGCCCCACCACCCCGCAGAAAGCGGCGGGCTGACGGATGGAGCCCCCGGTGTCGGAACCCAGGGCGTAGGGGACGAGCCCGGCGGCCACTGCGGCGGCGGAACCCCCGGAGGAGCCCCCGGACACCCGGCTCTGGTCCCAGGGATTGTTGGTCCGTTTGATAGCGGAATTGTCCGTGGAGGACCCCATGCCGAATTCGTCCATGTTGGTCTTGCCGATCACGGTGTTCCCGAGGGCCTCAAGTTTTTGCACTACCGTGGCGGTATAGGGGGACTTCATGGGGGCCAGGAGTTTGGAGCCGCAGCTTATGGAAAAGCCCTTCACGGCGATATTGTCCTTCACGGCAAAGGGGAGGGCGCCAGGCGCCTTTTCCGCCACATCGTCCTTAAATTCAATAAAGGCGCCGATTTTTTCTTCCCAGGCTTTGAAATAGGGTAAATAGCCTTCCGGCAATGATGATGCCATGTATTCCTCCGAGGGAACTAGAGAACGTTAGGAACCACGATAAACCGGCCATCCCGATCACCTGCATTATTCAGCAGATCGCGGACTAAGGTCGTATGGGAATTATTCGGATTATGATGGGGATTATCGGACCGGAAATGATCCGAGGAGACCGTTTGGGAGGCCCCAGTGAATGCGGCCGCTAAAGCGGCTTCCGGAAAGGCCTCGGTGTCCTTGTCCGCCGCCTGCATGGCCGCAAAGAAGCCGAGCATCTGCTCAAAGGCGGGAAAAGCCGCGGCAAGCTCTTTTTCGTCCATGTTGAGATGGGCAAGCTGGGCGGTTACCTGTAAATCTTCGATTTTCATAGGGCGATCTTGGCATGCCGGGGTATTATGTGTCAAGCTACGCTGACCCGGGCTAATTCGTGCTTGGCTTCATCCCCGGCACATCCCACTCCGGCGGAATCTTTGTCGGCATACCCTTGGAATTAACGAAGGCCCAGGTAACCTCCGCCTCGGCGATGACATCCTCGCCCCGGAGTATGCGCTGGGCAATGACGCCGCTCACCGCGCCCTTTTTGGTGGGCCAGGAGCGGATGAGGAGTTCGTCCTCCGTTATGGCGGATTTTTTGTATTCGATCACCACCTTGGCGATATAGACCCCGTAGCCTGCCTTGACCAATGCCGGGTAATCGAAGCCCACGGCCTTGAGAAACTGGTACCGGGCATATTCCAGGTAATTCAGATAGTTGGCGTTGTTCACATGACCATAGCTATCACATTCATAGGTACGAACCGTTAGAGAACATTCACAAATCATAATCGTTATTATACAATGGAAAGGAATCTGATTCAACGATAGGGGTTTTTTATGTTCAAGTTCTGCCCGGCCTGCGGCTCGCGGAATATCCGCTTTGAAAACAACAAGGTATTCCGCTGCCCCGACTGCGGGTTTTTGTATTACCATAATACCGCCGCCGCCACGGGGCTGGTCATCAGTACCAGCGAGGAAATTGTCCTGTTGGTCCGGGCAAAGGACCCTGCCAAGGGAAAGCTGGACCTGCCCGGCGGCTTCATAGATCCCGGTGAGAGCGCCCTTGAGGGACTGCGCCGGGAATGCCGGGAGGAACTGGGCTGGGACCCGGGGCCGCATTGCACCCTTTTCGCCTCCTTCCCCAATGTCTACCCCTACCGGAACATCGTCTACAATACCTGCGATCTCTTCTTTACCATCACCGTGCCGGGGCTCAAAGCCGGAGACTTTACCCTGGAAGAGAAGGAGGTCGCGGGGCTGCGTTTTATAAAACCCCGGGATATTACGCTTGAGGATATGGCCTTTGATTCCGGCCGCCGGGCGATACAGGCTTTTTTAAAAAGTGGACGGCAAGGAGAGGAGTAACCCTGCCGTCCATTCACCTCTTTTTTAAATACCGGACAGGAAAGACACGGGAGCCGTCCTTTGAATCTTTATCAATATCATATAAATCATATGAATATACTAAGAATATAATGAAAACAAACATTCCTGTCAAGTTCCAAAATAAAAATTTAACCACCGACCTCACTGACGCCACGGACTCCTGCTTTGTTATCTTTTCTTTTGTCCGTGTTGTCCGTGAGGTCGGTGGTTAAATTCTTAATCCATTTTTTATAGTTCCGCCAAATCGAAGGGTGTTTCCTGGTACACATAGTTAAGCCAGTTCCGGAAAAAGAGATGCGCATGGGCCCGCCACCGGACCACCGGGGGCTTGGAGGGGTCGTCCCCGGGGTAGTAGTTTTTGGGGACATCAATGGGTAGGCCCTTCCCCACATCCCGGCGGTATTCCCCGTCCAGGGTCAGGGGGTCGTATTCCAGATGGCCCGTAACGTAGATCTCCCGGCCATTCCGGGCGGTAGCGAAAAAGACCCCCACTTCATCGGTTTCCGACTCGATGGTCAGTTCGCGGCAATATGCAATGGCCTGCCGGTCACTTTCGGTGTGCCGGGACTGGGGAGCGAGGAATTCGTCGTCAAAGCCCCGGAATAGGGTGCTGTTCCGCTCATTCACCCCATGGGGGAATATGCCGAAGAGCTTCTTAGGCAGTACCAGCTTGGGAACCCCGTACCGGTGGTACAGCCCCGCCTGGGCGCCCCAGCAGATATGCAGGGTGGACCAGACATACCGCGAAGAATAGTCCAGTATCGCCGCCAGTTCGCTCCAGTAGTCCACCTCCTCAAAGGGCAGGGTTTCCACCGGGGCGCCGGTGATGATCATGCCGTCATAGCGGATGTTTTGTCGGATGATATCCTCGGAACTGACGTAAAATTTTTCCAAATGCCCCGGCGGCGCGTTCCGGGATTCATGGCTCCCCATACGGAGAAAACTGATGTCCACTTGCAGGGGGCTGTTCCCCAAAAGCCGCAGCAATTGTATTTCCGTATCCACCGTGGTGGGCATGAGGTTGACAATCCCCACCTTGAGGGGACGTATGTCCTGGAGTTCCGCACGGTCTTCGGTCATAACAAAAACATTTTCTTCCCGCAGTTCATCATAGGCGGGCAGGGTTCTGGGTATCTTAATCGGCATAGTTGTTTATCTTTCGCTCCTACAGAAACAGTGTACCAGATGATCGTTCACCAGCCCAGCGGACTGCATGAAAGAATATACGATAGTAGACCCCACAAAGGAAAACCCCTTCTGTTTCAGTTCCTTAGATATGGTATCCGAAAGCTCCGTTGTTGCGGGGACTTCCTTCATGGTTTTATAGTGATGCACAATGGGCTCCCCATCCACCCAATTCCACAGCCACTTGGAAAAAGAAACCCGCCCCTCCATCATGGCAAGGTAAGCCCGGGCATTTTCGATGGCCGACCGTATCTTCCGCGAATTCCGGATAATCCGGGCGTCTCCCATGCACCGCTCAATGTCCTTGTCACCATAGGCGGCGATACGTTCCGGGTCCATCCCGTCAAATACCTCTCTATACCCGCCGCGTCGTTTCAGGATCGTAAGCCAGGAAAGCCCCGCCTGGGCGCCCTCCAGAATCAGCAGCTCAAAAAGTTTCCGGTTGTTTTTCAGGGGCCGACCCCATTCCTTATCGTGGTAGCGGATGTAGTCGTCATCCCCAAGACACCAGGGGCAGCGGACAAGTTCCATGGCTCTTTATAGCACGCCTCATTGTAATTTACAAGGATTGCCCCTATACTAAGGCAAGAGGTTTACCATGCCGTCCGCACTTATGAAAGAAGAGCCCCGGACCTGCCGTTCCGCAAATGGTCGGCCTACACAGCCCTACCGCTCCGACTACACCTACGCCGATGTTCTGGAATGGGATGAGGATTTCCGGGCGGAGATTATTGAGGGGGAACTATACATGATGTCCCCCCCCGTCCGCAAACATCAGGGGCTTCTGGGGCAACTATATCTCCAGCTTGCCATTTTTCTGAAAGGGAAACCCTGCAAGGTATACATGGGGCCCTTCGGGGTCCGGCTGCACCCCAGAAAAGACCTCCGCGACAAAACGCTATTGGAACCGGATATTTCCGTAATTTGCGATTTTTCAAAGCTGGACGACCGCGGCTGTAACGGCGCGCCGGATCTGATAATTGAGATACTTTCCCCCTCTACTTCCACCAAGGATAAGGTACGTAAATATAATCTCTACCTGGATGCCGGAGTTCGGGAGTACTGGATAGTTGACCCTAAGGCAGAGACGGTGCAGGTTTATGTCCTTGAAAACGGCCGGTATGTCGCTGCTTCTTATGGTGACGCCGATACCATCGCTGTTACCGTTCTGCCCGGCTGTACAATTAACTTAAAGGAAGTGTTTGCGGAATGAAGAAAATTAACGTAGGTATCCTGTTCGGCGGCAAATCTGCGGAGCATGAGGTTTCCCTCCAATCGGCAAAAAACGTTTTCGACGCCATTGACCGGAAAAAGTACAACCCCATCCTTATCGGCATCGACAAAAGCGGGCGCTGGCTCCTGAACGAGGGCGCCGGGTTTCTCCTCAACGCCGATGATCCCAAAACCATACGGCTCAACCAGTCCAGCGACGCCGTGGTCCTGGCCCCCCAGAGCGGCGGCCGGATTTCCAACCTCACGGATATCACGAAGGAAAAATCCATCGACGTAATTTTCCCCATCCTCCACGGCCCCTTTGGCGAGGACGGCACCGTCCAGGGCCTCCTCAAGCTGGCGGACATCCCCTTTGTGGGCCCCGGTGTTTTAGGTTCCGCCGTGGGCATGGACAAGGATGTGATGAAGCGCCTCCTCCGGGATGCCGGCATCCCCATCGGCCACTTCCTGACCCTGCAATCCCACGAACCGCTCCCGCCCTTTAAGAAAATCGTCAAGGCCCTGGGGCTGCCGCTCTTCGTAAAGCCCGCCAACATGGGCTCCTCGGTGGGCATCAGCAAGGTGCATAACGAAGGGGAATACGAGAAGTCGGTCAAAAACGCCTTTGCCTACGACACCAAAATTATCCTGGAGGAATTCATCAAGGGCCGGGAGATTGAATGCGCGATCCTGGGTAATGAAGAGGTCACCGCATCCCTTCCCGGGGAAGTGATCCCCACCCACGAGTTCTATTCCTACGAATCAAAATACCTGGACGAAAACGGCGCAATCCTGAAGATTCCCGCCGACCTACCCAAGGGGATTATCAAAAAAATCCAGGCCCTGGGGATCAAAACCTTTCAAACCCTCTGCTGCGAGGGCCTTTCCCGGGTGGACTTCTTCCTCAAAGAGGATAACACCATTATGGTCAACGAAATCAACACCATGCCGGGCTTTACCCGTATCAGTATGTACCCAAAACTGTGGGGCGCCGGTGGAATTTCTTACACGAAATTGATCAATGTTCTGATAGACTTGGCCATCCGGCGCTATAAGAAGGAAAAGAAGCTGAAAACCAGTTACATCGGCTAAGAAAACCATTATACTGGGGATATGCAGCTTTATAAAAAACCCCATCTATTGAACCTCTTAGTTCGCGTTGCCTTAGCCCTTACCCTGATAACGGCAATCATCTCCTGCGCCGGTACGGGAAAGCCTGCTAATGACGCCTCCCTCTACAACGGCCTCGGTGCGCCCACGGATCCCATCCCTTTCACCGCCGATGCCCGGACCGGTACACTCCCCGGCGGTTTGAAATATTACATCCTGGAAAACGCTATGCCCGAAGGCCGGGCCTACCTGACCCTGGCGGTCAACGCCGGTTCGGTGCTGGAAAAGGATGACGAGCAGGGGCTGGCCCACTTTGTGGAACATCTGGCCTTTAACGACACCGAGCGCTTCCCGAAAAGCGACCTGATAGAGTATCTCCGATCCCTGGGGATGCGCTTTGGGGCGGATGTGAATGCGTACACTTCCTACGACCAAACGGTCTACGGCATTGAAGTTCCGGTGGAAACCAACCAGGCGGGGCGCAAGGTCATCCCCGAAAAGGCCCTGGCGGTGATTGACGACTGGACCCATCGCGTTACCTTCGCCCCGGAAGAGGTGGAGAAAGAGCGGGGGGTTGTCATAGAAGAACACCGGACCCGTTTGGGCGCCAATGACCGGCTTATCCAAAAAATCCTCCCCCTTATCTACCGGGGCAGCCCTTATGCAGAGCGCCGCCCCATCGGGCTTCCCGAAATTATCCAAACCGTCCCGAGGGAGCGGCTTGTCAATTTTTACCGCACCTGGTACCGGGCGGATAACATGGCCCTGGTCTTTGTGGGGGACTTTGACGGAGCTGCCCTGGAGTCGGAACTTGCCGCCAACTTTACTATTGCGCCGCCGGAGACACCGCTCGAACGGCCGGTCTATAACCTGCCGGAACCCAAAAAGGGGAGCTTTACGGTTGATATATTCACCGATCCGGAACTTACCAGCACCCGGTTTGATCTCTACTATAAAATGCCCTCCGATAAGGCCCCTCCGGACTTGGCTTCCTACCGGCGGGGCTTAATCGATGCGCTTGCCGACCGGATGATAGAAATGCGCTTTTCGGAAGCAGGCTACAACCCGGAAACCCCGTATGCCGCCGCCGGGGCAGGTATCTCCAATATTACCCGGAACTCCCGGTATTACACGATGGTGGTCATTGCCAAACCCGGCAGGGCCGAAGACTCCCTCAATGCGTTGCTCCTCGAAAAGGAAAAGCTGGCCCGGTACGGCTTTACCGGCGCAGAAATCGATCAGGCAAAACGCTCCTTCCTGGCGGACACAGAACGTTGGGTTTCCGAAAAAGACCGGCATCATTCATCGGGCTACTTAAACGATTTTGTTTCCTACTTCATCAGGGGCGATCCGGTTACCGACGCGGTGTGGGATCTGGAAGCTTGTACCAAAATGCTTCCCGGCATTACCGCCGCTGAACTCGCCGCCGCCGCCAAGAGCTATTTTGCCTCCAATGACCTTACCCTTTTTGTCAGTGCCCCGGAGTCCGAAGCGGCAACCCTGCCTACCCCGGACCGTATCCGCACACTGGTACGGCAAAGCGCCCGCACCCGCATCCCCCGCCCGGTGAACCAGGCCATGGACGATAAACTGTTGGACACCATCCCTGTGCCGGGCAGCATTGTTAACGAAAGTACGGATACTGCGAGCGGGACCACCCGGTGGGAACTGAGCAACGGCGCCAAGGTCATCCTTAAGGAAACGAAAAATAAGAACAACGAGATCGTCCTCTCCGCCCTGGCGAGGGGGGGAACCACATCCGTGCCGGAAGCGCAGATCATTTCCGCAAACCTTGCCGACGCACTGGCGGGCGCCTCCGGTATCGGACGCTATTCCGAACCGGACCTCATGAAGAAACTTGCGGACAAACAGGTTTCCCTTTTCTTCTCCTTTTCGGGCTACAGCCGGAGTTTCCAGGGCACATCCACCCAGGGGGATTTGAAGACCTTCTTTGAACTCCTCTACCTGAATTTTACGGAGCCCCGGATAGAACAGGATGCGGCCGACTCCGTTCTCGACGGCTACCGCACCTCCCTGGCCCAGCAAGACCAAGACCCGGAATCGGTCTTTTCCGATGAGTATACCCGGCTGGTGACCGGCGGAAACCCCTGGTTCCAGCCCATGGTCCTTGCCGATTTAGAGCGGGTAAACACCGCCGACTCCCTGGCGCTTATCAGGAAAGCCAGGAACCCCGCAGACTACACCTTTGTTTTCACCGGGAACCTTGAGCTTGCCGTCCTGCGTCCCCTTATCGAAACGTATCTGGCTTCCATCATGCCCGGCGAAAGCTGGAATACCTGGACGGATACCAACATCAAGCGTCCGGGAAAGGTCGAAAAGTCCATCTATAAGGGCAAGGAAGAGAAGAGCCTCATTATTATGGAGTGGCTGCTTACCCAGGAGTATTCAGAAACCCGGGATGCAATAGCGGATGTACTCAGCGAGTATCTTGAAAATAAAATGGAGAAGAAAATCCGGGAAGAAATGGGCGGCGCGTACTCCCCTTCCGTGTGGGTATCCCAGTCAATCCTGCCCCCCGGTGGTGAACTCACCATGGGTGTGTACTTTCCCTGCGACCCCAAAAGGGTTCCGGAACTCCGGGCCGCCGTCCTCGCCGAACTGGACTTGGCAGCCAAAGGGACCATTGACCAGGATGCGCTTACCAAGTCGATAGAAGGCCTAAAGAAATCCTTTGCCAACTCCCTTCAAAATAATGCCTACATCGCCCGGAACTACGCCGACCTTGCCGTCCGCTATGGGCTCCCATTGGACCGGCTGGAGCAGCGTCCCGCACTCTACGAAGCCGTCACCGCCCGCGACATTCAGCAGACGGTAGCCGCACTGTTACCCCGGGGTCCCGTTACGGTGATCCTTTACCCTGAAACACAAAGGAAGTAAAAGGAGCTGAGCCAGTTCCAAACCACAGACCTCACGGACAACACGGACTCCTGCTTTCTTATCCTTTCCTTTGTCCGTGTTGTCAGTGAGGTCTGTGGTTTAATAAACGTTGTTTGCTTCATCCCCAATGCTTGTCTTTGGCCCATGTCCGGGATACACGGTAATGTCCCTGTCCAGGGTGGCAAGGCGGCGGAGGCTTTGCTGAATCTGAGGCCAACTGCCGCCGGGGAGGTCCGTGCGGCCGCAGTCGCCCCGGAACATGGTGTCCCCGCTAAAGAGGACCTGTGCCGCCTGGTCGAGGAAGCCCACGGAACCCTGGGTGTGGCCCGGAAGGTGCAGGGTGGTAAAGGGGCCGATGACGCTCCCCTCCGTAAGCAGTTCATCCGCCTGAGGCATGTCCTTCCAGAGGGCGTCCACGTAGCCGGAGTCCCCCGCAGCCGCAGTGAAGCTTATCCGATGGGGTTCGTAGGCGCCGGGGCCCAGGTATTGCCCGTCCTCCCGGTGAATGGCAATCACCGGCCTCGGGTCCGCATAGGCGGCCGCAAGGTCGGGTAGGGCGGCGATATGGTCAAAGTGGCCGTGGGTTAGTAGAATATACCGGGGCCGCAGATTGAGCCGCTTAAGCCGGGATATGATGGCATCAGGGTCCGCGCCGGGGTCGATGACGGCGCACTCACCGCCATCATCCCAGGTATAAAGCCAGCAGTTGGTCGCGATAGCTCCCACAACAAGTAGTTCTGTCATGGAGGTAGTATACCCTGCGTATCACGGATTTGCTAGTAATCATTGCCCTGGTGTTTC
>BNUY01000110.1 GCA_025997715.1 Spirochaetia bacterium
TTTTCGTTTGGAATCGGCGCACATATGGGGCAATTGGTCAAGGCTGTCAATCAGAGTACCTATGTCGAAGGATTGCAGCAACAGGTTAACTACTAACGCTAACGCGATGTACTGCTCCCTCCATAGGCTCCATCGTGCGCGTTGTTCGTTCTCAACACTCTTGTTCGCAGGGGGAAAAACACCCGTTGTTCACGAGCGTCTCGCAGAGGGCCGCAAGCAACAACTTGCCATAAAACC
Organism: Spirochaetia bacterium; assembly: GCA_025997715.1. Taxonomy (GTDB): domain Bacteria; phylum Spirochaetota; class Spirochaetia; order Treponematales; family Breznakiellaceae; genus Termitinema. The sequence continues at coordinate 238 of BNUY01000110.1, forward strand.
ACGCCCGCGCACTTTGGTCCAGTTTCATCAGACCAGAGGTCTGCGGTATCTCATTATACCGGAACAGCGATTTCAGTCGTTTGAATACTGCGAACCTTCGGTTCGATTCTATTTGCCATCTCATCCGGTACAGCTCAAACACCTGGGCTGCACTTACTTTCTCTCCCAAGGATGTTGTCACAATAATATAACGGTTATAGGCGCTCCGCAGCTCGCTTACCTCGTCGCCATGCTTTTAGCGCGGTTCTCTCTTTTGAGCCGTTTAAGCCCGGCGCGTTCACTGTCACGGTCTTTCTTCATCCGTTTTTATCCGGATAGCGATCTTTGCATTGGATGGTATGTCGGCGCGAAGTTTAAGTTAGGGTGGAAAAAACGGTTTTAAGATATCGCGCAGGCAGTATGGGCAGAAGCTCCATTACCGTTGACAGCGTGTCCGATGATTACACTCGGGGCAGCCATATAATCTCTGTCTGTTTAAGCTATTTCCTGCCCTTCCGTAGGAACTAAAAAGGAGACCCCTAAAAGTTCCGGTAAACCGCACCGGGATAATCCGGGGCCGGCCTTGTTTGACGAATAAGCGGTAAAAACCCGCTGTAGTAAAGTAAAATAGTGCATGTACCCATATCTCTTTAGGGGGAAAAATCCCAAGGAGATAGGTGTGGCTAAGGCAAATAGTATTGTCCTGATATCGGAAGGAGACCGGGCGGCCAACATTGAACGGCTTGCCGCTTCGCCCGATAGTATCCTGGATGGGAATGCCTATGTGGGAAAATATGAACTGAATAAGGGTTCAATAAGACAATTTCTTAAAGAACTAAAAAAAGAGCTCCTTGAAAACGACGCCATATCTGAACCTATTAAATTAGGAAATACCGGCATAGATAAAATGCTTGGCCCCGGATTAAAATACGACGTAAATAAAAAGCTATTTGCCCATATCCCGTATTTATTAAAAAATGCAATAGTAATAACTGACGAGAAACCAAATAAGCCGAGTATCCATTATTATAAATATAGTCATCTTGTAATCGGAATAGAATTAGAGGAGGCTCACTATACCGTTCATATTGTATTAGGGGAAAATTCGGGTATCTGGTACTACGATCACATGGTTTCAGAAATAGAAAAGGGAAGCCTTTTAGAAGCCATCCACCTTTCAACGGTGGGTCTTCCAAAGGTTTCCCTCTCTGATATAAAGGATACTACACTTCTCCGTATTTTGCAAGCCCCTTTACCAGAAAAAAACCTCAAAGGAGACAGCAATGACTAAGCGCCTCTTCCGCCACGCCGCCCGAACCGCCGCCTATATCCGGGAATACCTGTTCCCCGCGGATTGCCCCATCTGCGGCGGGGAACTTCTGGATTCAGCCGAGGCATGGTACGGTTTGTGCCGCCCCTGCAGCAATGCACTTGTCATAAGCGATGAACTGCGCTGTACCTCATGCGGCCGCCCCCTTATCTCGGAACAGGGGCAATGCCTGCAATGCCGGAACGAGGAGCCTCACATCTTTGACGGCGCCTTCAGTATATTCCCCTATACCGGCAAATACCGGAAACTTTTAAGCGCCTATAAGTTCGGGAAAAAACTTCCCCTAGGCAATTTCCTCGCGGAACAGCTCATGGAGGCCCTGGAAAAGCTTCCCCCCACCGCATCAGAACGGGTGTTGGTTCCCGTGCCGCCGCGGCCCGGAAAGATACGCAAAGCAGGGTGGGATCAGGTGGCCTACCTGGGGTCCCGGCTCAGAACGCTGGGGCAGCCGGTGTATCCCTGCCTTAAGCGGCTCCCCTCGAAAAGCCAGAAGGAACTGGACAAGGCGGACCGGAAGACCAACCTTAAGGGAAAGATCCTCTGCACTAAACCTGCGCCAAACACCGTAATACTGTTTGACGATGTGATCACCACCGGGGCCACCCTGGACGCCTGCACCACCGCCTTGAAGGAAAACGGGGCGGAGAAGGTGTACGGGGTGTGTTTGTTTTATGACTGACCGTTTACGGAAGAAACCGCCGGGCAATCGATAAGGCTACGCGGACCGGCAGCGGTTCCAGACGCCCGGCCGCTTGTTTGAGGGCACGGCGAATGGGCAAATGCTGCGGACAGTGGCTTTCGCACTTGCCGCACTCAACACAAAGCCGCGGGCCGCAGGGCCGCTTACTCACCGCCGCAGTACTGGTAAAAAATTGCTGCATCCCCACCGTAAAACTTTGCGCGAAGCTGGCGTTATAGGCGGCAAAACAACCGGGTATATTTACTCCCTTGGGGCAGGGCATGCAGTAATTGCATCCGGTACAGTGGATTTTGTACGCCCGGTTGAATAGGGCGATCACCTCCGCATACACCGCCAGTTCCCCGTCGGTCAGTGCGCCGGCAGTATCGGCGGAACGAAGATTGTCTTCCATCTGCGCGACAGTATTCATACCGCTTAACACACAGGTTACCTCGCTCTGATTCCAAAGCCAGCGCATGCCCCACGCCGCAGGTGTCCGGGAAGGGTTTGCTTTAGAAAACAGCGTAACCGCTTCCTTTGGTAATCCCGTGGCAAGTTTCCCCCCAAGGAGGGGCTCCATGATGATGACCGGGATATTTTTTGCCGCCGCCGCCAAGAGCCCCGCTTTCCCGGCCTGAAAGTTTTCATTGGAATAGTTGTACTGTATTTGACAAAAATCCCATTGATACGCGTCGAGTACCTTTATGAATTCCCCCTGCCCGCCATGGAATGAAAAACCCACCCGGCGTATTTTTCCGGTACGTTTCTTTTCGGCCAGCCATTGTTCTATCCCCCACCCGCGAAACTGTTCCCACTGGGCGGAGCCGGTTATCATGTGCATTAAATAATAGTCTATGTAATCGGTTTGAAGGCGCTCAAGTTTTTTATTAAAAAACTTGTCAAAGTCATCGGGGCCTTTGCAGAGGATCAAGGGGAGTTTCGTGGCGATAAAAACAGATTCCCGCTTTTTATGCTTTGCAAGAATCGTCCCCAGGGTTTCCTCACTGCCCGGATAAATATAGGCGGTGTCAAAATAATTCACCCCGCCGTCAATTGCCGCTAAAATCATCCGCTCCGTTTCGGCCATGTTTCGTGAAAACCGCATACAGCCAAGCCCCAATATTGACAGCTTGTTCCCTGAAACCTTATCATCTCGGTATTGCATTTTTGTCTCCTTTTGCCTGCAATTTGGTATATACTAAATTCCCTGTAAGATCAATTGCACAAATCCCAAAAACAGCGTATACTGGGTATAGACGAACAATGTTCGCAACCACTGATTAGCATTCAGTTCCGCCATTTGTGTCCCTGGTAATGCTCAAGGAACGTTAGTTCCCAATACCAGCGGCCGGCTTACGGGAACCCTTCATAAAGGTTCCAGGGGGAACTGTATGAATAACGCTATCCTGAACATCGCCTTTATCGGCAACTACCTGCCCCGTCAGTGCGGCATCGCCACCTTTACTACCAGCCTTTGCGAGTCCGTGGCCGCCGCCCATCCGGGGATTTCCTGTTTCGCCGGGGCTATCACCGACATTCCCGAGGGTTACCGGTATCCCGATCGGGTGCGCTTCGAAATTGAGGAAAAAAACCTCGATTCCTACCGGCGGGCGGCGGATTTCCTCAACAGTAATAACCCGGATATCCTCTGCCTGCAGCATGAATACGGGATTTTCGGCGGCGATGACGGGAACTTCATCCTTTCCCTGGTCCGTAAGCTCAGGATGCCCCTGGTGACGACCCTCCATACCATAACCGGGGAGCCCACTAAGCGGCAGCGGCGGGTTCTGGAAGAAATCGCCGGGCGGTCCAGCTTCGTGGCGGTGATGACCCAAAAGGGGGTGGAACTGCTCTCCACCGCCTACGATGTCCCCCTGGATAAGATCCGGCTCATCCCCCACGGCATTCCGGAAATGCCCTTCATCGACCCCAGCTTCTACAAGGCCCAGTACGATATGGCGGACAAAACGGTGCTTCTCACCTTCGGCCTCCTTTCCCCCAACAAGGGTATTGAGCAGGTGATCCGCGCCCTGCCTGAGATCATCAAGTCTAAGCCCAACACTATCTATATCGTCCTGGGGGTTACCCATCCGGCTCTGATTCGCCATGAGGGGGAGGCGTACCGCTTGTCCCTGCAGCAGCTTGCGGCGGAACTCCATGTGGAAAAGCACGTTCTTTTCCGTAACCGCTTTGTGTCCGCGGACGAACTCAAGGAATTTCTGGTGATGGCGGATATCTACATCACCCCCTATCTCTACGAAGAACAGATAGTTTCCGGCACCCTGGCCTATTCCTACGGCATCGGGAACGCCATCATCTCCACCCCCTACTGGCACGCCGCAGAATTACTGGCGGATGGGCGCGGCATCCTGGTGCCCTTCCGGGACCCGGCGGCTATTGCCGATGCGGTGATCGCTCTGGCCTCCAATGATACGGAGCGGAACGCCATGCGGAAAAACGCGTTCCTGGAGGGCCGGAACATGACCTGGCCCACGGTGGCCCGGAAGTATGTGGAGCTTTTTACCGAAGCTCGTATGACCTGCAGTATTGCTGCATCACCGGGAGGCCCGTTGGGGGGCCTTTTCTCCGAGGAGGAACAGAATGAACTGCCCAAGCTGAAGCTGGACCACATCAGGCGGCTCACCGACGATACCGGGATGTTCCAGCACGCGGTTTATACGGTGCCCAATTACACCGAAGGTTACTGCTCCGACGACAACGCCCGCGCACTAATACTGATGGTCCTGCTGGCATCCCAGGCGAAGGAAGCCACCGGTTCGAAGGACGCGGAAAGTGAAATCGACCGGCTTGCGGGGATCTATTTGTCGCTGCTCCACTATGCCTATGAGGAAACATCGGGGCGGTTTAGAAATTTCCTGAACTTTGACCGATCCTGGGCGCCGGAACTGCCGTCGGCGGCCTCCGAGGACAGCCACGGGCGGGTGGTATGGGCGCTTGGCACCTGCCTGGGGCGCTGCGTCAACCCGGGCTTCCAGGGCGCGGCGGCGAAGCTCTTTGAACTGGGCCTTCCCGCGGTAAGCTCCTTCACCTCCCCCCGGGCCTGGGCTTTTTCCATCATCGCCATCCACGAATATCTCCGGCGTTTTTCCGGGGACCGGCTGGTGGACGGCATCCGGGAGGAACTTGCAAACCGCCTCTTTGCGCTCTACAAAAAAACCGCCGCCCCGAATTGGCCCTGGTTCGAGCCCTACCTGAGCTACGACAATGCCAAGCTCCCCCATGCACTGCTCCTCTGCGGCCGCGATACGGGGAATCAGAACATGTTGGACGCGGGCTTCACCTCCCTCCGGTGGCTCATGGAAACACAGACCAGCCCCAAGGGTCATTTCCGCCCCATCGGCAGCGACCGGGTGTATAACAAAGGAGCGGAGCAGCCCCTGTTCGACCAGCAGCCCCTGGAGGCAAACTCCTCGGTGTCCGCCTGCCTTGAAGCCTACCGGGTAAGCGGGGACCTCTTCTGGCATGGGGAAGCGCAACGGGCCTTCCGCTGGTACCTGGGGGGCAACGACCTGTCCCTCTTCGTGTTCGATGCGGCAAGCGGCGGCTGCCATGACGGCCTCCACATGGACCGGCTCAACCAGAACGAAGGGGCGGAATCCACCCTGGCCTTCCAACTGGCCCTTTCGGAAATGCGGGAGGCGGAGAAGCGCCTTCTCCTTGAAGATACCAAGGGAGGCGAAGCATGATGCGCGATCCCATCGCCCCAATCGCACTGAATCGCCTGATCGAGCCGGACCTGCAGCCCGACTATGCCCGGCTGGTCCTGCGCCCCTTCGTGCCCACGGCGGACCGGATACGCCATGTGGCGGACCGGGTGGCCGCCCTGCCGGAAGATACTATCCAGTTGGAACTGGAGCAGGTGATCGCCGGGTTCAGCGCGGATCACGGGGACCTTATCGGAAACTTCAGGGAACACCTGGCCATGGCGGAGGAGCTTGAGGATTGCAGCCTGAGTCCTGCGGGGCGGCTTTTGGTTGGGGCCTATTTCACCATGGAATATGCTTTTGAAGCTACGGCGCTGTTTAATCCGTCAATTGTGGAAGCGCCGGACAACGCAGAAACACTGCGTGACGCAGAAATACAGCGCGGCGCAGAAAGTCTGCGCTTCATCATGAGCACCCGTTCCGTGGGGGAAGGCCATATCTCGTCGATTTCCTTCAGGACCGGAATGATTGATGCGGCAGGATTGCTAAGCATCGATCCCGTGGGACGCACCGCCGAATTAGGCGCCTGTCATACAAACGGCGTGGAAACAATACTGTTTCGTAAAGAAACCCGGCTTTCCGAACGGCTCCTCTTCCCCGTATCGGCGGAGGAACAGAACGGCATTGAGGACGCCCGGTTTGTCCGCTTCATCAATGATGATGGCAGCGTCTGTTATTACGCGACCTATACGGCCTACGACGGGAAAAACATTCTCCCAAAGCTGATAGCAACCACCGATTTCCTGCAATTCCGCATACAAAACCTGGGGGGCGTCATGGCGGTGAACAAGGGGATGGCCCTCTTTCCCCGGAAAATCAACGGCAGGTATGCCATGCTCTCTAGGGTGGACGGGGAAAGCATTTTTATCATGTTTTCCGACGACCTGCTTGTCTGGAACGAAGCGGAAAAGATCGTCTCCCCGCAGTATCCCTGGGAGTACACCCAGATAGGGAACTGCGGCTCCCCCCTGGAAACGGCGGAAGGCTGGCTGGTGCTGACCCACGGCGTAGGATCACTGCGGCGCTATTCCATTGGCGCCCTGCTCCTGGACAAAGCGGACCCGTCCCAGGTGATAGGCCGCTTGGCGGAACCCCTGATTTCCCCCGGCGAACGGGAGCGGACGGGCTATGTGCCGAACGTGGTGTACACCTGCGGGTCTATCATCCGGAACGGCCGGCTGGTTATCCCCTACGGGAGCGCGGACAGGTCTATTGCGTTTATTACCGTGGATGTGGGGGAGTTGCTGGAGACGATATATTCCATTTGAGGGGATTTTATGGTACACTTTGGGGTAAACTTGGCTTTATTACGGTCTAAGCAACGATTGCAAGCGTCGCAAAGGCTTCCATGAGGCAACTCAGTATTTCCAGCGGGATGATGGGGTGCACCGTCATGTCAGCCTCCTATAGTCCATTTCTCTAAAATGGATTTTTGATAGTCAACCGGTCTTCGATGAACTGCCCGTCCTGCATATCCTCGGAATAGACGGTTACGCAATCGTTTTCCAGTGCCGATGCGAGAATCAGACTGTCCCACCACGAATAGTGATATTTTTCTTTGAGGAGCAAACTATCGTTGATTGTTGCGGTAGTTATTGAAGAAACTTGTAAAATGCCTTGTAGTTCAAAAATATATTTTGATATTAAGTTATGTGCAACTTTGTGTTTTGATAATATTGAATAGACCTCATTTAACACTTGCGCACTAATATGAATGTCATTATAACCATATTTATTTCTTGCCTTTCATACAGCCTAATCGATTTATACACTCGTCATATATTTCATCGCGCGTAATTTTTCTGTATCCCTCTCCAATGTGTATAGGATTATTCAAGCATGACTCGGGATCATCCCACGATTTTGCAATATGAACGGGATTTTTCGTGCCGGAAGTGAGTCCTTGCCATACTTTGTGTTCGTTTTGCGTTTCCTCCGCAGTTTCTTCTGCAACCGGCATTATGAGAATTTCAAGTTTCCGGTCAAGAAATGACTTTGGCAACGCAAACAAGGTATTGAGCCGATTGCCATCTATAATTTTTCGCACTACTTCCATACGGTGATAATACTTGATTTACCGTGAATTGTCAAGTCGGTCGTCGTTCTACCCCCGCAGCAGCGGGGCATAGAAGACAATGACGACACAAACAGCGAAGAAAAACGCGTTTATTACCGTGGGGGTGGGGGAGTTGCTGGACACGCTGCGGAGCCTCCGGTAAAAGCATTAAAAGCCCCGTATCTTTTCCCCAAAGAGCATATTTTGGTAACACCTCAAACAGCCGGGGAACATTCCCCCCGGGCAGGCGTTGATCGTCTTCCGGAAAAGGTTTGCGCGGTCGCCGTTGTAGATTTCCGTGAAGGAGCTTTCCTTGATGTTCCCCAGGATATAATCGGGATAGTCTGCGCAAAAATGGATGTCCCCATTGTAGTTGATGTTTGCCTGGCACCAGGGGACAATGCAGCGGTTGCGCACCGCCTCTTCTAAATTTGCGTAGTAGGTATTGGTCTTTTCAGGGTTCAGCACCGGGACGGTAAGAATCGGGTGACCGTAGTTTTTTTTGTGGAGGCTCTTAAGAATGTGGTGAAGTTTTTCTCCGTCGATATTTTTGTTATACCCCGTATTGTACGCTTCAAGACAATCACTGCCGGTGTTAAGTTTTTCCTTCATAAAACGGCGATGGGCAGCAACGATACTATCGTTGGTGTAGGTTCCCAGATTGAAAACATGCAGATCCAGGTTTAAGCCCCGGGTCGCCTCCGCAAGGTTTTCGATGTCAAGGTAATTCATGTTCGTTACCACGGTAACAATACTGATGATGGGGTGTTTTCTCTTTTGTTTTTTCTTCTCCCGGCTTACCGCTTCTATCCCCCGGATAACCCGCTGGTAGGAACCCTTGCCGCGCATGGCATCGTTGGTTTCCTCGAAGCCGTCAAGGGACACAAAGATGGCACTCCACCCATCCCGGACAATTTGTTCGGCGTGCTGCTCAAGAAGGGTGCCGTTGGTATTGATGCTTACAAAAAGGCCCTTTTCCACCATGTACTTTGCCAGGGGTATCAAATCGGGATATAAAAAAGGTTCGCCGCCCCAGAGGTAGATTACCGGTTTCCGCGGGGCCAGTTCGTCCACGATTTCCTTGTACCGTTCCAGGGAGACGAGTTTTTTTGAATCCTCAGCGGGATGGCCGTTTTTCATCACCCCATTATCTCCCCATTGTCCGCACATGACACAGCGGAGGTTACACAGGGGGGTGAGTTTAAAATACACCAGACTGAGGTTTTTCATGTGGTTAAAACCATACCCGTGCCGGGGGAATAGCCGTGCACAGGCCATCCTGAAAAAGCCCTGGCTCATTTTCACAGATAAAGAGAGCTTTTTGGTAAAGAGCATGGGAATAACCGTATTGTTTTGCTTCATGACAAGAGTATATCAGAGTAAGGAAAGATTGCAACCGGCCAAAAACAGTACTATACCTCTGTTTAGGAGAACGAACATTTTGCGCAAAATGAGAATCCTGACAAAAGAATACCACAATTAACAAGATAGTTACAACAATTTTATTTGCGTGCATGAAATTTCCATATTACCATAGATTATGATGAATGGAAATGTTTCACCTGACAGAAATGGCGGGAGTGTCCGCGCGGTTTTAGGCCGGTTTATTCAGCGGCAGGAGAGCAGCATCATTATCATGCTCATCCTGTACATGGGCGCGGTGACCCTGGTAAACCCCACGTTTAGCTCCGGCGCAAACCTGTTCAATGTGCTGCGTTCCTCCGGCTTTACCCTGATTACCGTAATCGGTATGACCTTTATTCTTATCACCGGCGGCCTCGACTTGTCCGTCGGGTCGGTACTGGCCCTTGGGGGAGTTATCACCGGGATGGCGTGCCGCACGGGGCTGCCGGTACCCGCTGCCATTATGCTGGGCTTAGGTATGGGCCTGCTCATCGGGTTTCTCAACGGCATCATCATTGTAAAAAGCGGTATACCGCCGCTGATTGTTACCCTCGGGATGCAGTACGCCGCAAAGGGCCTCGTACAGGTGTTGACAAAGGGTGTGCCGATTTATCCGCTGCCCGCCGCCATAAAGGCAATCGAAAAGTTCCGTTTTATCGGGCTGCCGGCGGTGGTGCTGTTCGCGTTAGGGATTGCCGTTATAGGACACATCGTTCTTTCCAGTACCGAGTTCGGGCGGAGTATCTACGCCCTCGGCGGCAACCGGGAGGCGGCGCGTATCTCCGGCATCCGCACAAAACGCACGGAGCTTTTGGTGTACACCATCACCGGAGGATTGGCGGCGCTGGCCGGCATATTCATTACGGCCCGGCTCGGTTCGGCGGAAGCGGCGGCGGGTACCGGTTACGAGCTGACCGTTATCTGCGCGGCCATCATCGGAGGTACTTCAACCTTCGGCGGTACCGGCTCCATACTGGGCTCCGTACTGGGGGCGTTCTTCATGGAAGTGCTGACCAACTCACTCACCCTGATGCACATTTCGGTGTATTGGCAAAACCTTGTTGTCGGCACCATCCTGATTCTGGCGGTGCTGCTGGACCAATACAAACGGCGTTTGATAATGCGGCAGGCCCTGCGCAGTGTCGGTAAGGCGGAAAGCGCCCATGACTGAAAGCGCCGCGCCCATACTTGCCATACGCAATGTTACTAAAAAGTTTATGGGTACCGTTGCGTTACGTGATGTTTCCCTTGAACTGTATCGCAACGAAATACTCGGCATAATCG
>BNUY01000111.1 GCA_025997715.1 Spirochaetia bacterium
CGGCAGGCCCGAATAAACGGCATAGACAGCTCCGCCCTGGTGTTGCACGAGGCGCTCCGGCTTATCCGGGAGCAAAGGTTGGGGGAAGCGGAAGCGCTGCTCAAGGAAGCATCGCTTCCATCAGAAGCGCACCCTGCGATATGGCAGGTCCCGGCAAACCTGGGTTTGATTGCGGAAAGCCAACGGGCTCTTTCTCATGCGCTGGAATACTACGAAAGCGCTTACACGCTGGTAAAAAACCCTCCCGACGCGGCAAAAGTCCAGTTGAGGATAGCCCGCTGTCTCCACATGCTTGGCCGGAACGAAGAAAGCCAGCGGGCCTTGGAAACGGTCTTGGAACTGGAGCCGGAGAACCTCAACGCCAGAATGGAGCTTCGGCGGCTGGAACGATAAAAGGCTCCTATCCCTCCCAGAGGTCAAGGTCCTTGGGACTGGTGGTGTTGCTCCACTGGGAAGGGGCGGCGCCGGTTTTCTTTTTAAAGAGCCGGGAAAAATAGTAGGGGCTGTCAAAGGCAAGCTTGTAGGAAATCTCCTTGATACTCAAGGTTCCCTCTGTCAGCAGTTCCTTGGCCTTGTTAATTTTCATTTGCAGAAAATACTGGTAGGGGGAAAGTCCGGTCCAGCAGGGGATTGAGCCTCCGGGGCGTAAGCCTTTCCGGTGTTTCCAACAGAAGTGCATCAAACTTCCGCAGTTCCTGAAAAAAGTTCCCCTGCTCTGAAGGATCGTTCCAGCCGGTATAGTAGAGGAGAAAGGCAAGGCCTCCCAGAAGGAGCAGGAAAATTGCCAGCCCCAGGATACATACCGCTTTCAGCTTAGCAAGCTGCGGCTGATGATCCAAGGCTTGTTTCATGGACTTCCGGCCGCTTGCAGGGTCTGCCGGATACTGTCCAGGACGCCGTTAATGAACCGATAGGAATCATCGGCGCCGTATTCCCGGGATATGCCGATGGCCTCGTCAATAACAATTGAGGGAGCCATCTCTTCCTGGTACATGAGGGTATAGACGCTTATCCTCAGCAGGGCAAGATCGACCCGGCTTACCCGGGAAAAAGTCCAGTTTTTTAAATGGGCGCGGATCATGGTATCCACGGCCTCAATATTTTCTATGGTACCCTGGATTAAAAGCCGGGCAAAACCGCCGGCGCCTTCGTCCAGGGCGGCCTGTTTCTCCGCTTCGAGCCAGGAAAAGCTCAGCAAATCTTCCAGGGCGGGGGAGGCCGCTTCATAGGAATACAGGGCCTGAAAAGCCAGAATCCGCCCTTTTCTGCGTGACGCCATTTGCTACTGCACCCGCTGCCGCGTCCGTTACCAGGCGAGCAAGTTTTCGTGTACCGTTACCGAACCCTCTTTCCGGAGATCCTCGGCCAGGGTGTTGGTCACCAATGCGGCTCCTTCGGTCAAAGCCCGCTGCATCAACTGGGAGTTGATCACATCCCGGACCGTGGCGGGGGCCCCCAAACGGTAGGTATCCTTAAGCTCAAGATTTACCGGGGGGAACTTGGCGGTTACCTTGATGATAAAAAAGCCCTGCCTGCCCTCAATTACCCCGGAAACCTTGCCTTCCGTCAGGGGCTTGGCCATATCGATAAAGTTCACCCCAAAGACTTGCTGTATCCGGGGATCCTCGGTACTGAGCAGGATAAACCGGGCGGATCCGGAGTTATTGGCAGCCGCTGCGGCGGCGGATTCCTCGTTAAAAGCCGAAACACTGGAACCGATTTTCCTGGCCAGTTCGTCCGCCCGGGTCCGTGCCGCCAGGACCGCCGAGGCATTGGAGCCGAAGGGTATCCGTATATAGTCAAAGGAAATCGTATCGGGCCGGGTAAACTCGGTTTTGTACCGGTTATAAACGGCCAGAATCTCCTCTTCCGTGGGATTGCCCCCTGCCGCAGTGATCAGGTATTTCTGTACCATCAACTGCCGCCGGATCTGCCCCCGGAGGGAGATCAAATCCATACCCTGCCGCTTGATAAAATCGTTGAACTCCGCATCCGTTGGAACCCGTCCTGCCTGGGCGGCCAACTCATCCTTTACGCCCTGAATTTCGATATCAATTTCCCGGTCGGAAATGGAATCCCCGGCCTTGGTCTTTTCCGCCTGCTGTACAATGTACTGTTCTATATATTTCTGCCTGACAAGGTCCTCATGCAGGTAAGTCTGAAAGGCGGTATAATTCATGTTATACTGCTTTTCAATACCCTCGGCAAATTCCTGGTCCGTAACCGGCCGCCCTGCGCTGGCCCGTACCATCTGGATACGCTGTTCCAGTTCCGCAGGCGGCGAAGTAATGCCCGCCCGTTCCGCCGCCTGAAGCACAAGCCGCTCGCTTACCATGGCGTCCAGGACCATACGCCGGAGATCCAGGGGCGATACTTCCGGGGGAATCTCCTGCATCTTTGACCGCCGTTCTACCTCAAGCTGCAGTTGCTTGACATAAATAACTTCTTTTTTGGTCAGGGTTAGCTCAGCTACGATATCCGTAGACAGCCCCGCCGCGCCAATGGGGGTCCCCTCGGGAAGGGACTCCGTTTTCGAATCCCCTTTGCCTCCGCAGAATAGGGAGCCGGTTCCGAAACCCGCAAACAACGCAAGGAAAAGGAACCATCTTGTAAACTTTCTCATATCCATATCCCCAAGTATACTCTATATTTACCCGTCCTGGCTATTCCAGTATCGCACGGATTCTTCGCACCCCGGAGGAGGAGGACTGCTCCTTCTGAATCTTGAAGGTTCCCATGGTACCGGTATGTTCCACATGGGGGCCGCCGCACACCTCCGTTGAGAAATCCCCGATGGCATACACCTTCACCTGGGATTCGTACTTTTCACCGAAAAGCGCCATGGCCCCCAACTTCCTGGCATCCTCAAGGCTCATCACCGTCATGGTAACCGGCAGATCCCGTTTGATCTGCTCGTTCACTATAGCCTCGACCTTGCGCAGCTCTTCGGCGGTCAGGGGAGCGCCGTGGGAAAAGTCAAACCGCATCCGTTCGGCGGTGATATTGGAGCCCTTTTGCGCCGCATGATCCCCCAGCACTATCTGTAATGCCTTTTGCAACAGATGGGTTGCGGTATGATATTTGGTGGTTTCCTCGGAATGATCCAAAAGGCCGCCCTTAAAAATCTGATCGCCCCCCGCGCGGGAAAGCTCCTGGTGCTTCTTGAATGCCTCGTCAAATTCCGCCCGGTTCACCGTGAGGCCCTGCTCCGACGCCAATTCATCGGTCAGCTCAATGGGGAAACCGTAGGTGTCGTAGAGCTTAAACGCAAGCCGCCCGGACATGATTTTCTTGGGGTCCTTCAATAAATTGGGGAGGAGTTTCTCAAACTCATGTTCCCCATTCTTGAGGGTTTCCAGGAACTTCTGTTCCTCCGTATCAAGCTCTGCGATGATCTTGGCGCGGTTATCCGACAGTTCCGGATAAGGCCCCTTGAACATATCCACCACCACTTCCGCAATGGGCGATAAGACCAGCCGGTCCTCAATGCCAAGCTTCCGCCCGTGCCGCACCGCCCGGCGTATAAGCCGCCGCAGCACATACCCGGCGCCCACATTGGAGGGGCTCACCGCCTTGGGATCACCCAGCACGAAGGTGGATGCCCGGACATGGTCGCAGATGATCCGCACCGATTTGTCCTTCTCCGGGTCAGACCCGTAGGTATACCCCGAAGCTTTCTCTATACTCGCGATAATCGGGGCGAAGATCTCCGTATCGTACACCGATTTCTTTCCATTAAGGATGGTCACGGTCCGCTCTATGCCCATGCCGGTATCCACACAGGTACGGGCCAGGGGTTCGTAGGTCCCATCGGCGGTCTTATTGTACTGCATGAACACATCGTTCCAGATTTCAAGCCACTTCCCGCAGCCGCAGCCGGGGCCGCAGTCCGGGCCGCAGGGCTCTTTCCCAAAATCGTAGAACATCTCCGAATCCGGGCCGCAGGGGCCGGTGGTTCCCGCGGGTCCCCACCAGTTGTCCTCCCTCCCCAGGTACTTGATACGATTTTCCGGGATACCCAGTAGTTTCCAGACCCGGGCGGATTCATCATCCCGGGGAACCGTCTCGTCTCCCTCAAAAACCGTAACCCCCAGTTTTTCCGGGGGGATGCCCAGCCATTTGGGGGAAGTGAGGAACTCAAAACTCATCCTGATGGCCCCTTCCTTGAAGTAATCCCCCAGGGACCAGTTCCCCAGCATTTCAAAAAAGGTAAGGTGGCTGGAGTCTCCCACGGATTCAATATCCCCGGTGCGGATACACTTCTGGTAATCCACCAGCCGGTTCCCCGCCGGGTGGGGCTCCCCTAAAAGGTAGGGCACCAGGGGGTGCATACCGGCGGTGGTAAAGAGCACCGTGGGGTCGTTTTCGGGGATCAGGGACTTGCCCTGGATCTGGGCGTGATCATGGGACTTAAAAAATTCGACATACAGGGAACGCAGTTCCTGGGCATTCATAGGCTTTCTCCACAAACTATTATATAGAAAATCTTAAGTATGGTACACTATCGTTATGATAATTAAAAGCCGCTTCGGATCGGTATTGCTCACGGCACTATTGCCGTTTTTACTGTTTGCCGGATGCGCCGGGTTGAACACCCCGAAGGAAACTTCCCAAGGGGATGCCGAAAACCCGATGGAAGCCGCTCCCCCCTTAGAGACGATACCCGCTTTGCCGGAGCGTCCCATTCCTGCGGGGATGGAATTTATTCCCGCCCCCCTTTCCTGGCCTGCCATTGCGCCGGGGGTGGGTCTTGTTAAACCGGGCGAAGCTGAAACAAACGCGCTTACCGAATCCTTCCGTACCGCTTACATTGAAGAATGTCTTCGGAATCCCTCCCTGGATGGGGTGTTGGGGGGCGATTTTGTCCATAGTTGGCCCACGGCGGCGCCCCTATGCCGGGTACAGAACTGGCGGGACCCCTCCCTTGCGGAGACCCCTAATACCTGGGGAATACCGTCCCTGGTTTTGGCTATTCAGAGTATGGAAGGGAACCGGGTGTTTACCGTCCGTGGCGCCATCCTCAACCTCTACGGGAAAAGCGCCGGCCGCAAGGGGGCTAACGGCGCCGCCGGATACGGAGCGCCGGTGGGCGATGAATTCCTCTATAAAAACGGTATAGCCCAGCGCTTTGAATATGGCCTGCTTTATGTTGACCCCGACGGGAAGGGGGGCTTCACACCCGGCACAGCCCCCTCCACAGTGGAAGCCGTCCCGGAGGGAACCTCCACCGAGGCGGATTTTCGGGAAGCCTGGAAGCGCGGCATGAATTCGGGCCTGCCGCCCCTCAAAGCCGATGGCCCGGCATTGAGGCTGGACTTTTCGGGAACCTCCTGGGAAATTCCGGTAGACACCGCTGCGGCGGGGACAATCCCCATTACGGCACTCTATTACCAGAGCTTCAATCAGGGCAGCGTCCTGTTCCTGCTGGCGCAAACCACGGCTGCGTCCGCACAAACATTCGGTACGGGTTTCCACACCCGCATCATCGCCGGGCCGTTTCTGGATACATTCCTGGCCGGCCGGGACCATCCCCTGCCCGGAGCGGACGCTCCCCCCTTGTTCATCCCCCAACCCGGCGTTCCCGGATTGCGGCCGGAGGACGCGCCGTTTCACGAAGCGGTACTTCAGGGACTTGCCCGCTACGGCCTGCCTTTGACCGATGCCGCCCCCAAGCGTGATGGGGACATATTTAGGGAAACCCAGCGGTTTTCCCAGGGGTGGATGGTTAAGGATTAACCACTTTTCCACTCTTTGGGTGGAAAAGTGGTTAAATGCCTAATTTTTATTCGTATACAGCACGTCTATGAGAAAAGTCAAGCGGTTTTTTGAAGAATATCAGAAATATTTTCACCGTTCTGATGTTTCTTCAAAAAAGCCCGGTACTCTCTCATCTTCTTCTCGTGAAGAACGGGATTCCTGAAATGATGGTACTCCCCCTTCTTGAGCATCTGGAATAACTGCGTAATCACCTTCCGGCACAAGGCCATCCTCACCACCCCCTTCTTCTTGAAAACACTCGCTTTCTCGTACCACGCATTGAGCGCCCGATTGCTGTCCCGGAAGTGGTTCAGCGATTGGGAGAGCATGGTGATAGACACCTTCCGCCCGGCCTTGTTCGTGCTTTTGATAACCGTGGTATTGTTGGAGCTCTCCACCCTCGGCGCGCTGCTCAAGTACGAGGCGAAATGCTTGGCGTTTTTGAAACGCGATACGTCAATCACATCGGCGATAATCGCGATAGCGGACATCACCGACACCCCGGACATGCTGGTGAGAATCTCTATCTCTCGCATGAACGGTTCCGCCCTCACCTTGATCCTGTCCATCACCTCCTCGACCTGAGTCTCAAGGTGTTCAAGGGTATCCATGAGCAGATTGATTTGGAAGTTCAGCACCGGATCGCTTGAAATTGAGCGGATACGCTGCCGGCTTCTCTTGCCGAAGATGTATTCCTTGGTGAAGGGAAACAGGTTCTCCTTCAGCAGGGAATGGACACGGTTCTTGGTCTGTCCGATTTCCTTGCGGAGGAGCCGGTAGGTTGAAAACAGCGCCCGCAGGTCCCGGATTTGTTTCGGCGCCACCGTGACCGGGACTATCTGCTGCACCCCCGAGAGAACCTCGGCTTTCAACTTTTCGGCCAGTTTCGCCGCGTCGATTTTGTCGGTCTTCTTGGATGCGACCCCAACCGACTTAAGCTGGTAGGTGTTGGCTACCAGCGCCTCTTTGACCTTGTCCTTCCAGAGGTCAACGAACGAAAAGGTGTTGATGGTTGCCTCCAGCAGGACGTAGGTCTCTGCGTCCAGGGTCTTGTAAAACTGGGCAAGTCCCGCGTCGTCCAGCTCGTAGGTTGCCATCTTCTTCTCCTTCGTATCCTTGAACAGATAACAACAGGTGAAGCGATTTGTGTGAATGTCGATTCCGATAAACTGCATAAAAGCCTCCTAAAACTTCGTACCGTTCAAAAAGAAAACCGGTATAGTACCACACGTCTATTCGGGGTAGCAATCCTTCGAACTGCTCCCCATGAAGCGATGCGGCGGCCGGCTGCTATTCGTTAGTACGAGGTCAACATACGGATTTCCCTCTGTTGCCCCAGTGAAAGGAACAGCCGGCTGTCGTTCTTTTCGAACCACTGCTATTATACCGGCTTTCGCACCGCTTGTCTTATCATAGCTTCGTTATGCGAAATAAAAACCTGAATTTTTTTGAATAATATAGAATTTTGAAAATACTTATTGACAAAATATAAATTTCAAAATATTATTATAAAAATCGATTATTAGCATAGGAGGCTAAAATGAAGAAGAATGGTTTGCTTGTTGGAATGCTTGGTATGGGGCTGATATTTGGAATGATGGTTGTTGGTTGTGATACTGGAACTGGCGGTAGCGGCGGTAATTCGATGTCATGGCGTCAAGCACCCGGCAGTTTGTTAACGAATGATGCTCCGCTACCGCCGACTAGTGATAACCCTTTGCCTATGGCATATGGCGTCAATAAATTTGTGGTAGGTGAAAATGACAATATTATTTATTCGTCAGATGGTCTAACCTGGACAACTATAGAAAAGCCTTTTCAAGGTATAGATTATGACTACAACACTTATGGGATTCGATATATTCTTTTTTGCAACAATAAATTTGTAGCAATTATTTATACCTATCCTTCTGAAAAACATCTAATAGCATTTTCAAATGACGGCATCAGTTGGACGAATCCAACTGAAATAAATCCCTTGGGTGATAGTACTGACATTACTACCTTCATTTATGGCGGCGGTAAATTTATTGCTGGAGGTCATCGATCACCGTATCGGGAAGCGGCAAAAATAGGATATTCGATTGATGGTATTACATGGATCGCCGCAGATACATCAAATCTTCATTTTGATATTTCTTGTATGGAATACGGCAACAATAAATATATTGTGGGCGCACGAGGATATTATGGGGAGCAGTCCGGGCTGGCGTATTCATCTGATGGCATTACATGGATACCAGTAAATGATGTTCCATTTGGATATACAGCAGGAGGCGATGCTTCTCTTGACCCCGGTGGCTTTAAGTATATTTATTATGGGGGTGATAAATTTATTGCGGCTTCCCAATATCGTGGAGAAATGGCATACTCTGTTGATGGCGTTAACTGGACAGTAATTCAAAGTCCATTTCAAGATTGGGTAATACACTGGGATACTTCTCTACACATCAAGATATCTGGTATAACGTATGGTAACGGAAAATTTGTCGTTGGAGGTTACAGCACCCTTGGTGCAGGCAAGATAATTGTATCATCAACTGACGGAATTTCATGGGATATCACCTATGATGGTGACTATCATTCAAGCGGACCCATATATTATTTCGGCTCGATAACTGGTGTCTTTTTTGGCGGTGGAAGATTTATTGCTTATGATCACTATGGCGATGTAATATATTCAGATGATTAACAAAATAGTTCGTAGCAGGTTTTTACATCGTATAACATACGGTTTGCGGTTCGGGGCTAAAGCCCCTCCGGGTTCCGTTCGCCTAGGTCAGTCGCTACGCTCCTTTCCACGGCTCACTCCACCCACATTTTGGCGGCCCTGGTCTTGCTTCGCAAGCCCTTATTCGGGCCGCCAAAACGTCGCAAACCTTTCACGATACGTGAAATAGAGACGCTTTCGACTGATTATTTTGATGAAGTATTTGATTTTATCAGATATTTGAAGGCAAAACCTGCTGTTTCGGCAGGACTTGATACAAGGGTACGTCCGGAAAAAACCCCTGCCAAAAAAAACATCGAATGGCTAAAACATCCATGGAAAATGGATAGTTTTACGCCCTTAACACGGGATGAGATTTATGACAGAACATGAGTTTTTTGACTCTAATATAATTTTGTACGCTCAAATTGATGATTCCTCACTCAAACACAAGCAAGCGGTTGATTTGCTCACTGATAGAATTATAAATGGCGATACATTTGTAAGCGTTCAAGTACTCAATGAAAGAAACTATCGGAAGCTAAAGATATTGTCAGTCAATTACTGGAATCATTCACCATATTTCCTTTGACGGTAGAACTGACAATGGATGCTTTTCGTATATCAAACCGCTATCAATTTTCGTTTTGGGACAGTCTTATTGTAGCTTCAGCTTTAGAAGCACAATGCACGGTGTTATATACTGAAGATTTGCAGGACGGACAGATTATTGAAGATGTGCTGGAAGTAAAAAATCCTTTTATCAGGTACAGTAGTAAAATAGACCCGGCGTCGTAATAAGCGGCAACAAAAGTATCAGACCGTACGTTTATCCGGCTCGGTTTAGTAATAGACCGGGCTTTTTTTACGCCGGAGAAGAAAAAGGCGCCTGGTATGTCCAAGAGCCCGCTCCCACGAGGGAGCCCTTTCGGGAGCGTATGCGGACTTTAGACCCTTTCGGGGGGGCCG
The DNA here is from genome assembly GCA_025997715.1 of Spirochaetia bacterium. Taxonomy (GTDB): domain Bacteria; phylum Spirochaetota; class Spirochaetia; order Treponematales; family Breznakiellaceae; genus Termitinema. The sequence goes on from BNUY01000111.1 coordinate 9,437, forward strand.
CAGAGTCCGGGAAGGAAAGGTGCATTCACGTATCCCTCACTCCTTGTATCAAGCCGCTATCTCCCCTATACTTGCTCTATGGACGAGAGCATCAAGTTCGTTTCCTCGGCCTTCCGGCATACCATCAGCGAGGAAGACATCCGCTGGGTCATGAAATATCCCCTCTACGAGGACCTTATGGAAGGGTACCTGAACAAATATCTTGTCTTGGGGTATGATACCAAACGGCGGTTGCTTGAAATTATGTATAATCGCATCAGCGAAGATACGGTGAAGGTGTTTCACGCAATGAAGTGTACCACGCAATATCTCCCCTTTGTGGGATTTTAGGAGGAATGTATGGCAGATACAGCTATGAATTTTTCGGACATGACCGACGAAGAATATTGGGCCCTGGATGACGAGGTAACCCGCAACCCGCCCAAACTTTCGGGCAAGCCCGGCGGATTCTGTACCGACCGGGCCCGATCACGCGAGGCTGCGGAGCGTACCATCATCCTCGACCAATTCTCCGCGGATTACCTTAAGGCTGCCGCCGAAGCGGAACACAAGACCCCCGCCCAGATAGTCGGCGAACTGGTGCGCAAGGAACTGAAAGCCGCCGTCTGATAACGGCATGTTCCAAAAGCCCCCGCAAGTATCACGACCCGCTATAAGGAAAGGGCGATTTTTTCCCGAACCAGAGCGCCGATGGTTTGGGCGAGAGTTTTATGGGCAGTTTCGGCAATTCCTGTGTGGGATGCATGGGAGGGGGGGCAATTTTTCTACTAAAGACCCGGTCCATTTTGATGATGGCTTAAACCTAAGAGATAAAAGCACCTACGACCGGTTGTATTTGAAATATCAGCAATAGCCGCTTCTTAAACAGAGTTTACCGGCATTTCGCATAGGAATTAACCCCTAACTCCGCTATGATATACCCCGTCTATTAATCCCCCCTCTTCATTCAGGTCCGGTTTTGGCAATTTTTGCCTTTTTTAGCAGTTTTTTGGAAAAAACCCTTGCAGTTATTTCTCATTCGGGTTATTCTATAAACAACCTATATAGGGTGTTTATAGAGGAGGTTTTTATTTGAGTCTGCCAAACTGGGTTTTGCCCTTCAAAGAGCCGCACACCGAAATAAAGTTTCTGAACGGCCGTTATTACAAATACTCGGTCAGGTACCAATACGTGCCGGAGCGGAAACGTACCATAAAAATTACCGGCAACCTTCTGGGAAAAATAACCGAAAAAGACGGATTTATCCCTTCGGA
>BNUY01000112.1 GCA_025997715.1 Spirochaetia bacterium
ACTCATACTGTCTCACTCTTCCCCTACACGACGCTCTTCCGTTCAGATCGTCGATCCGATGTTCAAGTGTTTCGGTTTCTTGTTCAAGTGTTTTCGGAATTAGCGTTCAAGTCCGCCGGAATACGCAGGGGTGTTTTACACGTCGATGTATGCACGAGACATGACACGCTATAGCGAACGGCAGCATATTGTACATTTTGGCCCAACCGCGGGGTATTCATATACATGGATACTGCCGCATGGGATGTTCTTGAATGCAGGAATAACTATTGGCACAAACGTAGGTATAGATATCAATGAACCACAAATACTATTTATCCCCCAGGTAAACCCTAAAATTACCTTTGGATATCACCATTCTTCATGGTCTGTCAATGCAGTAATGGGCTGCAATGCATCGGTACTGTTATGGAACAATGATTTTGATATAGCAGCCCCTGCTACCATGGGCGTTACATTTTCAAAGCGTTTTTAATACTATGCCGATGTCCACCTGCTGCCGGACATACTGCAAAAGCTGATAGATGCGGGAGGGGGGTGATAGAAAAACATGCTAATCAAGGTGCTTGGCACAGTTTTTGCTGTATTGCCTAATACGTATTTTCTCCCTCTTGCAAATGCCTTCTCTTATGCGATATGCTAAGCCTACCGCACCATGCTGGATTTTGAGACAGAACTAAACAAACTGCTTTCCCGTGAAACTGAACCGCTCCCCGGGTATGAATTTGCCCAGACGGTGGAAATGGCTGCCCTTGGGCAGGATCTGGCATCTCTTGGGAAAGAGCTGTTGGAGGATCTTCAAAAAAAACAAGCCGATGTTTCCCTGCAGGTCGAAGAAATTTACGATCTGCTTAAAGAGCAGAACACGAAAGGATTACAGGAGGCTTTGGAGGCGGAAAAAAACCGGGCGGATACCTTGGCTCATACGGCTATTGCCCTGTGCGATCTTCTTGAGGATTTTTGTGCCTATGCCCGTCTTAGCGGCAGTGAAGAGCTGAAACATCAGGCGGACATCCTCTGGACTCAATCCGGGCATCTTCTCATCAATAACAATATTGTCCGCTTTGGTGAGGAGGGGCAGTCCCTTAATCCGCAGATCCATAGGGTTCAGAAAGGGGTGGAATCGCCCCTCCCGCGGGAACAGGTGCTGGAGGTGCTGCAAAGCGGGTATGTGTATAAAAACGCCCTTGTCCGCAAAGCCGCCGTTGTGGTGAGCTTGGGAACCGACGGACCTACAGCGTCCGATGGTTCCTTAGGACAAGATGAATGGGAGGATAAAGAGTATGAGTAGAATAGTCGGTATAGACCTGGGAACATCCACTTCGGAAATTGCCTGTATCATTGACGGGGCGCCTAAGCTCATCCCGAACTCACGGGGTAAGCTGGTTACCCCTTCGGTGGTGCATATCGGGCAGGACGGCGCCGTTCTGGTGGGGGAGGAAGCGGCGGAGTATCTGTTTACCCGTCCCGACTGCACCTTTATGGAGGTAAAGCGGCTCACCGGCGGGGATGAAACCCTCAAAGCCCACGGGAAAGAGTACCGGCCTGAGGAAATCCAGGCTATGCTTTTGAAGTATCTTGTCCAATGCGCGGAAACCTTTTTAAAGGAAAAAATTGACCGCGCGGTGATCACCGTCCCGGCGTACTTTACCGATGTGCAGCGGCGGGCAACCTCAAAGGCGGGGGAGCTTGCGGGTCTGCAGGTTGAGCGTATCATCAACGAGCCGACGGCGGCGGCGCTGGACTACGGCCTTTCAAACCTGCGGGAATGTAAAAACGTGCTGGTCTATGATCTTGGCGGCGGGACCCTTGATGTCACCGCGCTTGAACTTTTTGAAGGGATCATCGACGTAAAGGCAAGCTGCGGTAACAATCACCTGGGGGGTAAAGATTTTGATGAAATCATCATGCGCCATCTGGCCGAAAGTTTTTCTCCATCGGGTTCGGTAGAGGATGCGCGGGCGAACATGCGGCTTAAAAAAGCGGCGGAGGACTGTAAAATTGCCCTAAGTACGGAAAATGAATATCAGGTGTCCCTTCCCTTCCTTTTGACCAACGCGGACGGCAAGCCGGTTTCGGTGGAAAAAACGGTGACCCGCGCCGACTTTGAGGAATGGGTGTCGGAGAAGGTGGAATCGACAAAGGAGCCCATGGAAAGCGCCCTTAGGGACGCGGGGCTTGAAAACGCCGACCTGCATCTGGTGCTTTTGGTGGGCGGCTCCACCCGAATCCCCTGTGTAAAACGGCTGGTGGAGAGTACCCTGGGCACGGTTACCCGCTCCCTGGTGGACCCCGATTTGACGGTGGCACGGGGCGCGGCGATTCAGGCGGGGCTTTTAGAGGGCAGTATTAACAATGAGGACCTGGTGCTGACCGATGTATGCCCCTACACTCTGGGCACGGCGCCCCTGTCGGATGGCTTGTTCGGCAAGCGGAAGGTCTTCGATCCCCTCATCCCCCGGAATACCACCATCCCGGTGGAAAAATCGAAACTTTATAATACGGCGGTGGATTACCAGACCAGTGTGGTAATTGATGTCTATCAGGGGGAATCTTCGGACCCGGAAAACAACGAACGCCTCGGCGAGGTGCGTCTCGAAGGAATTCCCCCGGCCAAACAGGGGAAAGAGCCGGTGGAAGTAACCTTCGGCTATGATATGAATGGCATATTACAAGTCAGGGCAAGCGTGGTGTCCACCGGCAAGCAGGTTTCCGCCGAAATCAATACGGCGGGGGTAAAGGCCAAGGAGGCGGTGGATGTAAGCCGGTGGGAGACAGCCGAAGGTGCAAAGCAGAACAGGCCGCTGATACGGAAAGCGGAAAAAATTATCAATGCGGGTAGGGACTTTGGCGGTGATATAGAACTCCTTGTGGAGCGTCTCAAGGAATCACTGATCCTTGGAAACGGGGAACAGACAGAAGAAATCCGCGAACAATTGCGGTCCATGCTTGATATTTTTGAAAAGGTGGAGAAGTTACTGTCGTGACACGGACGTCATTCCGGCAGGCCCTTGCCCATCGCTATTACCGGCTGGGTCTGGCGGCGGCAAAACAGCGGCATGTAAGCACGGCGCTTCGCTATGCAGGGTGCGCCTCCGTCCTGGATCCGGAAAACAGTGATACTGCGTACCTGGCGGAAATTTGCCGGCACGAGCTTGGCGGCAGCCTTACTGAAGAACAAATACCGGGGGAGGCCGCCGCTCTTATAAAACAAAAAAGCTGGTCTAAGGCCGCGCGGCTTTTGAGGAAGGTTCAGGATCAAAGTGTGCGGCTTCTTGCTATGCAGGGCTGCCTGTGGGCGCTGGCAAAACGCCGCGCGTTGTCGGCAGATTACTTCGTCAGGGTGCTGGCAAAGGATTCCGGGAACCCTCTTGCGCTGGAGGCCTTGACGGAACTCGGCCCGGTGCAGGACGGCTCGCTGCATAAAATCTTTAGGAGCTTATTTTGCAGGACCTCTTGACGGACCTCTTTAATGAAGGAAAGTTAAACTATTACCAAATACTGGGTGTAGAAAAGACCGCCGGGGATGAAGAAATAAAGCGGGCCTATTTCAGTATGGTGCGTAAATTTCAACCCGGCAGTTCCCCCGAAAAATTTAAGGAGATCCGTACCGCCTACGAAACCCTTAAGGATTCAAAAAAACGCGCCGAGTACGATGCGGTAGGTGAGTTGCCCGCTTCCATGGCGCCGCTTTTTAACGAAGCGCAATGGTTTGATCACCAGGGCAGACACGGGAAGGCGGCAGAATTCTATCAACTAATATTGAAACGCCACCCTGAATTGGACAATGTGCGGGAACAATACGCAAAATCCCTGACCCAGGATCAAAAAACCGGTAAGGCAGCCGAAGTTTGGGAGGAGCTTTGCAGGCGGAATCCCGCTAATGCCATTTATTCAGAAAGACTTTCTGAATGTTATTTAGCCCGGGGCTGGCACAAGAAGGCCGAGGCTGAGGTAAAACGCGCACTCACCCTTGCCCCTTCCTCGGTGGATGCATGGGTGCTTCTGATTAATTGCATTGCTGAAAGAGGGCGTAACGCTCCTGATCGGGACATAGAGCAAAGTGAACTGAAAACCACTATTCGTGAGGCATTGACGGTAATTAAAGAAGTTAAGGGACATGAGCGGAAAAAAATCTATCTGTATACCTATGCCTTTATTCTGTTTTCCGATCTGGACCGGCATGTTTCAGGCGGCTATTTAGAGGAGATTGTCCGTCTGATACGTGAGGGCGGACGGGAAGCCCGGGAAGAAGGCCTGAAGGCCTTCGTACAAATACTTGACCATGTTCCGATTTTTATTTTAGGGCTTTTTTATAACGAGATAAAAAAAATAACGGAGCTGCTGCCGGAACTCATGGTCGAGCGGAAAAAAGGACCAAACCCGGTCAGGGTGCGTATTGAGAAGATTCGAACACGGTATGAAATTGAAAATCTTTCCAAAAAAGGGTTCTCCGAGATTTTTTGCGATCTTTTCAGGTTGCTGACGGCAGACTTTGAAGATGACGACGATGAGATCGAACTCGCTGCCATGGAGTTTGAAATTCTTGAAAAGAAAAGCACCTACGATCCGCAGCTTAGGCGTCTAAGAGAAGAATTTCCGGAACTTTTCGCACTGCATAGTGCTTTTTTTAATCAAGCGCTGCGCACCAAGGACCCCGAAAAAATGCTGTATCAGCGGGGTAAAAAGGTTCAGAAGTACCAACGCGACTCCGGTACTTTTGATGAACACCCGGAAGACGCCCCCGAACAACCGATCCGCCGTGCCGAACCGAAAATAGGCCGCAATGATCCCTGTCCCTGCGGCAGCGGAAAAAAATACAAAAAATGCTGCGGGGCATGATTTTATTCCAGCCGGTTCAATTTGAGGATCATCCGTGCTAACTGTTCCTTGGGAATATTCATGCCGTTTTTTACCCATTGCTGAATCACCGCGACGCTGCCGTTCAGGGCAAAGGTGATGTAGTATTCTTTGGCGGTATCGTCAAGTATTTCGTCCTTTTTGAATTGCAGCATCCCCTCTTGCTGTATAAAGCTGAATACTTTCTGCTGAAATTTGATTTCACCCTGCTCATTAAACAAAACCTGCAGCCAGTTCACGTTGGTGGAAATAAGATCCAGGGCCTCTTCCGTTATCCCTAACACCGCCTCTTTGCCGGATTGAAAGCGATGCCGGTTTTTCATCTCTTCGAGTAATGCCAGGGCATCCGCTTCTATTTCCTTCAAAAGGGCGTACTGATCCTGGTAATGGGCGTAAAAGGTTGAACGGTTAATGTCCGCACGGGCGCAGAGTTCCTTGATCGAGATGGCCGAAATGGACTGGGACTGGAGCAATTCCATGAGGCTTTCGGTCAACACTTTTTTGGTATAGCGGACTTTACGGTTTTCCTTTGATTTTTCCATTTTTCCTTCCTTTTTTCAAAACATTCCAACACTTTTCAGAAAGATACCGGGAAACCAACACCAACAGGTTGTTGTGTTTGAATTGCGACATATTTAAACCAACTGTCTGTTGTAATCCCATCTTAGCGTCACTATAGTCACCAATAAAGAAAGTATCAAGGGGAAGAAATGGAAAAACTTTTCAAGCATCCAAAACTCATTGTGGGGATCATTGCCCTGATCACCGTTTTTTTTGCGTTTCAATTGCCGCGCCTGGAACTGGACAATAATAACTTCCGGTTTCTGCCGGACAAACACGAATCGCGGATTATTTCAGACCATTTTGAAGAAACCTTCGGCAATTCGGTGTCCATTTTCGTCGGCCTGGAACGGCCCATCGGCACGGTTTTTGAACCGGCTTTTTTGAAGCGCTTACAGGACTATATTAAAGAGATAGACCGCCTCGAATTTGTCGGCGACGTGTCCTCCCTGATGACCACCGATTACATAAGCGCCGAGGGGGACACCATTCTGGTGAGCGATTTGGTAGGGGATGATTTTGCCGGGACCCCGGAACACATTGCCGGCCTCCAGCGAAAAATTGCCTCCTGGGATTTATACCAGGGCTCCCTTGTATCGAATGATCTTTCATCGACCCAGATTTTGATACCCATTGATGTACCCCAGACGGATGCCGGAAAACCGGCGGTGATTGCGACCCTCTATAAGGTCCGTGATACGGCGCGGGAAATGTTTAGTGAATACGCCGCCGTGTATGTTACCGGAACACCGGTGATAAGCGCCACGGTAACCGAAGCCATGACCGATGATATTTTTCTCCTTATCCCCATGGTAGTAGTTATCCTGCTGGGGGTATTGTTTTTTTCCTTCCGCCGTGCATCGGGGGTTATCCTTCCTTCCCTTACGGTAATGATTGCAACCATTTGGTCTGTCGGCATCGTGCCGCTTTTAGGTATGAAACTTTCGCTTATTGCGATGGTGGTTCCGGTGATGCTCATGGCGGTGGGGAGCGCCTACGGGATTCACCTCGTAACCCATTATCTTGCAGAAACAAACAAAAGAGCATTGACAAAGGAAGAACACAAACAGGTGATATTCGCTTTGCTGCGGCGCCTCTCAAAACCGGTTTTTCTTGCCGCGCTGACCACCCTTGCGGGTTTTATTTCCTTTTGTTTTACCCCGATTGTTCCCATGCGTGAATTCGGCGTCATGACTTCAATAGGCGTCCTCGCTGCGTTTATCATGGCGGTCACCCTAATCCCCGCCTGTTTGTTAATCCGCGGGCCCCTGCCGGTAAAATTCAAAAAAGAGCGCCTGCAAAAAAATAATTTCGATATAAAAATCGGTGAATGGTTTTTTGCACTGGTACAAAGAAAGGGACGTATATTATTTTTCATTCTTATCCTGACGGGTATTGCCTTGTACGGCACTTCCAAACTCATTATTGACAATGTGCTTGTTGAATATTTTGATGAAGAATCTGATATCGCCCGTTCCGACAAATTTATCCGTGAAAAATTCGGCGGGTCAAAAGCTGTAACCATGGCGCTTGAGGCGGACAGTACGCCGGCCCTGCTCGATCCAAAGGTGCTTTCCGCCATGGACGAACTTTCTGCAACCCTCATGGAACGGGAGCCCATGGTCGGGAAAGTAGCCGGATTCAGCGATATGATAAAACGGATCAACCAGGTGTTTAACGTGGATGAAAGTCCGGAGGGAATAAAAGCACCGGCGGTGCAATTTGACGATAGCGGTGAATTCGGATTTGGTTTCTTTAGTGACGATACCTCAATACCTGAATTTTACGCCGGGGATATTGAAATAACGGGGACTGAAACAAATACGGAAAAATTGGGGGCCATGGATTTTATCGCTCTGCTTGATTCGGCGGCAGGCGCCGGTATAGATATGAGCGCTAATGATCTGGTTCGGGAACTCAAGCGGCGGACGAATTACGAAGGCATGGCCTATTATGAAATTCCCAAATCCCCGGAAAAATACGGCAAAACAACCGACGCCGAACTGGAACAGCTTATTGCCAATTATTTAGTATTACTGTCCGGCGATGATACCGGTTATTCCAATGACCCCATTGAACCAACGGCGATACGATCCGATGTTCAGATGCGTACCCTTGGCCGTAACGATACGGTGCAGGTGATTGATTCCATTAAGGCCTATGGGGAAAAATTATTTCCCGACACGGTACGTTTTACTGTAGGCGGCGGCGCATCCCTGGAAATAGCAATCAGTGATTTGGTTGTTTCCTCCCAGTTAATTACCATTGCCTTTTCCCTCCTGATTGTGTTTATTATTATTGCCGTGTCAAACCGCTCACTGGTTGCCGGTTTAATCGGCGGCACGTCAATTGCGCTCGCTATTATCTTCAATTTTGCGATCATGGGTTTCCTGGGTATTAAGCTCAATATTGGAACCGCGATCATTGCCAGCCTAATCGTAGGCATCGGCATTGATTACACGATCCATTTTATGGATAGTTTTAAGCGGGAATACCTCGCCGGCGCCGGTTCAGCCGATAAAAATGCTTTTTTGCATCGTGCCTTTCAAAGTTCCGGTAAAGCAATTATCATCAACGCCCTTTCCGTGGGCGGCGGCTTTGGGGTGCTGGCTTTTTCCCGCTTCAATATTATTGCCGATATGGGCCTTTTGGTTGCCCTGGCAATGATCATCACCGCATTATTAAGCCTGACTCTTATCCCCGCACTGCTTACATTAATCAAGCCAAAATTTATTTATGGCTCAAATTTACAAGGAGTAACAAAATGAAAAAGACCATCCTATTGATTACCGCCATTGCCTGCTGCGCAGCATCACTGTCCGCACAGGACGCCGAAGCCATCGTCCGCGCCTCCCGGAACCGGATCGAGGCGGCTACCACCTCTTCCCGTTCCCGCATGGTGATTACCGCCAAGAACGGTTCCACCACCGAGCGCGTCATTGACCAGTACGCCAAGGACGATGCCCAGGGAAACGAGCGCATGGTGATCGTCTTCCAAAGCCCGGCCACGGTGAAGGGGACGCGCTTTCTTACCATAGACAAATCCGCAGGGGACAGCGACCGGTGGATCTTTCTGCCGAATCTCGGGAAAGTGCGGCGTATCGCGGCATCCGAAGGGGGCGGTAATTTCATGGGAACCGATTTTTCCTACGATGATATGTCCTCCGCAAACCGCGCGGTCGAAAAAGACACCTATACTGTCTTACGGGAAGAAAATCTAAAGGGATCCGATTGTTATGTTATTCAATCCATTTCCCGGGACGATAGTTTTCAGTATTCGAAAATAATTTCCTGGATAGACAAAAGCACCCACATCAATTATCAAAGCGAAATGTATGACCGGCGGGGGAATCTTTTCAAGGTGATGGAAAGCGGCGCCCTTAAGGATATTCAAGGCCGCCTAACCCCCACCCAAATCACCGTGCGGACGGTCACCGCCGGAACTGCCACTACTATCTACATGGACATCATCAAATATGACGATCCCATACCGGAAGGTGTATTTACCACCGCATATCTTGAAACCGGGAGGGCGCGATGAAGGGGCGATTTTTTTCATACGCATTAGCATTACTGTTGCTGGCATCACTACCACTCGCTGCCCAGGATTTCGGCTTTGGCGATATCGCCGATGAAGGGGACGCCGGACGTGGCGGCTCCCTTCCGTTTGCCCTGTCGGTATCCGGTGAAGCCGGCGTGGAACTATTGAGTTATGTCAAGGAACTGGACACGCCCTCCGATACCGCCCTGGACATCAAATTCAAGGGAAAACTAAACTTCCAGGCTGAAGGTACTAATGCTAAAGCGGTAATCAATTTGAATATTTCGGCGCCGGAAGAAGATTTTATAGACGGCGTGCTCTCCATTGATGAAGCGTATCTCCAGGCATACTTTGGGAATATTGAGATCGAAGGGGGACTGCGTAAACTTACCTGGGGTAAGGCGGACAGCAATGGCCCTTTGGATGTGATAAACCCCTTCGATTATTCCGAGTTTATCAATCTGACCGACCTCATGAAAATCAAACTTCCCCGGCCTCTGATCCACGGCTCTTACCGTATCGGTTCTTTTTCAAAACTGGAAGCGGTTGTACTGCCCTGGTTTGCGCCCCACCGCTTTGCCGAAACCGGCCGCTGGGCACAATCGGCCTCTTCCCCGATTCCTCTTAATGTTCCTTCAGATGATGAACTGAGAAAACTAAAATATGCCCAGGCAGGCGCCCGTTTTACCACGACCATAGGGCCTGTTGATTTTGGCGCCCAGTATTTTTACGGACGGATGTATCAACCCTCCATACAGGTGTTCCCCACCGTTGATTATAACCGGTATCATCAAATCGGCATTGATTACGCCCAGGTGATTGCAGGGTTTAATCTGCGGGCGGAAGTTGCCGCCAACCTCACCGACGACTTTGCCGGGGATGATGGGGCGGTACAAAACCCTGCAATCCTCTGGTCCCTGGGCTTCGACCGCGATCTTTTTTGGGGCATTAATCTGAACCTGCAATGTAACGAATTGATTCGCTTGATGCATGGCGAAATATCAGAAAACCCCCTGCTGGATACCGAAGCCGGAAGCGATATAACGACGACCCGCATTACCGCGGTGGTTTCAAAAAAATTCCTCCGTGACGAACTTGAAGTCCGGGCTGCGGCTATCTACGGCATTGAGGACAAGGATTTTCTTATTGTGCCGGGGATTTACTGGACAATTAAGGATATACAGCTTGAATTTTCTTCCGGCATTTTTGGCGGCGACCAGGATGGCCAACTCGGCCAATACCGGGACAACAGTTTTATAAAGATAGGAATGCGGTATGCGTTTTAATGACGTAGTTCCTCAATTATCGGGGGTAGTTTATGGATGATAACATCGATTTCCTCTTCTGTATTATATTCAGAAAGTGAAATCCGTAATGCACTACGGGCAATTGTATCATCATAACCCAATGCGGTTAATACATGCGGCGCTTCTTTTGACGATGCGGAACAGGCCGCCCCTGAACTTGCGCAAATTCCCGCTTCATTTAATTTGTTTACTAAAAATACGCTTTCCTTGATTCCGCCAAAAACAAATGAAGCAAGCCCCGGCAGCCGGTTTACCGGATCGCCTGATAGGCA
>BNUY01000113.1 GCA_025997715.1 Spirochaetia bacterium
CCCCGGGACTTTACAGCCTGCCACCGCCGCAGACCTGGAAGCGGTGTTTTGCAAGGAGCCGGTGAAGCAGGAACTGGACGATACCACCCGGCTCATCCCCATCCCCGAGGGCCTCTGGGAATTTTACCGGGCTTACCGTCCCGCGCCGCTTATCCGGGCTTACTTTTTGGAGAAAGCCCTGGGTACCCCGGCAGAAATCTACTATAAACATGAGGGTACCAACACCTCCGGCTCCCACAAGCTGAATTCCGCCGCCGCCCAAGCCTACTATGCCAAGGAAGAGGGCCTTAGCTCCCTGACCACCGAAACCGGCGCCGGGCAGTGGGGTTCCGCCATGGCCATGGCCTGCGCCTACTACGGCCTTGGCCTTACGGTTTACATGGTAAAGGTCAGCTCCGAGCAGAAACCCTACCGGAAAGCCCTGATCGAAACCTACGGGGCACACCTCATCCCCTCACCCTCTGCCACCACCGAGGCGGGCCGGGGCATTTTGGCGAAGGACCCCAACACCGGCGGTTCCCTGGGTTGCGCCATTTCCGAAGCCGTGGAGACCGCAGTAAAAACCGACAAGTGCCGGTATGTGCTGGGTAGCGTCCTCAACCATGTCGTGCTCCACCAGTCCATCATCGGGCTGGAGGCAAAGGCCGCCCTGGACAAGTACGGAGTCAAGCCGGATATCATCATCGGCTGCGCGGGGGGCGGCTCCAACCTTGGGGGCCTCATCGCCCCCTTCATGGCGGAAAGGATTGCGGGCAAATCAAACGCCCGGTTCATCGCCGTGGAACCCGCATCCTGCCCGTCCTTTACCCGCGGCCGCTACGCCTACGATTTCGGGGACACCGCCATGACCACACCATTACTGCGGATGTACACCCTGGGGAACGGCTTCATCCCCTCATCCAACCACGCGGGGGGCCTGCGCTACCATGGCATGAACCCCATTCTGTCGAAGCTCTACAAGGACGGCTTCCTGGAAGCCCGTTCCGCAATCCAGACCGATGTGTTTGATGCGGCGGTTCAGTTTGCAAAAATCGAAGGCATCCTCCCCGCGCCGGAATCCTCCCACGCCATCCGGGTAGCCATCGACGAAGCCCTGGAGTGCAAGCGCACCGGCGAAAAGAAGACCATCCTTTTCGGCCTCACCGGTACGGGCTACTTCGACATGACCGCCTATCAAGCCTACAACGCCAAAACCATGACCGACTACATCCCCACGGACGAGGATTTAGCGCGGGGTTTTGCAACGATACCTGATATCCCGCCAAACAAGATGCTGTAGAACATTAGTTGGGGGGTCCTGTCAGTGAAAGAAATGGGGCCCCTCCGGGGGCGCCTCCCCATCTCTTTCACTGCCACCCCTAATACTATTACTGTGCAGCATATTCTTTTCTTTGCTGCGCGGGCATTTTTTGTGGAAGAAAGATTCTTCGGCACATATCGTTAGGCGTTATAGTGTTGGCGCAGCGGGAGGGGAGGGGCATGACGGGCCGAATGCATCCGGTTTCCCTGCGTACGGAGACTCTTTGGGCCCCCTGGGGCCGAGGCTCCGGGAGCAGACTCCCCGACTAGCATGAGCGCCCGGCATGCCCCTCCCCTCCCGGCTTTACCGACAGAGGACAGATTGATTGGTAAACCATTAATAAGTCCCCCCAGTTTCCCGATAATTAAGCTATGCCCCGTGCCCTTACCGCCGCCCTGCTTTTAACCGCGCTTACGGCAATACTAAGCGCCCAGGAAGTACTCCGGGGGCAGGTGTGGGTGGAACTGGAACCCCGGCCCGGCCAGTTTATCGACAACCCCGCCCCGCCGGACCTGCTGACCCTGCGCCGCCGGGCTCTGGAGGAAGCGTCCCTGTTTTTCTCCGCCATGATATACGGCTGGTCCTTTCACTACGACATCGGCGAACGGGTCCGGGGCATAGACGAAGAACTGGAACTTGAGCCGCAGGGGACCATCCCCTGGGGGGACCCGGGGCTTCTCGCCACCGATGCGGGGCTGCGGGATAACCGGTTCTATGTGTGGGCCGATTTTCGGCCAAATGATACCCAGCGGCGGCGCTTGAGTACCTGGAAAACCGGGACCGTCAGGAGCGCCCAGGCCATAGGGCACGGACCTCTGGGCGACCCGGTAGAAATAACCGACTGGGTTACCATTAAACAAGCCGCCCTGGAAGACGCCGCCCGCTCTGCCATCCGGACCATGCTCCGGGGCAGCGAACGGAACCGCCCCAAGGCCGTCGAGGGCTTCATCAGTCTGGCGGAATTCCCCACATTCCGGATGGACGCCGGTCAATGGGCTGCCTCAGCCCGCTTCCGGGTGAATATCACCGAAGTGGTATCCTTCGCAGCGTATTAGAATTTCCCGCCCCTTCTCAAAACCCCTTAAAACCGGTATTCTGCTTATATGGGTATTGATATTCAGAATACGGTAAAGAATCTGCACCCCCTGGAGGTCCGGATCATCCTGTCCTACAAGATGGGGGATGAGCTTACGGTGGAAAAGGTTGAAAAAGACCTGGGGTTTAAGGGCGGTAACGGCAACCAGGCCCTCTCCTGGCTTGCGGGTAAGGGTATTGTCAATGAAATCCGCCGGGAAACCGGTATTTTCTACGAATTGACCGATTTAGGCCGGCAATGGAAGGAAAAGGGCAGCCCCGAGGAGCGTATCCTGGAGCTTGTCCGCCTCAAGCCGGGGGATGGAACATCCTCCGGACTCCGGCTTCCGGAGATTGCCCAAACCCTGGGGCTTGACAATAAGGATGTGGGGAGTGCCTTTGGAAGCCTCTCCAAGCTGGGTCTTTTCGCCCTGGATAGTGACAAGCGGGTTACCATCGCCCTTCCCCCGGACCAGTTGGAAAACGGCCGCCCTACCAAAGGCCCTGCTGCGGAACATTACGCCCTCATCCGGGGTCTCCTGGACAAGGCGGTCAAGGAGGCCGAAGCGGTCAAGGATGCCGAAGCCGAGGGGGGCCTTTTAAGTGAAGCGGCGCTTTCCGCTGCCGAAAAGACCGCCATGGGGGGTATTGCAAAGAAGCGGGGCGCCGCAGACGCGCCTTTCCGTCAGGTGGACCGGGAAACCGTGGTTTTCGGCTTTACCCCTGAAGGGGATGCCGTGGCGGCCGCCCTGAAATCTGCGGGGATCACCGGGGACGAAGTCGGAGCCCTGACCCCGGAAATGCTGGAATCAGGCAGTTGGAAGGGGAAAGCCTTCCGGTCCTACAATGTACAGGTACCCCCCACCCGGCTCATCATTGGCCGAACAAATCCCTACGCAAAATTCCTGGAGGACGTGAAGGACAAACTTTGCTCCCTGGGCTTCGAGGAATTCGACGGCCCCCTGGTGGAAACCGAGTTCTGGAACTCCGACGCCCTGTTTATGCCCCAGTTCCACGCCGCCCGGGACATCCATGATGTGTACCATATCGCCGACCCATCGAATCCCGGCGGATTCGCAAAGGCCAAGGCC
Source organism: Spirochaetia bacterium (assembly GCA_025997715.1). Classification (GTDB taxonomy): domain Bacteria; phylum Spirochaetota; class Spirochaetia; order Treponematales; family Breznakiellaceae; genus Termitinema. The sequence continues at coordinate 3,466 of BNUY01000113.1, forward strand.
ATCGAGGAGCCCTGGCTATCCAATGTGGCCGCGGCCCACGAGGACGGCGGCGCAACCGGGAGCCGGGGCTGGAACTACGCCTTTGACAAGGAGTTCACCAAGCGGCTTATTCTCCGCAGCCAGGGGACGGTGCTTTCCGCGAAAACCCTGCCCAAAGCAAAGATCCCCGGCAAGTACTTCGGCATCCTCCGCTGCTTCCGGTATGACAAGGTGGATGCCACCCACCTTTCGGACTTCTACCAGACCGAAGGCATCGTCCTGGGGGATGATGTGAACCTCAAGACCCTGCTGGGGATGCTGGACATGTTCGCCCGGGAAGTGGCGGGGGCTAAGGAAGTAAAGTACGTCCCCGGCTATTTCCCCTTCACCGAACCTTCGGTGGAGGTCCACATCAAGCATCCGGTCCTGGGCTGGTTTGAGCTGGGCGGTTCCGGCATCTTCCGCCCCGAGGTTACCGCCAGCCTGGGGGTGAATGTTCCGGTGGCGGCCTGGGGTATCGGCATAGACCGCATGGCCCTCATGGCGTTGGGGCTCAATGATTTGCGGGAACTGTTCAGCTACGATATTGAGAATGTCAGGTTGAGAAGGACGGTTGCGTCCCAGGGGTAATTTATGGAAGAGAAATTAATCGGTAGTAAAACGGTAGAACAATGGGAAAAAGAAATCCCCATCCTTGCCGATGCCGCCGCCCTGCGGGAAACGTTCTGGATAAATCCCCATTATAAAAAGGGAAAGGCGGAATTGAGTCTCTGCGGTGTCAGCCCTGCGGATATGGACGATGCCTCTGCCCGGCTTACCCGCTTTGCCCCGTTTATTGCCAGGGCGTTTCCGGAAACCGAAAAAAACAAGGGTATTATAGAATCGCCCCTGCAGGAAATTCCTGCGATGCTGGATTTCCTGAAAAAAGACCGGGGGGTGCAAATCCGCGGACGGCTTCTTTTAAAATGCGACAATCTCCTTCCCATTTCCGGTTCCATCAAAGCCCGGGGCGGTATCTATGAGGTGCTGGCCCACGCAGAAAAGCTGGCCCTGGAACGGGGCATGCTCAAAGAAAGTGATTCCTACGATGTTCTTTTGGAAAATTCCTTCCACAATTTTTTCCGTACCCGTGAACTGGCGGTTGGCTCCACCGGCAACCTGGGCCTTTCAATCGGCATCATGGGGGCAAGGCTGGGTTTTAAAACGACGGTACACATGTCCGCCGACGCCCGGCAGTGGAAAAAGGATCTGCTCCGCAGTAAAGGTGTCACGGTGGTGGAATACGATGCGGATTACAGTAAAGCTGTCGAAGAAGGCCGAAAACTCGCGGGCCCCGGCTGTCATTTTGTGGACGATGAAAATTCCAAGACGCTGTTCCTGGGCTATTCCGTAGCGGCGCTGCGGTTAAAAACCCAGCTTGAAGCTCTGCGTATCCCCGTAGACGCCGAACATCCCCTTTTCGTCTACCTTCCCTGCGGTGTCGGCGGCGGTCCCGGCGGTGTAAGCTACGGCATCAAGCGGGTATTCGGCAGCGCCGCCCACTGCTTTTTTGCGGAACCAACCCACGCGCCCTGTATGCTCCTGGGCCTCGTCACCGGCCTTCAGGACAAGGTATGTGTCGGTGATTTCGGCATCGACAATAAAACCTGCGCCGATGGCCTCGCCGTGGGCCGCCCATCCAGTTTTGTCGGCGGCGTGATGGATACCCTGCTGAGCGGTGAAGTTACCGTCAGCGATGAGCAGCTTTACTACCTGGTGCATGAGCTGGCGGATCGGGAAAACCTTTGGCTGGAACCTTCGGCGACGGCGGGATTCATGGGGCCTCCGGGACTCTACGGGTCTGAAGCGGGGAAGGCATGGCTTGGGGAACAATTCGGCGGCGCGGCGGGAACCGGCAACGCCACCCATTTAGTGTGGGCCACCGGGGGAAGCATGGTACCGGCGGCGGAGATGCGGAAGTATTACGAAATGGGGAAAGGAGCATAAAAATGCCGGATAAAATTTGCCCCTGCCCATTTGTAACCTGTGATTGGCGTGGAAATTGTAAAGTATGTTTAGAAGAGCATAACGGGAAAAGTTATTGTAAAAGTCCAAAACTTATTCAGAAATTTGTTTGTTTTATTGCTTCACTTCAAAATAAAAAACTTGCCCCCTAACGCTCCGTCTCCCCCTTTACCCACTCCGCCATTCTTCGCACCTCCGCATTGGGATCACCGCAGGCCTTCTCAATATACGCCGCGTAGCGTTCCTGATACCCGTTCCGCATAGCGTTAAGCGCGTTGATCTTCCACCGGTACGCCTTTTCCTTCCCGACATACCAGAATTTTTTCGCCATCACATTCTCCAAGAACCCGTAATCCATTTCGATGATCTGCTCCAGGGAAATACGTTCCCCCAGTTCGTCCAGGCCGGGGAAGCTTTCATCCTCCACCCATTTGCCGTTGTTAAAGGGGCACGCATCCTGGCAGGCATCGCAGCCGAAGATCCAGCCGCCGATTTCTTTATTGTGGGGCTCGTTGGGCATATCCCACCCATCCCAAGTGGTAAGGCTGGACACGCAGCTTAGGCGGTTCATGGCGTAGGGTTCGGCGAGGGAAGCAGTGGGGCAGGCCTTGATACAAAGGCTGCAGTTTTTCGGGCAGGGTTTCTGGGTGTCCCGGTGTTTCAGTTCCAGTTCCCGGTCAATCAGCCAGGCTTCCATGTGTACCCAGGAGCCGCCCTTTGGTGTGTAGAAAAAGTTGTTCCGCCTGACCGTGCCCAGCCCGGTTTTGATAGCCGCCCACCTGAGGGCGGTGATCCCGAACTTCCGTTCCGTAGCGGTTTGCAGCCCAATCCGGTTCAGGTAGGCTTCGAAGGCAAGGCTGGCCTGATAATCCGGGGATGCCTCGTCGGTGCGGCTGTCGGTCAGGTAGTACTTGGCGATACGGCCCTGCAGATGCGGGAGGATATGGTACTTGCCGTAGCGGCTTATGCAGATGACGATGGAGGCAGCCCAGGGGAAGCGCTTGGTAAGGTTGGCAAAGTTGTAGAGGTTCTCGGTTTTCTCTTTGGTTTCCGGGAAACGCTTGACCCGTTCATCCAGCTTTTCCGTATAATCATCAACCTCGGCTATAGGGATGATACCGCAGTTTTCGTACCCCAGTTCCAATGCCTTGTTCCTGATAGATTCCGCTTCTGTCATGGTGCGCCCCCGGATCAGTGTACCTACACTAAACCCGCATTGTAAAGGGCTCTTTTCTATGCGCCAAGCACGCGTCGTGCTTACCCTAAAACGGTGACCGGCGCATTCTATTTCTTGCCATCATTCCGATTCTCCTGTGTTTCTTGATACATTATTTTTTGCGTTGGGATCCCAAATGGTGAGATATACCTCTCCCGCATCGGTTATTTCCCAAACCCGTATCCCGGAGCCTTTGTAAATTCGGGTGGATTTACCAATTTTTGTATTCGCATTTTTATATGCCATTGCATTATGCAGCGTAAACAGGTCAGTAAACCGAGAGGCAAGGAGCCACCCGAGCCCGCCGAAAGCAATAGGTAAACCAACAGGAAGAAAAACCGCACCAACGCCGGTTCCTCCAATAACGAGGGCGCTGGAGGTTACTATGGTAGTGATTGGCAATTTTTTCCGGTAATGTCCCTTTGTCCCCGTATACTCATTAAAAGCGTTGCACCAGACATAGGCGTCATTGAGGCTTATGCCGGTGGCCGGAACATCTTCAGCAAGATTAATGCCTAAAAGCTTTTCCCCGTTTTCAGGTTCTTCTCTGCCACTGAATTTATACCCATGCTGCTCCGCCCAGTTTTTCACCGTTACCCAGGATCGGTACGTAATAATATCACGGTCCGGCACTATGGGAGGTAAATTCCTGATATACTCCCGGTAAGATGCGGCCGTATAAATCGTGATATACCCGTTTTCCGCAGCGGTTTCCCCTTCAATACCATCAATACTGATAATCCTGGTGGTTAAGGTTCCTTCAATATCATCGGCATTCACTCCGGGGAACACCATTTCCGTCTGTCCTGTCAGGGTAATCTGCCGGCGGCCCAGGGTTTTTCCCTGCTCATTAAACAACCCCACCTCAAGGGCAACCTGTTTCGGAAAGTCCGCAATCTTGGGAACAGATAATTTCCAATCCCCGTTTCTGCCCGTAAAAACCTCCAAATACAGTATTCAAGGAACCTACCCATGCGGCCCCTTAGCCCGGTTAAATATCCCATAAATTCAGAGATAAGTGTATAATATTTCATACACTTATCCATTTTCACGGATATTAAACCATCATAAATAAGTATGCAAAATCAAAATATCAAGTGTATTATCACTCATTTGCAAACATTTGTCAATAGAAAATCATTCAAATGCGAACTGAACTATCATAAAATGGTAAAATGAATGCAGGCTTTTTCTGGGAAACAGTCAAAAGGGAAGTGGATCGGCAAAAAACCAGTTTTGAATGGCTCTACCGTAAAACGGGCATTCCCAAGGGTACCTTTTCTTCCTGGAAAAACCGTACTATCATTCCCCGGGCCGATGAAGCGTACCAAATCGCCTGCGCCCTGGGGGTATCCGTTGAATATCTCCTTACCGGCAGGGATAGCCCCGGCTATTCCTCAAATCTCCCCCTCGAAGAAATAATCGAAGCAGTTATCCGGTTTGACCAAAATGATTTAGAAGCCGTAAATGCTCTGGTAAAAATCATGTCCAGACGGTATTGAGATTGGAATCGCAACGGAATTTGGTGCGGCCGCTATCTGTCCGCAATCTATGAGATACTTCATTAATAGAAGAAAAGTTACTTCGCAGACGCGTCCGGCTTAATGCCGCCCGGTAGACCCCTTCATTGTGCGTAAAGGCCTCCTGGCCCCTTTGCGCAACACTCCCTTTAACAGAGCGGTACAGAAAAACCTCCGGACCTTTGACGGACCCCCTGGAATCTCACCGGATTCCACTTGCAGGGCATGGCCGCTTTGCATAATTATTATTAAAAAAGTCAGAAATCTCTTGCGCCATGGAGGGCGCTCCCCCCGTCTTGGACAAAAAAAATTTCGTTTAACTGTTTTAACCAGATCCTTGACCAGACAGCAAAAACAGCGTATAAAGCTATTATGAAGTGTAAGCCCTTTGTTTTTTGGATCACGTTCCTGATGCTAACGGCTGCAACAATCAATGCCGATGATATTCCGGTGACGATAGAATTTCAGGGCGTCATACCCAACGGAGGCAGAGTGTTTGTGGCCATATATTACAGCGCCGATTCATACCGGAACGGGAACGGCCCTATCGACCAGTGGGCGTGGATTGAGTCAACGGCGGAAACCGTCCGCGTAGAAATGCTCATACCCGAAGGGGAGTGCGTCGTGTCAGGCCATCAGGACGCGAACGGGAACGGCCATCTGGATTTCGGCGCCTTTGGTATGCCGCTGGAGAATATTGCCTTGAGCAATTACGGCGGCAGGGGAATCCCCGGCAATTTTAATAAACTGAAAGTCCCGGTATACCGGGGTGTCGGCGCCATCAGTGTGCATCTATATAAAGTCAGGCTTTAGTACCTGTTTTTACCTTCTTTTTGGAAGGCAATTTTGCGCTTGGCGGAGCAATGCTGTGCGGCGGATAGCTTCATTGGATACGGGTGATTCTCGACAGTCTTTGGAGTTACCTTGATGAGCTTTTGGATATCCTTTAAATATGGTTGTTCATCATAGTCGCAAAAAGAAATCGCTATCCCGGCGGCTCCGGCGCGGCCGGTTCGTCCGATTCTATGCACATAAGTCTCCGGGATGTTTGGCAGGTCAAAATTTATCACGTGCGAAAGCTGGTCGATATCAATGCCACGCGCCGCAATATCGGTCGCTACCAGGGCTTGAATCTTGCCGGACTTGAAATCGTTCAACGCGCCTTGGCGTGCATTTTGCGATTTGTTCCCATGAATAGCCTTGACCGACTTGCCCGATTGTTCCAATATCTTTTTTATTTTGTCCGCGCCATGTTTCGTTTTCGAAAAAATCAGGACCGACACCAATTTCCTGTCATTAAGCAAATCGACGAGCAGGCGGCCTTTGTTAGCCTTGTCAACAAAATAGACATACTGGTCGATCGAATCGACGGTGGAGGAAACAGGGGTGACCGCCACCGTTGCGTGGTTACGCAAAATGGATGAGGAAAGCGCGGCTATCTCTTTGGGGATAGTTGCGGAAAACAGCAAAGTCTGTCTTTTAGAGGGCAGTTTTGCGATGATCTTTTTCATATCATTAATGAACCCCATATCCAACATTCTGTCGGCTTCATCCAATACCAGGATCGATATGTTCGTCAACTCGCAGAGCTTTTGATTGACCAGATCGAGTAGCCTCCCGGGTGTAGCCACTAAAACATCGATGCCCGACGCAAGCTCGGCGACCTGACGCTTTTGTGACACCCCTCCGAAAACAGAGGCCGCCTTTAGTCCGGTATACCGCCCGTATGCTTTGAAACTCTCAAAAATCTGCAGGGCAAGCTCCCTGGTAGGAGTCAAAATCAATGCCTTAGGTTTATCGGCTTTTTTGCCGTGCCTTTGCTGATAAAGTTTCTGCAGAATGGGAATTGCAAAGGCCGCGGTTTTTCCGGTTCCGGTCTGCGCGCAGCCCAACAAATCGCGGCCTGCTATCAATAGGGGGATAGCCTCTATTTGAATAGGCGACGGCATCTCGTATCCCTTATCCGCTATCGCTTTCAAAATCGGCTCAATTATCCCAAGTTCCGTAAATTTCATCAATTCTCCTCTTCCCTTCTTTATACTCAGTATAGCACACACCCCAGTAATAATATTGCCACCCTCCCCTATGCGATCCAGTCAGAAAAGAATATGCCGCCGCCAAGGGTTATTGGGGGTGGCAGCAGGAAAAGAATGGGGGGACCCTTTGGGCTAACGTTTATACACAAGTTCAGAAACGTATGGTATAATAAGGGAAATCCTTGGGAGGGAGAACAAATGGTCACGATAGATGGGAGCAACCGGTTTAAAGACAGGCGCTTGGGAAAAAGGGGGG
>BNUY01000114.1 GCA_025997715.1 Spirochaetia bacterium
CGGCCGTTCGGCTTGTTTCCAGGGAATCCCGGTTACCTATATCAGGATCCCTGACTTCTTCGTACAGCTTTCCGATGCGCAGATGGAGGGGCGCTTCACCTTATTCCGTAACCGGCTTGCCACAGTTTCATCGAACCAAAGGTTCGCCTCATCCTGGATGATTGGGGTATCAGGAAGTTCACCCTTGAGGAGAGCCATGAGATCATGGAGCTCTTTGAACGGCGTTACGGCACGGCCTCAACAATTATTACCGGGCAGCTTCCCTGTTCCTCCTGGCATGACCTCTTCCCGGACCCCACCCTGGCTGACGCCATCCTGGACCGGGTGGTTCACAACGCCCAGAAATTCAATATCTCCGGGGAGTCCATGAGAAAGATCCTCGCCGAACGGGACGCCGATTAGCACCCTATTCACCCTGCACCTTCGGCGCATACTATTTTCCAGGCCGGTAAATATGCTTGCGCATTTTTACCGGCCTGTGTTATAATCTTCTTACGGAGTGGTCTGGGATCGTCGATCCGATGTTCAAGTGTTTCGGTTTCTTGTTCAAGTGTTTTCGGAATTAGCGTTCAAGTCCGCCGGAATACGCAGGATTACTCAAACACAACCGCAAATCCAACTGCTGAGCCTTATCCTGTTGACAGTGCCCCCCCCCGGGAAAACACCAATATCGCATAATTTGAGCAGTTACGGTCGTATTGTGCCCATTCCACTCCTGTTTCAGATAAAATTTCGGGCAAACCAACTTTTTTTTGCCTTTTTATGCAACATTCTAAAATGAAATACCGATAACGATGCATTTTATAGCGGTTTGAGATGTGTTTTAATCAAAGTTTTTTGTTGCTGATGTTTTTAAGTGACTTTAGGGATGGACTCTAAATAGCCTAGCTTTTAAACCCGATTATTGCAAAGCCCACGGCCATTACGGTGGTGATTACTCCCGCTATGGCAATACGCCGGGGCCAACGGACTTCATCTTTCAGTTCCTTAAACTGTTCGTTCATCTGAGCTTTCTGCTCATCAAAACGCCTGTCCGTTCGGGTTTCAAATTCAGCAAACCGTCTATCTATTCTGGATTCGAGGCTGCTCAGCTCGTTATGGATAAACTCATAAAAACCTACTTCAAAATTCTCAGGCATAGCATCTCCCATTTCCTTAAGTATACGGCCTATTTCTATACTAAACAAGCGGCATGTACAAAAAACCGGCCCCCCGCAGGAATAGCCGGTTACCGTTTTGGTTCTAAGCCTAGCTTTTAAAGCCGATTATTGCAAAGCCCACGGCGAGTACCGTGGTAATTACCCCCGCTATGGCAATACGCCGGGGCCAGCGGACCTCTTCCTTCAGTTCCTTAAACTGTTCGTTCATCTGAGATTTCTGCTCATCAAAACGTTTATCCGTTCTGGTTTCAAATTCAGCAAAGCGTCTATCTGCTCTTGCCTCAGATTCCTCAAAGCGTTTATCCGTTCTGGCTTCAGACTCGTTAAGACGCTTTTCGAGCCGGGACTCAAGACCGCCGAGCTCAATTCTAAGGCCGCCGAGTTCACTTCTAATGAACTGGTACAGGTCAATTTCTATTTTTTCAGGCAAAGCGGTACTCCCATTTCCTTAAGTATACGGCCTATTTCTATACTAAACAAGCGACATGTACAAAAAACCGGCCCCCCGCAGGAAAAGCCGGTTACCGTTTTGGCTCTAAGCCTAGCTTTTAAACCCGATTATTGCAAAGCCCACGGCTAGTACGGTGGTGATTACTCCGGCAATGGCAATACGCCGGGGCCAGCGGATCTCTTCTTTCAGTTCCTTAAACTGTGAGTTCTGCTCATCAAAACGTCTGTCCATTCTTGCTTCCAGTTTTTCCAATTCCCTTGTAATGAACTGGTACAGGTCAATCTCTATTTTCTCAGGCATAGCGGTACTCCCATTTCCTTAAGTATACGGCCTATTTCTATACTAAACAAGCGGCATTTTGGTTCTAAGCCTAGCTTTTAAACCCGATTATTGCAAAGCCCACGGCCATTACCGTGGTGATTACTCCGGCTATGGCAATACGCCGGGGCCAGCGGACCTCTTCCTTCAGTTCCTTAAACCGTTCGTTCATCTGTGCGTTCGTCTGTGCGTTCTGCTCAACCATCTGAGATCTCTGCTCATCAAAACGTCTGTCTATTCTTGCTTCCAGTTTTTCCAATTCCCTGGTAATGAACTGGTACAGGTCAATTTCTATTTTCTCAGGCATGCCAGTACTCCTATTTCCTTAAGTATACGATAGAGGTCCATGAAAAGCAAGCGTACATACAAAGGAGTACCCCAAAAAACAAGCCGCCCCAGGCATTACCCCAAGACGGCCTATTTCTATATAAACAAGCTTTGTCACCATTTCCCGTATCTACTGATGGCTTTTCCGCAGGTAACGGCCCAAGAGAAACATGGTAACGCCAATAATTATTAACGCAATAGAAACGATTATCTGAAAAAACATACTAGCCTCCTATTATCCATCTTCTGATTATATCAATGATACTCAGAAGGCCAAGGATACTGACCCCGGCGCCGCCATATTCTAAAATCTTTTCAAATTTACTTTCCGGCTTCTTCATCACGGCAAGAATACCTTCAAGTGTCTTGTTTATAGCATCAAGCTTTTCTACAACTTTTTCCACCGGTTCCTTCTTACTACCCTGAATTATACTACAAAAATGGGGTAAAGTCACGCATAAAAACAAGCCGCCCCAGGCATTACCCCAAGACGGCTTGTTACAAGCTGCGCAGCGTTTGTGCTGCTACGCTAGATTAGAACTTCCAGACCATTTCAATCTGGAACTGGTTAGTAACAGGGCTGACATCATCACCAGCAGCATTTTTCCAACTTTCGGCACCAATTTTACCAATCTTGTCGAAGAGCGTAATGCTGGTATTCGGGCCGAAGGCAAATTCAACGTACGGCTTGATCCAGAGGCCGTTGCCCGCCATGTACCCGAGGTTGTCTGAACCGAGGGCGAGGCCCGGCTTAATAAGCTCGGTAACCTTGTACCCGGCGCCAAGCTCAAAGCCGATGTCGGCATCGCCAGCTGCCTCGACTTGACCTTTATAAAAATGACCTGTTTCCACCCCTTTGTCGGTGAGGGCAAAGTTCAGGTCAACCAGACCATATACAGTAAGCTTATCCTGCACAAACTGCACTTTCGGAGCAACGCGGAAATAACCATAGTCTCCACTCAGGAATGAGCCGGTGATATTAAGTCCCACGGGCCCCAAGGCGGGAACTTCTATCCCAAACAACGCTTCGAATGCGCCATCTTTTTGATCAGCAGGTAACGGATATCTGTCTATAACCTTGGGCCCATTTAGTCCATCTTCAGTGTAGGCCGGGTTGTCAACATCGAAAACCGTGTCATCTTTATGCAGTTCGGGATGCAGCCGGAAAGAGGCAACAACGCTAAACTTCTCGGTTGCATACTTCGCGCCAAACCGTGAACTGCCAAAAACTGTCTTCAATGACCCCCTTTCATTAATCGGAGCCGGGAGGCCATAGTAAATGCTCAGACCTTCAATCGGCCGTACCTCTACCCGGATCGAATCGCCGCCATCAATGCTTTCATCAATAACACCGAAAGTACCAAGGCTACCGAAGTTGCCGTCAACACCGTGACCGCCATAGATTGCAACTTTTTTGTTGAGCAGATTAGCCCAGCCGTAAGCTATTGTCAGATTGGGATAAAATCCGGTGGTTTCTCCTCCCGTACTCATAGGAACACCCTCAAGCCGGGCTTTGGTACCGCCGTATTCACCTTCCCAGATAAAATCCAGCCGCGTCCGTAACGGAAGCTCGGCATCATCATTCCATGCATGCGCATAAATATCGTCGGTATCGTCATCACCGTCAGCCTGCCCGAAGATACCGACACCGGTCTTGACCTCGCCGGTGATCTTGAAATCACCCGGCAGGTCTACCGCGAACACTCCCCCCACTACCGCGAGGGCCAATAAAACAATTAACATTTTCTTCATCTGAAAAAAACCTCCTGGACTTGATAAGAGCGAATATTCTACGAATACCCTGTCTCTTTATTCTTACTATAGAGTATATCGGCACCTTAGGAGAAATGTCAAGTTTTCGCCTATTTTTCGGTTTTTTTTTATTTTTTCCAAGAATCACTTAATTCTTTATACTATAATGAATTAGCAAACAATCACCGGGAAGCGGCGCTAACAAAAATAAAAAAAACCACTTTTTTTCGACATTAAGAGGAAATTTGTCATACTGGGGGGGAAGCCATGGGGGGAAGCCATGCACCTTTTGCTTGGTCTCCGGAAGCACGCAAGAGGGGTTTGATGGTGGGTCCTGACCGTAGGGAGAGATGGGGCCCCTCCGGAGGCCCCTCCCCATCTCTCCCTACGGCCACCCACAATTCTATCGCGGCTGCGTGGTTCCACCTTTAGGGAGAGGTGCATGGCTTCCCCCTTTGCGCGCGGGATTTTGCGGGGGGAAGAAGAATATAGAAGAGATACAACGGGATGTGCATGGCTTTACCGCTTGCGCGCAGGATTATTCCCCACTCAGTTCGGCGATATAATGGCGGCGCAGCGGGTGGAAGGGGGCGTGACGGGTCGAATGCATTTGGGTTTCCCCGCGTAGGGAGACCTATTCGGGCCCCCTGGGGCCGGGCTCCCGGAGTGGATTCCCCCAACAGCATGAGCGCCCGACATGCCCCCTTCCACCCGGCTTTGCCAACATGGCTTTACCGCTTGCGCGCAGGATTATTCCCCCACGCAGTTCGGCGATATAGTGGCGGCGCAGCGGGTGGAAGGGGGCGTGTCGGGTCGAATGCATTTGGGTTTCCCCGCGTAGGGAGACCTATTCGGGCCCCCTGGGGCCGGGCTCCCGGAGTGGATTCCCCCAACAGCATGAGCGCCCGGCATGTCCCCTTCCACCCGGCTTTGCCAACAAAGCCTTTGCTATAAAGGCGATTTCCACATATACTGCATACAAGAGGTTACCAGATGATCACAACGTCAAAAGAAGAGCCCATGACCTTTGAGCAGATCCGGGCAATGTTCCAGGATATCGGCCGAAAACAGGAAGAGACAGGCCGGGTATTAGAGAAGTTAGGGAAGGAGACTGATAAACGGATCAAGGAGGTGACCGAACAGCTCGGCGGTATGGGAAATAGCCGGAAAGCGGTGGATCGGCAACTGGAGATAACCGGCAAACGGATCAAGGAAATCTCCGAGCAGCTCGGCGGTATGGGAAATAGCAATGGGGCCTTTGCGGAGGACTACTTTGCCAATGCCCTGCGTGAAAAAAAGATGTTTGCCGGCTTGCAGTTTGACGAGCTTGAAACAAACATGAAAAGCAAGCAGGGGGCTATAAAAGACGAGTTCGACATTGTGATGTACAACGGAAATTCCGTGGCACTCATAGAAGTGAAATATAAGGCGAAAACGGAGGACCTGGAAAAAATGGTGAAGAACAAGGCGTCGAATTTCCGTACGCTGTTCCCCTATTATGCCGGCCACAAGGTTTACCTTGGCATTGCCAGCTTGTCTTTCAATGACTATGTTTATGCAAAAGCAAAGGAACTGGGCATCGGTATGCTAAAGCAAAAAGGCGACACCATTGAGGCGGACACCAGTTTTGTGCGGGCATATTAGGCCGAGGACCTTTCGGCGATATAATGGCGGCGCAGCGGGTGGAAGGGAGCGTGACGGGTCGAATGCATTTGGGTTTCCCCGCGTAGGGAGACCTATTCGGGCCCCCTGGGGCCGGGCTCCCGGAGTGGATGCAGACCTTTGGTCTGACCCCAACCGCATGAGCGCCCGGCATGTCCCCTTCCACCCGGCTTTGCCAACAAAGCCTCCCGGCTTGCCAAAATTGGTTTAATAGAGAATACTGGAAGTATAAAGAATAGCGTCCTGGGGGATCAGGGCGCTAAGGGGAGAAGCATGGGCAATGAATCAATTTCTGTTCAAGTAAACGGTAAAAATTTTGTTGGTATTGGGAAAATGGTCTTTGACTCAAACGCCGACTGGAATATCCCTCATCTTCACTTCATGGTAGATAAAACCACCCCAGGAAATTTTGAAGCCACCCTACTTGAATTTGGCCTGGTTTCATGGTCTGAAACCCAGGACGGGGCTATTACAAGCCTGGTTAAGCAGACCCACTCCCACATCCTGGCTGTTATGAAAGGAGAGGGCTTTGATCGGTTTATCCGTACCGTGGACGATCACGTTATGGACGGCTTCTGGCGGAATTACCGGAAAATCGAATTCACCCTTGCCCGTGAGGGGCGGGATTTAAGCCACGAGATGGACAGCCGCTTGGTGCGGGCGATTAAGGCGATGCTTTCCGAAGAAACAAAAAACTTTATCCGGGAAATCGCCAAAGACAATGCCGAACGAGTTGTAGCGGAGATTGACAGAATACTTTCCCTGACTCCCTCTACCCTTACCTATACCGAGATAAAGGCTGCCGCATGACAGAAGATCTTCTAGATGCCGAATGTGTTATAGGCCAGCTCTGCGACCAAAATGTCATTTCAAGGGCATCATGGAAAAACTCTCATCCGAATGATCAGGAATATTCGGTATACTTCAATCATCTGGGGAGTGTTGGAGAGATACATCTTTGGATTATCAAACGATCCGGGGAATTTTACATTTCCCGATCCCTTATTACCATCCTGTCCTGCCGACATCGGTTCAATGCAGATACAATTTTCACCCTCTGTAAGGTTGCGTAATTATTTCAGCCTTTTCCCTTAGCATCCGGTCGGCGCTCGGCATACCCCTTTCTTCCCGGCTTTCCGCATGGCTTCCCCACCCCACTCAGTTCGGCGATATAGTGGCGGCGCAGCGGGAGGGGAGGGGCGTGTCGGGCCGAATGCATCCGGTTTCCCTGCGTCGGGAGACCTATTCAGGCCCCCTGGGGCCGGGCTCCCAGAGCAGACTCCCCGGCTAGCATGAGCGCCCGGCATGCCCCTCCCCTCCCGGCTTTGCCAACAAAGCCCCTTGTTTTTTAGCCCTTGATAAGCCATGCTTATACAGAGAGGGGGCCAGCCATGATTAACCTAAAAGAGAATATTAAGCCGCTGTCTTATATTGTTTCCCATCCTGATGAGGTTCTTAGCCAAGTCACCGATACCGGAAGTCCAATGATCGTAACACAGGAGGGAGAGGCTAAAATTGTCCTTCTTGACGTCCAGCAGTATCAAAACATGGTGGATACGATAAACCTTCTGAAGCTCCTTTCTTTGGGAGAAGATGACATCCGGAATGGCCGCTTTTCTACCACAGAAGAACTTGATAAGAAAGTCGCCGCCGTTCTTGAGTCCCAATAGCATGGCTCCGGCCTAGGCGGATGTACTGGATATAGTTACCTACATTAAAAAACATAGTGGTCCCATGAGGGCAGCCAGTATCTATGAAAGGATACGGGCACGGGCAGAACCGCTTGTTGATTATCCTGGTTCCGGCAGGACGGTTCCGCAGCTTGCCAGTATCGGCATAGATGGGGTCCGGCAAATCAGTGAAAAACCCTGGAACATATATTACAAAATAAGTAATTCCGATATCTGGATACTGTCGGTAATTGATAGTCGGCGTAACCTTGAAGAGATAATTTATGCCAAGGTCATTGAGGGTAAGCGGGTATAAGGTGTCTATATTGCGTGAAAATAAAAGGGAAACAGACTCAAAGCTCGAATCTATCGGCAAAGATATGACAAAAGTCTTAACTATCCTTGAAACAATGAAAGATGTCCCGAACGGCTTATAAGAATAGAGACCATAATGAAGTCTGTTGCCAAAAAAAATGGCATTGAGTTCTAAATAACTACAGGCGCCGAAGGGAATCGAACCCTTGTATAACGGTTTTGCAGACCGCTCCCTTACCGCTTGGGTACGGCGCCAGGATACTTGAACATTTTGACTATACTAAAAATATCGCACCGTGTCTAGTGGGGTATTCAGAGAACCGCTTGATTTTTGACAAAAACATGATATACTTTATATTATCTGGCATACCGAAAATGCGCAGGGGGCGTTTTTAACGCGGTCGAGTCGGCGCCTCGACAATGCCAGATGTTTAACCGTTTTGAGGAATTTCCCAGAGCGGTTTTTTGTTTTTTATATAAGTCCCCCGTGTTATCATGCCGGTTTTAACATCATAGAAATCACCCTCGGTTGAAGGGGTAAGCTCGGCATCCAGAAACGCCCCAAAGTACTCCGGCACAGAGCCCTTCCAAGCCTGAACCGCTCTATCCCAATGCCCCGAAAACGGTTCCTTTCGATAAAGGGAACCATAAACAGGCAGAAGGAAGCCCTTAATGGCCGTCATAACAGTCGGGAAGTCCTTGTCCAAGGTAACGCCTAAGCGCCGCTGAAAAGCCGTCCACTGGGTTTGCTTATCACCCAATAGTGGGAAGGTATCTTTGAATATGGTCGGCACTTCCGGCATCTCGGTTTTCCGGCACTCAAAGGTCTGGGTGATGGCTTCATACAATGTGGAACCTTCAAAATCGAAGGTGGCACAAAGTTCGTGGATGTCGTAAAAGTCCTTCATCCGGCTATTGGCTTCCGCAAGATAAACGCCAGCCTGAAACTTTTCGGCTATCACCGATTCAAGAGTATAGGCTTTAAGGTGGGGCGGTTCCATGTTCAAAAGTGTTGGGTAGGTCATATCAACAGGTTTGGGGATAATAACGTCCCCAAACCCAATGTCAAACTGCAAGATATGACGGCTCCGGTCGAGGAACCCGGTCAGCTTTATACGGATTCCCTGATAGTCGGCATCTTCCTTAATCCGTTCAACGGAAATGGCTTCCGTATCGAAAGATACAGCGTCATCACCGGGTATCATGGCGATTTCCCTGAATATCCTGACCATTTCGTCCGGGAGGTTCTGTAAATGATAGGCCAAGAGGTCGATATCCCGTGTTGCCCTTGCCCGTTGTTCCAGCACAGTATAAAGGAGCAACCCGCCCTTTAGGACGAAGTTTCCGGCATAGGGTGATACAGAGAGCCGGTAAAGAAGACGTTCTATAAAGTAATGCATCAGGATAAAGTTAAAATCCTTGCCTTCCGTATCAGCTACCTTTTTAAGCTTCGCCTTGACACTAGCTACGGTCAAACCAGCACCTCGACGTATGGGTTTATTACCCCTTCTATCTGGAGTAGTTTGGCATATTCATAGAGCTTTTGCAGGTTTTTCTTCCCGTCCATATAATTTTTCAGTACTTCCAGGGCAACATCCTTCCCGATTTTCAGCCGATTCCGGATAAAATCGCATACGGTACGTTCCCGGTCATATACCTTTAGGGTATGATTATCGACCTGAACGGTTTCAATTCCTATCGGATAGATATGATTAGCGGATTTATGGACGGCAACATGTAGATTGCCCGGCAGCGCCGGTGTCCGCATGGATGACGGCAGGGTGATTTCGATGGACCCCGGGATTACCGTAGTCAGGTCATGGTATTGAGCGGCTGAAAAGTATGAGAGGATACCTTCGGGAATGAGGGAGGCAACGACCTCCATATCGTTTAGGGTTTCCGTAAGTGGACCCCAAGCGTAATAACCTCTCCGGACTTGTGAAATCTGCCCTTTTTTAATCAGTTCGGCTATATCCTTACTGCAAAACTTAGCCGACCGCAGGTTAGCCGACCTGAGAATTGGCCCATCTGCTTTAAAAAGTCCCTCCAGTTTCTGAATGCGCGTTGTAGTCATATTTTACCCTCAAAATGTATGTATTAACAGTCAATGCGATACGTTTTAATCATAATTGTGTCCTTGAATAATGTCAAGCACGATAAACGAGAAACGCCTCAAAGTACTCCGGCAAGGGCGCGCCGACATCCAGCGTAAACCCGCAGAGCCCTTCCGGTATAACCAGCCGGCTGGCATGAAGGAGCAGCCGCCGCAAGCCCTGTTCTTTGTGAAGCCGTTTGTTCAGGGGGAAGTCGCCGTACTTGTCGTCCCCCAGGATGGGGTTGCCGATAGAGGCCAGATGGCGGCGGATCTGGTGCATACGGCCGGTACCCAGTTCCAGTTCCAGGAGGGAAAATTCCCCGGCGCTTAGACATTTATAGAAGGTAACCGCCCTCTGAGCCGCTTTCCGGGATCCCCGGACCTCAAGCGCCGTTTCGATGGTTCCGGAAGCCGGTTCGGGACGGCCCGCACAGATCGCCAGGTATTGTTTTTGGACTTCCCGGCGGGCAAAAATACCCGAAAACAGCGCCGCCGCCTCTTTGCTTTTGGCGACCAGGATGACCCCCGAGGTGTCCCTGTCCAGGCGATGCACCAGCAGGGGCCGCTTAACATATTCGGCGGCAAGGAGGGAATCCAGGGACACCCCTATCCCTTCCCCGCCCTGCACCGCAAGACCGGCGGGTTTATTCAGGATGATACAGTGGTCATTTTCA
>BNUY01000115.1 GCA_025997715.1 Spirochaetia bacterium
TACCGCGCCACCGACACCTCGGGGGAAGCTCAAATCATGGAACGGGGCCAAAGCCCGCGGGTAGTGCAGGGCTTTGTGGAAACCTCCAACGTGGACCCGGTCCTGGAAATGGTCCAGATGATAGAAGTAAACCGCGCTTATGAGGCGAACCAGAAGGTGATACAGAGCGAAGATTCCATGCTCGGCACCTTATTAACACAAACGGCACGATTCGGTTAAAAAGCGGACATAGGTCCAAAGGTAGGTAACAGATGGTACGGAGTTTATGGACCGGCGCGGCCGGCATGATAGGCCAGCAGGCCAATATTGATACGATTTCTAACAACTTGGCAAACGTAAACACCTCGGGCTTCAAGAAGGTGCGCTCTGATTTTGAGGACCTCCTCTACCAGACCACCCGGGTTGCGGGCACCCCCGCCACGGAGGACACGGTGGTGCCGGTCGGCGTCCAGATGGGCCACGGGGTCAAGCTCGCCGCCACCCAACGGATGTTCAGCCAGGGTTCCCTCCAAAACACGGAGAATGTCTACGATATCGCCATCAACGGCGAAGGTTTCTTCCGCATCCAGATGTACGACGGCACCTACGGCTACACCCGTGACGGCGCTTTCAAGGTGGACGAGAACGGCCGGCTGGTTACCTCCAACGGCTACTGGGTCCTCCCGGACATCGTGATGCCCGAGGGCTTCCTCCCCCAGACCATCACGGTCTCCCAGGACGGCCGGGTGGAAGTTAAGACCCCCGAATCCGGCGACGATACGGTTCAGGTGGGGCAACTGGAACTCTACCGTTTCCCCAACCCCGTGGGCCTCACCTCGGTGGGTGAAAACCTTTTCAAGATAACCCAGGCCTCGGGGGAACCCATCCCCGGCCAGCCCGGCTATGAGGGCATGGGCAAACTGGTCCACAAGTTCCTGGAAATGTCCAACGTATCGGTGGTAAAGGAAATGGTTGACCTCATCGTGGCCCAACGCGCCTACGAGTTCAACTCCAAGACCATCCAGACCAGCGACAACATGCTTGGCACCGCCACGAGTCTGAAACGGTAAGGAATGAGAAAAAGATACCTGCCACGAACCACACGAACAGTACGAACTTTCTATTACTATTTTTGTGCTTTTCGTGTCTTTCGTGGTTAAAATTTCTTATATGGAGGCTATAGATGGACATAAGCGCCCTTGGAACACAGTACCTGAATGACGCCCGGTTCGCTTCGCCCTTCGCGGGGTTGGCTGGACGGACGCAGTCCGCAGGATCCCTGTCGGCATTTGCCGCTAAATCTCCGGCAGGGGCAGGGCTTGGGGGAAACACCGGCTTTGCGGACATGTTGGAAAAAGCCAAGATGGACAAGATTTTGAACGCTATCCCCGACCTGCCCGTCGATACAGACGGGGACGGAGTTGAAACCGCAGAACCCGCAAAAAACCGCACCGACAGCAAAACTGAAATAATCCCCGCCACAAACCGCAAGTCAAGGGACAATGTCCCCGTCATCGACAAAACCGATAAACTCTACGAACAGTGCCTGGCACTGGAAACCTTCCTGACCAAGACCCTCATCTCCGGCATGCGGGGCACGGTCCAGAAAACCGGCCTGATTGACGACAGCTTTGCGGGGAAGATGTACGAGGATATGCTCTACGACGAATACGCCAAGACCTATACGGAGAACGCAAACTTCGGCCTGGCGGATTTGGCCTACCTGGAGCTTACGGGACAGCGGGGAAAGGTTATTGCGCGGGATTATTGATTCGAAGCCAGGGTCATTATCTTATCCTGAGTCGCTTCGCCGTGCAGCAGTTCGCCGGTGATTTCACCTTCGTACATAACGATGATGCGGTCGCAGAGGCTCAGTATTTCCTGCATATCGCTTGACACGAACAGTATGCTGACACCCTGGGAAACAAGCGTATCTATAATATCATAAATATCTTTTTTAACGCCCACGTCAATTCCCTGGGTGGGCTCATCAAGGAAAAGGATCTCCGGGTTATTCATAAGCCAGCGCGCGATAATGGCCTTTTGCTGATTTCCGCCGGAAAGGTTTGAGATAATTTGATCGGCGCCGGGTGTTTTAACCTGTAATTTGTTTATGTATTCCCCAACGATCCGGTTTTCCCTGGCCGGGCTGATAAGGCGCAGCCAATTTTTCATGTTCCACAGGTTTACTAAGGACATATTCTCGGCCACCGATTGTTTAAGAAAGAGTCCCTGCTGCTTGCGCCCTTCCGCCACAAGCCCGATGCCCTGCCTTATAGCGCCGGTACAATTTTTGACCATACATTTTTTGCCGTTGACCTTTATTTCAAGGCTGTCATGCCGGTCGGCGCCGAACACGGCCTGCAAAACTTCACTTCTTCCCGCCCCGACAAGCCCGGTAAGGCCGAGTACCTCACCCCGGTACAGTTTAAAATTGACATTTTTTATTTTCCTGTTGACGGTAAGATTGGCAACTTCAAGTACCGGCTCGGCGTTAGTATAATCGGTTTTAAACCTGGAACGCATATCGGCTTTATTGTAGTCCCGTCCTACCATCAGGGATATAAGCTGGGTGACGTTGGTTTCTTTTGTGTTGAGCGTTTGTATAAAGCAGCCGTCCCGCAGCACCGTTACCCGGTCGCTTATTTCCATTATTTCGCCCAGTTTATGGGATATGTACAGCATGGTTATTCCCCTGCTTTTTAAATCCCTCATTATTCCCATTAATTTTTCCGCTTCAGTGGTGGTTAATGCGGATGTTGGTTCGTCCAGAATCAACAGCTTTGCGTTGCGGACAAGCGCCTTTGCTATTTCGACCTGCTGCTGCTGCGAAACATTAATATTCCGTATCAGGGTTTCTTCGTTAAGAGCATGCAGGCCCACTTCTTCCATATACCTTCTGGCATCTTTAAACATTTTTTTGTAATCCACAAAACCCAGAGAATTTTTTGGCAGTTGCCCCTGAAATATATTTTCAGCAATAGAAAGAGCCGGGGACAATGAAAGTTCCTGGTGGATCATGGCAATCCCCGCATGTTGGGCCTGCCGGGGGATGGTAAAATGCACCTTCGCCCCGCAGAACACGATGGTTCCGGAACTTGCCGGGAATTCGCCGCTTAAAATGTTCATCAGGGTTGATTTACCGGCCCCGTTTTCGCCTACAAGGGCGTGTATTTCTCCCTGAAGGACATCAAAGCTCACCTCGTTAAGGGCCTTCACGCCGGGGAAAATCTTGGATACTTTATCAATGCTACAAATTATGTCGGCCATTTTTTCCTGATTAATTAACCGTGAACCTCTGTCTGCGGGGTTCACGGTTAAACTTTTAATCGTACCTTAGTCCGGGAAATACTGATTCACGTTGGATGGGTCTACTTCGTCCATTTTGGTGAAGGCGTTTCCTGTTTTCTCAGGCTTGCCGGTTACCAGTTGGTTATAGGCAAGGATCACCGGGTCAGACCCTTGGCCAAAGGGGTCCTGGGTCAGCGTAGAATCGATGGCGCCGCTTTTGATATACGGGATCAGTTCGGCGTAGGTGTCGAAACAAACCATGGTGATGTCCCTGGTCTTGGCTAATTCGGTGATAGCCTGGGCTGCGCCATGGCTGCCCCCTGCGCAAAGATAGAGACCTTTCAGATCCGGGTTGGAGGTGATAAAGTCCTTCGCCTGGGTATACGCCTCGTCCGCGCTGTCGTGGTCCTCAACAGCCGGAAGAACGGTGATGCCGGGAACCGCGTCAAAGGCTTTCATGGCGCCCTGGCGGCGGAGTTCGTGGGCGTTCACGCTGAAGAGGCCGGTAATCATTGCCACTTTGCCCTGACCGCCCATCTTCTTGATGAGGGATTCCGCAAGTTTCGTGCCTGCGCCGTAGAGGTCCTGCCCGACAAAGGCTACTTTCTTGCTGGGTATGCCCGTATCGCTGTTGAATGTATAGACGGGGATGCCCGCGGCGGCGGCCCGGTCAATTGCCGGCACGATGGAATCCGCCACCCCTACCGTGGTGATTGCGTCATAGTCCATTGCGATACAGGTGTCAATCATGTCCGAAAAGGTTTGACCGTCAAACTGCGGCGCAAATTTGTAATCAACTTCACACTTATACGTGTCCAGCCCCAAAACGGCTTTGGCGGCATACGCACCGGAAGTTACGTCGTTCCAGAAGGGATTATTCTGGATACAGAGAACCGCGATACGGAAGGTCTTGCCGGTGGTGTTAGAAACCGGTTTGTAACCAAAACTGTCCGCCGTGTAGGTCTTGCCGTCACGTTCCGAAACAGCCGATGTACCGGCAGGCCAAATTTTCCCTCCCGCTTGCGATCCCCCCGCAAAGACCATGCCGCTGCAAAGCGCAAACAACACCACCACACCAAAAATCTTTTTCATAAACTCCTCCTAATAAAATATATTACACAGCGTCGACGACGCTTGATGCCCTATTTATTCCCGCTTCTTTCCCCGTATTATATCTACGGTCATGGCGGCAAGAATGACCGCGCCGATGACTATCGACTGCCAGTAACTCGAAATGCCCAGCAAAATAAACGCGTTACGCAGGATGCCCATAATAGAAGCGCCGATTAAGGCGCCCCACACATGACCTTCGCCGCCCGACATCGCCACGCCGCCGATAACCACCGCCGCAATCACATCCATCTCGTAGCCTATGCCCATTGACTGATCCGCAGTACCAAGGTTACCGGCCACGATGATGCCCACAATTGCGCACAGGGTACTGGTGATCACATATGACAGACACTTGAGATTTTTCGAGTTGACGCCGGACAGGATTGCCGCCCGTTCGTTGTTACCGACGGCGTAAAGCCCCCGCCCCGCCTCGGTATATTTGGCAAATATGCTGAACAGGAAAATCACCAGAAACATAATGATGACCGGGATAGGCACCGGCCCTGCGCGCCCATAACCCAGCCAGGACAGTTCCGACTTGAAGGTGATCGGCATTCCGCCGGTGATGAGCAACATTCCCCCACCCAGTATCTTCATCGCCGCAAGGGTTACGATAAACGGTACAAGCCCCACCCTCGTTACCAGCAATCCGTTAAAAAAACCAATGCCCGCCCCTACTTCCTGCGTATGAACAACATAATGAACGTGCTGATCCAGATTTCGCGCTATGGCATCATCACGGCGGGCATGGCGCTCATCATGATTTCCGGCGGTATTGATTTGTCGGTTGGCTATGCGGTGGGCTTTTGCGCCTGTGTGTTTGCGTGGTTCAGCCTGCATACCGCATTGCCCTGGTTTGTGGTCGGTTTTATTACGCTGGGAGTCGGCGCGGGCATTGGTTTTTTTAACGGATTGCTGGTAACGAGGGTGGGGCTTGTACCGTTTATCGTAACCCTTGCGGCGATGAAGATACTGGGTGGGGGAATGTTGCTCATCACCGGCGGAATGCCGATCACCTTCAAGTCGGAACTGTCCTGGCTGGGTTATGGGCGCGCAGGGCCGGTGCCTATCCCGGTCATCATTATGTTTCTGGTGATTTTCCTGTTCAGCATATTTGCCAAATATACCGAGGCGGGGCGGGGGCTTTACGCCGTCGGTAACAACGAACGGGCGGCAATCCTGTCCGGCGTCAACTCGAAAAATCTCAAGTGTCTGTCATATGTGATCACCAGTACCCTGTGCGCAATTGTGGGCATCATCGTGGCCGGTAACCTTGGTACTGCGGATCAGTCAATGGGCATAGGCTACGAGATGGATGTGATTGCGGCGGTGGTTATCGGCGGCGTGGCGATGTCGGGCGGCGAAGGTCATGTGTGGGGCGCCTTAATCGGCGCTTCTATTATGGGCATCCTGCGTAACGCGTTTATTTTGCTGGGCATTTCGAGTTACTGGCAGTCGATAGTCATCGGCGCGGTCATTCTTGCCGCCATGACCGTAGATATAATACGGGGAAAGAAGCGGGAATAAATAGGGCATCAAGCGTCGTCGACGCTGTGTAATATATTTTATTAGGAGGAGTTTATGAAAAAGATTTTTGGTGTGGTGGTGTTGTTTGCGCTTTGCAGCGGCATGGTCTTTGCGGGGGGATCGCAAGCGGGAGGGAAAATTTGGCCTGCCGGTACATCGGCTGTTTCGGAACGTGACGGCAAGACCTACACGGCGGACAGTTTTGGTTACAAACCGGTTTCTAACACCACCGGCAAGACCTTCCGTATCGCGGTTCTCTGTATCCAGAATAATCCCTTCTGGAACGACGTAACTTCCGGTGCGTATGCCGCCAAAGCCGTTTTGGGGCTGGACACGTATAAGTGTGAAGTTGATTACAAATTTGCGCCGCAGTTTGACGGTCAAACCTTTTCGGACATGATTGACACCTGTATCGCAATGGACTATGACGCAATCACCACGGTAGGGGTGGCGGATTCCATCGTGCCGGCAATTGACCGGGCCGCCGCCGCGGGCATCCCCGTCTATACATTCAACAGCGATACGGGCATACCCAGCAAGAAAGTAGCCTTTGTCGGGCAGGACCTCTACGGCGCAGGCACGAAACTTGCGGAATCCCTCATCAAGAAGATGGGCGGTCAGGGCAAAGTGGCAATGATTACCGGCCTCTTCAGCGTGAACGCCCACGAACTCCGCCGCCAGGGCGCCATGAAAGCCTTTGACGCGGTTCCCGGCATCACCGTTCTTCCGGCTGTTGAGGACCACGACAGCGCGGACGAGGCGTATACCCAGGCGAAGGACTTTATCACCTCCAACCCGGATCTGAAAGGTCTCTATCTTTGCGCAGGGGGCAGCCATGGCGCAGCCCAGGCTATCACCGAATTAGCCAAGACCAGGGACATCACCATGGTTTGTTTCGACACCTACGCCGAACTGATCCCGTATATCAAAAGCGGCGCCATCGATTCTACGCTGACCCAGGACCCCTTTGGCCAAGGGTCTGACCCGGTGATCCTTGCCTATAACCAACTGGTAACCGGCAAGCCTGAGAAAACAGGAAACGCCTTCACCAAAATGGACGAAGTAGACCCATCCAACGTGAATCAGTATTTCCCGGACTAAGGTACGATTAAAAGTTTAACCGTGAACCCCGCAGACAGAGGTTCACGGTTAATTAATCAGGAAAAAATGGCCGACATAATTTGTAGCATTGATAAAGTATCCAAGATTTTCCCCGGCGTGAAGGCCCTTAACGAGGTGAGCTTTGATGTCCTTCAGGGAGAAATACACGCCCTTGTAGGCGAAAACGGGGCCGGTAAATCAACCCTGATGAACATTTTAAGCGGCGAATTCCCGGCAAGTTCCGGAACCATCGTGTTCTGCGGGGCGAAGGTGCATTTTACCATCCCCCGGCAGGCCCAACATGCGGGGATTGCCATGATCCACCAGGAACTTTCATTGTCCCCGGCTCTTTCTATTGCTGAAAATATATTTCAGGGGCAACTGCCAAAAAATTCTCTGGGTTTTGTGGATTACAAAAAAATGTTTAAAGATGCCAGAAGGTATATGGAAGAAGTGGGCCTGCATGCTCTTAACGAAGAAACCCTGATACGGAATATTAATGTTTCGCAGCAGCAGCAGGTCGAAATAGCAAAGGCGCTTGTCCGCAACGCAAAGCTGTTGATTCTGGACGAACCAACATCCGCATTAACCACCACTGAAGCGGAAAAATTAATGGGAATAATGAGGGATTTAAAAAGCAGGGGAATAACCATGCTGTACATATCCCATAAACTGGGCGAAATAATGGAAATAAGCGACCGGGTAACGGTGCTGCGGGACGGCTGCTTTATACAAACGCTCAACACAAAAGAAACCAACGTCACCCAGCTTATATCCCTGATGGTAGGACGGGACTACAATAAAGCCGATATGCGTTCCAGGTTTAAAACCGATTATACTAACGCCGAGCCGGTACTTGAAGTTGCCAATCTTACCGTCAACAGGAAAATAAAAAATGTCAATTTTAAACTGTACCGGGGTGAGGTACTCGGCCTTACCGGGCTTGTCGGGGCGGGAAGAAGTGAAGTTTTGCAGGCCGTGTTCGGCGCCGACCGGCATGACAGCCTTGAAATAAAGGTCAACGGCAAAAAATGTATGGTCAAAAATTGTACCGGCGCTATAAGGCAGGGCATCGGGCTTGTGGCGGAAGGGCGCAAGCAGCAGGGACTCTTTCTTAAACAATCGGTGGCCGAGAATATGTCCTTAGTAAACCTGTGGAACATGAAAAATTGGCTGCGCCTTATCAGCCCGGCCAGGGAAAACCGGATCGTTGGGGAATACATAAACAAATTACAGGTTAAAACACCCGGCGCCGATCAAATTATCTCAAACCTTTCCGGCGGAAATCAGCAAAAGGCCATTATCGCGCGCTGGCTTATGAATAACCCGGAGATCCTTTTCCTTGATGAGCCCACCCAGGGAATTGACGTGGGCGTTAAAAAAGATATTTATGATATTATAGATACGCTTGTTTCCCAGGGTGTCAGCATACTGTTCGTGTCAAGCGATATGCAGGAAATACTGAGCCTCTGCGACCGCATCATCGTTATGTACGAAGGTGAAATCACCGGCGAACTGCTGCACGGCGAAGCGACTCAGGATAAGATAATGACCCTGGCTTCGAATCAATAATCCCGCGCAATAACCTTTCCCCGCTGTCCCGTAAGCTCCAGGTAGGCCAAATCCGCCAGGCCGAAGTTTGCGTTCTCCGTATAGGTCTTGGCGTATTCGTCGTAGAGCATATCCTCGTACATCTTCCCCGCAAAGCTGTCGTCAATCAGGCCGGTTTTCTGGACCGTGCCCCGCATGCCGGAGATGAGGGTCTTGGTCAGGAAGGTTTCCAGTGCCAGGCACTGTTCGTAGAGTTTATCGGTTTTGTCGATGACGGGGACATTGTCCCTTGACTTGCGGTTTGTGGCGGGGATTATTTCAGTTTTGCTGTCGGTGCGGTTTTTTGCGGGTTCTGCGGTTTCAACTCCGTCCCCGTCTGTATCGACGGGCAGGTCGGGGATAGCGTTCAAAATCTTGTCCATCTTGGCTTTTTCCAACATGTCCGCAAAGCCGGTGTTTCCCCCAAGCCCTGCCCCTGCCGGAGATTTAGCGGCAAATGCCGACAGGGATCCTGCGGACTGCGTCCGTCCAGCCAACCCCGCGAAGGGCGAAGCGAACCGGGCGTCATTCAGGTACTGTGTTCCAAGGGCGCTTATGTCCATCTATAGCCTCCATATAAGAAATTTTAACCACGAAAGACACGAAAAGCACAAAAATAGTAATAGAAAGTTCGTACTGTTCGTGTGGTTCGTGGCAGGTATCTTTTTCTCATTCCTTACCGTTTCAGACTCGTGGCGGTGCCAAGCATGTTGTCGCTGGTCTGGATGGTCTTGGAGTTGAACTCGTAGGCGCGTTGGGCCACGATGAGGTCAACCATTTCCTTTACCACCGATACGTTGGACATTTCCAGGAACTTGTGGACCAGTTTGCCCATGCCCTCATAGCCGGGCTGGCCGGGGATGGGTTCCCCCGAGGCCTGGGTTATCTTGAAAAGGTTTTCACCCACCGAGGTGAGGCCCACGGGGTTGGGGAAACGGTAGAGTTCCAGTTGCCCCACCTGAACCGTATCGTCGCCGGATTCGGGGGTCTTAACTTCCACCCGGCCGTCCTGGGAGACCGTGATGGTCTGGGGGAGGAAGCCCTCGGGCATCACGATGTCCGGGAGGACCCAGTAGCCGTTGGAGGTAACCAGCCGGCCGTTCTCGTCCACCTTGAAAGCGCCGTCACGGGTGTAGCCGTAGGTGCCGTCGTACATCTGGATGCGGAAGAAACCTTCGCCGTTGATGGCGATATCGTAGACATTCTCCGTGTTTTGGAGGGAACCCTGGCTGAACATCCGTTGGGTGGCGGCGAGCTTGACCCCGTGGCCCATCTGGACGCCGACCGGCACCACCGTGTCCTCCGTGGCGGGGGTGCCCGCAACCCGGGTGGTCTGGTAGAGGAGGTCCTCAAAATCAGAGCGCACCTTCTTGAAGCCCGAGGTGTTTACGTTTGCCAAGTTGTTAGAAATCGTATCAATATTGGCCTGCTGGCCTATCATGCCGGCCGCGCCGGTCCATAAACTCCGTACCATCTGTTACCTACCTTTGGACCTATGTCCGCTTTTTAACCGAATCGTGCCGTTTGTGTTAATAAGGTGCCGAGCATGGAATCTTCGCTCTGTATCACCTTCTGGTTCGCCTCATAAGCGCGGTTTACTTCTATCATCTGGACCATTTCCAGGACCGGGTCCACGTTGGAGGTTTCCACAAAGCCCTGCACTACCCGCGGGCTTTGGCCCCGTTCCATGATTTGAGCTTCCCCCGAGGTGTCGGTGGCGCGGTA
>BNUY01000116.1 GCA_025997715.1 Spirochaetia bacterium
ATCCGACATGCCTATAGTTTAGGGCTTTTGAAGAACCTTGACAATACGCAGGGGGTACACTAAAGGTACTTTGATACCAGGTTGATGATCGTTTCCCGCGCTTTTTGGCGTTGTTCATCCGCAGGGCTGAAAAGGACGGCGGGACTTATCTGCAAGGCGCCGCATATCTTCAAAATCGTGTACAAGTTCGGTATTCGCTTACCCGTTTCGATGTAATGGACCTGATTTTGGGATAATCCTGCCAGATAAGACAGGTCCATCTGTGAAATACGGGCCTTCTCCCGCTCTTCCCGCAAACGAACCGCCAGTTGCCGTATTTGGGCCTCTATCTCCCCCATATCTTCAATATAATCTGTCGGATTCACCATTTTATGTACATTATTACCACCTTTTTATATTGCCAAAATGTAATTATAGGTATAAGATATTTACACAATTAGGTACTTTTCCCTTCCCTTGGGTGATTGATGGGGAGAGGCATTGGAAAAGGGGAATTTTTTACGCTATTTATGGTAAGATGTTGTCCGTCGGATAGATACAAAAGTCATGCGGACTTTAAGCGCAAAGGAGCGTTTTATGAAAAAGAGGACGGTTTTAACGGGCATTATCAGCCTTTTGCTGGTATTCGGGATGGTTCTTGTTGCTTGTGATACTGGAACAAACGGCGGGGGTGGCGATGAGATACCGCTCGGTTCGCCCAAGTCCCAGTTGTATAGCGTTAGCGGGGTAACGGAAACGCTGGAAAATGCGGGAGCAACGCTTGAAGACAATCTGAATTGGCTGGACGATTACGCAGTGGCGAATGGCGACTACATCATCAAGGTGAGCGCGAGTGGAAGCATGGACGATATAGAATTAATGTCGTGGAGTCTTGCGAACAATGTGGACATCACCCTTACCACCGTGGGTGCGGCGGAGGTGATCATCGGCTTGAAGTCCAACGGCAGGCTATTTACCGTGGGAGACTGGGAAGGAGGGGATAACATTACCCTCACGCTGGATGGCAGCATTACCCTTCGGGGCAAGTCGAGCAATGTTTGTGAACTGGTGCGGGTAAACAAGGACGCCGAGCTGGTGCTGACCGGAAACGCGAAGATTACCGGCAATAACTCAGGCGGCGGCGTGCAGGCGGAGGATGGTGGTAAAATCACGATGTCAGGCGGCAAAATCAGCGGCAACAACGGCGGCGGCGTGAAGGTGGAGGACAATGCAACATTCACCATGAACAACGGCACAATCAGCGGCAACACCAGCGTCTGGGGCGGCGGCGGCGTGTGTGTGCGTGACTCGGGCACGATATTCACGATGAACGGCGGCACAATCAGCGGCAACAAAGCCGAGAGAGGCGGCGGTGTGGGGGTGGAGCGCGGTGCTTTTGCCCTGTCCATCGGAACCATCAGTAATAACACGGCCAGTCAGGGCGGCGGCGTGGGTATATCGGGTTCTGGCTCTTCTTTTACCATGACCGGTGGAACGATCAGCGGGAATACCGCCAGCAATGACTATGGCTTCGCCGGCGGAGGCCTATATGTGTTCAGCAAGCCCGGAGAAGTAAGTACTTTTAACAAGACCGGCGGTATTATATACGGCGATACCGACAATATCCATACCCCCGGTTCAACTGAGAACACGGTAGTCAATGGAGCGTTTGGTGGTCATGCGGTATGGCTCTATACACTAAATGGCACCGACAATCAGTTGCGGAATGCCGACGCCGGTCCAAGTGTTAATGTGTCCTGGGACGGTACTACCCCGATAGGGTTCGACGCATCTACGCCTTGGGGTTAAACGTCGTCCAGACGGGGCGGTTTCCCCGAAGGAGCGCAGTGGCGCCTGACACCAAATTGTATAACCGCCTCCCGCCTGGGGGGCGGTTTTTTTAGGGGGTATGCGATGCCTTGCTCAATTCCTCTCAAATGAGCTGGTTCCAAAATAGAAAAACCCGTCCGCGAATTACGCGAATGGGCGCGAATAAAACATCAAATATTTATATTATTCGCGTTTCTTCGCGTCCATTCGCGGACAAATTCTTATTTTGGAACTGGTTCAAATGGGTATTTTACCGGTCATTGATAGTATTAAAACATGGCTGGGGGGATACGTGTATGATGTGGCAAATTATTCTGACAATAGCTCTTTTGGTGTCAAGCGGCCTGCTTTTCTATGCAGCGCACAAGCTGAGAAATAGTAAGCGGTAATTAAAGGTGAGGGTTTACGCAAAGGTGACACACCGGTTTTAGGTACTATTAAGCCATCCTCCAGGGCCGCACGGCCCGGCGGGTGGCTTTTTATAACAAATATGCAAAAAGGCTTGACAGCCGATTTAATGAGCCGATACTATAAAAATTGAACTGCTGGCCAAAATCGCTACGATTATTTTGGCGGTCGCCACTATTAAAGAATGTTTGGGGGGATTATGAACGTTATTTTAGCTGTTTTAAGCGTATTTTTAATAATTTACTGCGTTCACGGGATTATCACAAAAATCGTCGAGATAAAAAAGCGCTAAACCGTTTCCCCCGCATCCTCTTCCGTCAGTCCACGGCTTTCATGGATTCCGCCATCTTTATATTCCTGATTTTCCTCAGCATCAGAAGATCTACCAGCGCGGAAAAGCCCATGGTTATCAGTGCGGAAAGAACAAAGCTGAGGGGGGCCACTTCCCGGCCAAACATGAGGTCCGTGTTTTCCGCCACCGAAATGATAAAGGCGTGCAGGGGGATGCCAATGAGCAGCCCCGCAAGGGCGCCGACAATACTGAGGATGGTGATCTCCCGGAAAATGTAGGCCGCCGCCTCCCCCTGGTGGAACCCCAGCACCCTGATGGCGGCCAGCTCCCGGCTGCGCTCGTTGATGTTAATATAGGTAAGGTTGTAAAGCACTATCATGGCGAGCCCCCCGGCGGCGGCGATGAGGATCAGCACCACCAGGCTGATGCTTGCCAACAGGTT
The DNA here is from genome assembly GCA_025997715.1 of Spirochaetia bacterium. GTDB lineage: Bacteria > Spirochaetota > Spirochaetia > Treponematales > Breznakiellaceae > Termitinema. The sequence goes on from BNUY01000116.1 coordinate 2,952, forward strand.
GTTGTAGGAAGTCTGCACATGGGCGGTAAATTCCGCTCCCGTAACCAGATCACTTTCCAGGATACGGGTTATGATAGCATCATAGATGCCGGCGTCCCGGGCGGAAACCTTTACACCGGTTTTTACCAACAGCGTATCGTAACTCAGGCTGTCCGGGCTGCCGCCGAAAACCGCCTGATATGCCGCCGGTCCCAGGTAGCAATAATTACCCACGTAGTTTTCGGTGATCCCCGTAAGGACAAAATCCCCCCTTCTCCCGTCAGCGTTTTCCAGGGTAAAGCGGTCACCCGGCGCAAGCTTCAAAACGGCGGCCATTTTTTCGGTCAGTACCGCAGAGTCCGCAGTAAAACTAATGGGCATGTTCGTAGTTCTGTTCACAAGCCTGATAAAGTCCCCCAGGGTTTCCGGGTTTTCGGGGATATACAGTACGGCGCTGATCCGCTGCTCCCCATGGATGATATAGGCGTTATTGATATGGAGCGCCATATAGCCGCCGGGGTGGATCGCCTGCGTATCGGAGAGATAGGTATGGATGATTTCATCCCTGGAAGCAGCAGTACCCTTGTCCAATTCAAGGCGCAGATCGTAGGTAAAGATGTCTTCAAACTGGGTGCGGGCTATGTAGACCAGGGAATCCCGCAGGCCGAAACCGGTAAGCATCAGGGCGGTACAGCCGGCAATCCCGGTGACGGTCATGAAAAAATGTTTTTTATACCGCATAAGGTTGCGGGCGGTAACCTTGTAGGTAAACTTCATGTGCTTCCAGATGAAGGGCAGGGATTCCAGGAATATCCGCTTCCCCGCCCGGGGTGGTTTTTGCCGCATAAGCGCCGAGGGCTTTTCCCAGAGGGAACTGTAAGAGGCATAGACCGTGGCGCCCATGGTGCACAGCAATACTGCGCCGCAGGCCATAAGGCCGAAGGACCAGTTTAGTTCCAACACCAAAGGGGGCAGCCGGTACATGGTCCCAAAGGCATTGTAGATGATCAGCGGGAGGCCCCAAAAGCCCGATATCATCCCTACGGCGGAACCGAGGATGCCGGTGATCCCGCAGTAAACCAGGTATTTGGCGGCGATTACCCGTTTTTTATACCCCAGGGCTTTAAGGACGCCGATTTGTGTCCGCTCTTCCTCCACCATCCGGGTCATGGTGGTCAGTACCACCAGGAGCGCCACCAGCAGGAAAAATAGGGGGAACACCCGGGCAAGGTCGGCAATCTTTTCGACATTGGCCCGGTAGGTTGCGCAGCCCACATTGGCGTTACGGTCCAGCACATACCACTGGGGCTTGTCGATATCGACCTGCCGCCGGGCCGCAAGCAAATCCTCCTCCCCCTGCCGAAGCTGCCTCTCCGCATCATTCAGGGCTACCGCGTACTCCGCTTCCCCCTCCGCAAGCTCCCGCCGGGCTTCCTGCAATTTGAGAAACCCGGCGGCAATCTCCGCCTCGGCCGCATCAAGTTCCGCCGCCGCCCGGGCGAATTCCGCATCCGCCTGAGCCCTGCCCTGTTCCAGTAATACCCGGCCCTGGCGCAGTTCCGCTTCCTTCGCCGTAAGCAGGGCACTCCCCTCTTCCCATGCCTTCAACCCCGCATCGTATTGGGCCACCCCTTCCCGCCCCCGTGCGGTACCCATCGCGGCGCGGGACCCCCGGGCCTTCTCCACCTCATCCCGGGCCGCATCAAGCTGCGCCTTGCTTTCCGCCAGCTTCCGCTTCCCTGCGGCGATTTCGGTTTCCCCACTACGGAGGCGCGCTTCATTGTCCGCCAGTTCCTTCTTTACCCGCTCCTGCTCTTCCGCAAGGGTCAGGCGGCCCTTCGCAATACGGTCCTCGCCGTCCTTCAGTTCAGCTTCTCCCGCCGCTATCTCCGCCGCCCCATTGTCCAGCTTCTTCCGGCCCGCCGCCAATTCCTCCCCCGCGTTCATCCTGGCCTGCTCATAGTCCCCGGTTCCCCTATCGACTTCGGCAAGGATATCCTCATGCCGGATACGGGAACGCTCATTCCCCAGGGTTTCTATTTTCGTTACGGCGGCATCAACAAATTCCTGATAGGGATCGGTAAAGGCGGTAAAGCACCGCGTCCCGGCCAGGGTCAGGTAGACATCGGTGTAGACCGGCAGGGCAAAGCTGCTGCCCCGAACGTAGAGCGCCGTCCCCAGCCGGCCATTACCAATGCCGGTGGGTTCCCGATCAAAGGAAATAAACAGGGGGCTCCTCACTATCCCGGTGACGGTATACGTGCCCACCCGGTAGATTTCCTGCTCGCCAAGGGCGGCATCGACCGGCGAAAAGGTATCACCGATGCTGAAATCACCGAAATACCCACCACCCTGCTGCACCAGACATTCATCGTCCCGTTCGGGAAGCCGGCCCGCCACGAGTTCTATCTTGTTTACAAACGTTGGATCGTCTGCATCGTCCAGGGGCAGCCCGTAGATCCGGGCGGCGAGCACTTCATCCGCACGGGTTCTGACCAGGGAATCCATCACATAGGCAGGGAGTACCAAGGCGGTTTCATCCAGGGATTCCAGGGCTTCAACATCCCCGGCGGTGATGCCCATGGTTGCCTTGATGAAAATGTCCATCATATTGGTTTCCCGAAAGTACCTGTCCATGGATAGCTTCATGTCCGGGGTGGTCGCCAGAAGCCCGGCGAGAAACCCTACCCCCAGGGCTACGATGGCGAAGATAGCCACAAAGCGGCTCAGGGTGCCGCGAATCTCCCGGAGTATAGTTTTTATATATGTTTTACCGAAACCGAAGGGAAAGCTCATTACCACTCGATCATTTCTACCGGCAGCGGGTTAGGGTTCCGTTCAATTTTTACGATTCCCCCATTTTTTAACTGAATCACCCGGTCCGCCATCCCCGCAATGGCATGGTTATGGGTAATCACGATCACGGTCTTCCCGGTTTGCCGGCAGCTCCCCTGTAAAAGCCTGAGTATGGTCTTCCCCGTTTCGTAGTCCAGGGCCCCCGTCGGTTCATCGCAGAGCAAAATCTTGGGGTTCTTCGCCAGGGCCCGGGCAATGGCGACCCGTTGTTGTTCCCCTCCGGAAAGCTGGCCGGGAAAATTACCCATCCGTTCCGCCAGCCCCACCGCCGCCAGGGTACTCCGGGGGTCCCGGCAGTCGGTGCAAATCTCTGCGGCAAGTTCCACGTTTTCCAGGGCGGTAAGGTTCTGGATAAGGTTGTAAAACTGAAACACAAAGCCCACATCGTACCGGCGGTAATCCGTAAGCTGTCGTTCGGTCAGTGCGCTGATCTCCCGGCCATCCAGGGAAATCGTCCCTTCATCGCAGGAATCCATCCCCCCCAGCATATTGAGGAGGGTGGTTTTCCCCGCGCCGCTGGGCCCCAGGATCACACAAAATTCGCTTTTTTCAATCTCAAAGCTTATATGGTCCGCCGCGTGGATCCGGGTTTCGCCTGTGTTGTAATACTTGCACACCCCACGAAATTCGATATAGCCCATATCTGTTTATAGTACCGATAAAATCCCATTTTGTCAGTATTGCCACAAGCGCCCGGATAATGCAAAATAGAGTCTATGAAAGGTCTGCGTCTCCCCAGCATCCTGTTTTTTTTCCTCCTGGCTTTTTGCAGCGGGATGTTCCATGCGAACGCCCTTCCCGGCCCCCTGATGATACCCTGGCCGGAGCCTGACGATGATGATCTGACCATCCGGGTCAGCGTGGCGGGCCCCGGGGATGAACTGTACGTGTGGTGGGGGCATATCGCCTTGATTATAGAAGACCGGCGTACCCAGGAAAGCAGGCTTTATGATTACGGTCTCTTTTCCTTTGAGACCGAGCATTTTTATACCAACTTCGCCAAAGGACGGCTCCTCTTCAGTTGCGCCGCTTCCCCGGCGGTACGCAATATCGCCCAATTCATCCTGACAAACCGGGATGTAACCTTCTACACCCTGGACCTCCCCCCGGAAACCAAGGAACTGGTCCGTGCCTTTGCGGAGAACAATGTCCGGCCTGAAAACCGGAACTACCTGTACCACCATTTTAAGGATAACTGCGCCACCCGGATTCGGGACATCATCGACCTTGCCACCAACGGCCAGTTCTCCGAAGCCTTCCTGGATGCCCCCGGCCGCTTTACCCTGCGTCAGCATGTCCTGCGGCATACCTGGTTCGCCCCCATTCCGGAATGGTTCATGAGTAACTCCATGGGCCAGGATATCGATGTCCCCACCACGGTCTGGCAGGAGATGTTTCTCCCCTCGGAAATAGGCGCCCGCATCGAAGACTTCCGGTACCGGGATATGTATGGCCGGGAACGGAACCTGGTAAAATCCGTGGATGTGATCAACCGGGCGGTAGACCGTCCTCCGGTCCTGGAGGCGCCCCGGCGGCAATGGCCCCGGCAACTGCTCCTGTCCCTGTGTATCGCCGGCCTCTTCGCCCTGCTCCTGGCGCGCCGGAGAAAGCCCGCCGCCGCAATTGCCCTTGGCCTAAGCCAGTCGCTCCTGGGGATCTTCTTTGGTATCGTCGGTTTCCTTGACTTTTTTATGTCCTTCTTTACCCAACATGACTACACCTGGCACAACATGAACCTCCTCTTTATTAACCCCCTGCTGCTTGCCGCGATCCCCCTGGGCATCCTCTACGCCTTTAGCCGGAACACCGCCCGCCGCCATCTCTGCGAATTCCTGTTAAAAGCCCTGTGGTCCCTTGTCCTCCTGGGCGGCATTCTTTCCATGCTCCTCCAACTCCTCCCCCAATTCTGGCAGCAGAACCAGATAAGCCTGGCCCTGGTACTCCCCTTCGCCGCAATGCTAAGTTTTGTTCCGGATATTGCAGGCAAGGTTAGGCAGCGGTATTTCCCGCGTTCAAGCAAGCGGCCAAATAATGAAAAAGTACAAAAGTACGGCAGCCAAGGTTATTCACGAATCGGCCATTGACCTCTATAAAAGACGGTAATCACCGAGGCGCATATGAAAGAGTTTGACCAGCCTGTCTTGTATCAACAGCCGACAACGCCGAGGACACACGGCCACAACGTCAAATAGAGAAGCCCAATTATTCATAACCGGAGCGGCAAATACGGAAACCCAGGCTGGAGGAGGAACGAGTAGAGGGTTGGCCCCGGTAGGCCGAACGCTGATACTCGGCCGGTTCGTTATGGCTCCCACCGCGATTTACGTGATACGGACCCCAGGACGTTGGCGTGACAGGCCCCTGGGGGTCGGTCTGGCTCCCCGCGTTATAGTCTCCATACAAGTCCCAGCACCATTCCCTTACATTTCCCTGCATATCGTATAAGCCCCAGGGGTTGGGAGCGAAACTCCCCACCGCAACAGGCTGCCCATCACCGGACTGTCCCCGTCTGATATACCAATACCAGTAGTCATTGGCATACCCGATCTTATAATTTGCCTCTCTGACGGTGATGGTATCCCCCATGCTGAAGGGTCCGGTGGTTCCCGCCCGGCAGGCGTATTCCCATTCCGCTTCCGTGGGCAGGCGGTAGCCTGCTGACCGTGGGTCAGCTTGGGCGTTCCGGTTCCAGGTTACGGTATCCCCGGTTATCGTATACGCCGGAGTCAAGCCCGCCATTTTGCTCAGGGCGTTACAAAACTTCACCGCATCATCCCAGCCCACCTCTGATACCGGATAATTATTTCCCTTGAGACTACGGGGATTCGTCCCCATCACCATATGATATTCCTCGTTGGTTACTTCATACGTTCCCATGAAGAAACTGCTCACCGTTACCTGATGCTGGGTTTCATTCCTGCCCCGGCCATCTTCCGACATCGGGCTCCCCATGGTAAAGGTCCCGCCGGGGACACGGACAAAATTGTCCGCCATCCGTTGCAGTTCCGCAGCTTCAGTACGCTGCCGTTCCTCCGTAAGCAGTCGCTTGTAGTCGGCGTCCGTTAAAACAGTGATCCCTTCGCCAATACCGGTAAATTTGACGGATAGCCTGTCGGTAATTAAATCTGCCTTTACCGCAGGAAAGGTGACCGTCTTTGAAGTATCCACCTTGGGCGTTATCTGCATCGGGCCTCCCTGAAAACTGACGCTCCATTCATAGGCTAAGGTACTATTCTGGCGGCCTATGGTCAGGCCGTTCTCATTCACCAGTTCCACGGCGATAGTAATACTGCCCTTCCGCCCCGTAAAGGGCGACGGCCCCGCAGCGGCGTTTTTTTGCGGCCAATAATCCAGCCCCCATGCGGCAGCCCTGCCCGTAAAAATCAACCCGCCCAGTTCCTTATTTACTGCTTTGGTAATAGTTTTAAACCAGGATTCCACCGGGAATAAACTGACGGTAAAACTATAGGGTATGGTTTCGTTTGTGTAATCAACCTTTCCGGATTTCAGATCCGTGGTGTACACCAGGTAAAACAGCGGCGGCGTTCGCATATAATTTGCGTAATACTGCTCGCACTCCGTCAGCCGGGCAATCCATTCCTGCCGGGATGCAATATCCTTCCGAATGTCCGATCCATAATTACCGCTTAATACATTGCCTTCCCCGTATACCCCGGTCACTACACCCAACAGGAATAGTACGCACCGCATCCCTTTCATCACAAAACTCCTTCATTAACGACAGATACGGAACCCCACGAGGCCGCTCCGGTCAGCCGGCGTCATGAAGCCCCGGCTGGACCCGGCGTAGTTGCCGCGATGCGCCGAACGCAGCGCCGCGCGGCTGTCCAGTATGCCTCCGCCGCGATACACGCGGAACGCTCCCGAGGATGCGCCCTGGGGGTCGGTCTGGGCTCCCGTGCTATACGCCCCATACCGGTCCCAGCACCATTCCGACACATTCCCGTGCATATCATACAGGCCCCAGGCATTCGGGGCATATCCCCCTACCGGCCTCGCCGTGTGAGATTTGATATTATATGCCGCCTGCGATTGTGTTATGTTTTCCCCCGTATTCCAGGCAGTAGTTGTTCCCGCCCGGCAGGCGTATTCCCATTCCGCTTCCGTGGGAAGCCGGTAGCCTGCCGATCGTGGGTCAGCTTGGGCTTGCCGGTTCCAGGTTACGGTATCCCCGGTTATCGTATATACCGGATTCAACCCTGCCTTTTTGCTCAGGGCATTACAAAACTTCACCGCATCATACCAGCTCACCTCTGACGCCGGATACATATCCCAATCATTATAGCGGGACCCCCTGGGCCTGGTTCCCATCACCGCCTGATATTCCGCCTGGGTCACTTCATACTTTCCCATGGAAAAACTG
>BNUY01000117.1 GCA_025997715.1 Spirochaetia bacterium
CCGCGGGAACCACGGTGGTGATAATCCGGGAGGACCTCATCGGACACGCTCCGTCCTGGACCCCGGCGATGCTCCGGTACGATATCCACGCGGCGGAGGATTCCCTGTACAACACCCCTCCTTGTTACGGCATCTACATCATCGGCCTGGTGCTGGAATGGCTCAAGGGATTGGGGGGCGCCGCCGCCATGGGCAAACTAAACCGCGAAAAGGCGGACCTGTTTTACGCCTGCCTTGAAAGTTCAAAGCTGTTCCGTTCCCCGGTGGAAAAGCACAGCCGCAGCCTTATGAACATCCCCTTTGTTCCCACTATTAGTGATGCTGAGCGCCGGGCGGATCTGGAAAGCAGGTTTGTTACGGAGGCTGCCGCCAAGGGCTTGGTAAACCTGGCGGGTCACCGGCTGGTAGGGGGAATGCGCGCCAGTATTTATAATGCCATGCCCATTGAGGGGGTGAAAGCCCTGATTCAATTTATGGAACAATTTGAGAAAAACGAAAGGTACTTCAATTGACCTCATGAGAGTCTGTGTGGTCTGTGGTTGATTCTTTATCGCACTATTATAAAGGAGTTACGCTATGTTTAAAATTCGTACCATGAACAAAATATCCCCCCTGGGCCTGGATCTGTTTCCCCGGGACCGGTATGAGGTGGCCAGCGAGATTCCCAATCCCGACGCCATCCTGGTGAGGAGCGCGGACCTCCACAACACGGAGATCCCCGAAACGGTAATCGCCATAGCCCGCGCCGGGGCGGGGGTGAACAATATCCCGGTAAAAGCCTGCAGCGACCGGGGCGTGGTGGTATTCAACACCCCCGGCGGAAACGCCAATGCGGTAAAAGAACTGGTAATAGCATCACTGCTGCTGTCTTCCCGGAAGATTCTGCGGGGGATCAATTGGAGCGCCGCCCTTGCAGGGAATGTCGATGAGGTTCCTGAACTGGTAGAAAAGGGGAAGTCCCAATTTGAGGGGCCCGAGATCCGGGGCAAGACCCTGGGCGTGGTTGGGCTGGGGGCAGTTGGGGTAATGGTCGCCAACGATGCTATTGCCCTGGGAATGGAAGTTATCGGCTACGATCCCTTCATTTCCGTGGACGCCGCATGGAACCTGTCCCGGGCGGTACAGCGGGCGGAAACCCTGGAGGGACTCCTTGCCCGCTCCGACTATGTCAGCCTCCACCTCCCCCTCAGCGATACTACCAAGGGGCTGCTCAACGCCGAAAAGTTCCGGCTTATGAAAAAGGGAAGCCGCGTCATCAACCTTGCACGGGGAGGGCTGGTCAACGAAGGTGACATCATCTCAGCCCTCGTAACAGAAAAACTGTCCGCATACGTCACGGATTTTCCCACGGCGGAACTCCTGGCCTGCGAAAAGGTTATCTGCATACCCCACCTTGGGGCCTCCACCCCCGAGGCGGAGGATAACTGTGCGGTTATGGCGGTGCAGCAGCTCATGGATTTCCTGGAATCCGGCGGCATCAAAAACTCGGTGAACTATGCCCGGTGCCGGCTGGATCAGCGGGCGCCTTGGAGGCTCCTGGTGATAAACCGAAACATCCCCAACATGGTGGGACAGATCACCACCATCCTCGCGGGGATGCACATCAATATTATGGATCTTATCAACCATCACCGGGATGAATACGCCTACAATATTATTGACACGGAGCAGAAAATCCCCGACGAGGCACTTGCCCGGCTTAGGGCGGTGAACGGCATCATCCGGGTACGGACCGTAGTTAATCCTTCACCTTGAGCAAAATCTCAATCATCTGGTACACTACGTCCTGATACTTTGGCGGCAGTTCCTTAAATAACCCGACAAGCTTGGTAAATTTTTCGTCGGGGTTTTGGGCGAACATTTTTCCTTCCCCGGTGGTAAGCCAAGTTTCGTTTACGCCGAATTCGGCGGCAATCAGCTTGACGAGACGGCCGTTTACTTTCCGGATATCTGTCTCGACGCCTGCTATGTAACTGCTGGAAAGAGCCAGGATGGTGGAAAAATTCCTTTGGGATAAATCCAGGGCCTCCCGAACCTGCTTTACCCGTTGATTAATTGATTCACCCATGGTTTCAATATAATAGTGTAAAGATTATTCCGCAAGCTTCCGCATAAATTATGATTGACATGGTTATATAATAATATTATAATAATCATAATATAATCATAGGGGGTGATGATATGATGGAAGAAGCCAAAATAGCGAGATTGTGGTCGAATTTTCACCGCCTTTCCGATGAGCATAAGCGGTTGATCCTAAAAGTTACCGAACTAATTATCCACCTGCCCCCACCTGTTTTGGATACCGGATCCGGAAAGGGTTCTCGGGTACCGAAAACAAGCAATCACAAAAAAAGAATATAATGCTTGCTTAATCGTAGCAATATTGACGCCCGTTTTCCATCCGTATTATTCTTTCCCCAATGAATAAGGTTTACTACTTCAGTGGTACAGGCAATACCTATTGGTCGGCGAAAAAACTGGCCGAAAGGATCGGCGATGCGGCGCTTGTATCAATAAGCCGGGAAATAAAGCAGCCCGGGATTCATGTCGAAGCGGACGCGGCAGTGTTTCTGTTTCCCGCTTACGCCTACGGGATGCCGACAATGGTACGCCGGTTCCTGGAACGGGCCGAAATCCGCGCGGGTTATCTTGCAGCGTTGGTAAGTTACGGTACCTCCCCCGGCGGCGCACTGGCTGAAGCACACCGGGTCCTGGGCCGGAAAAAACTGACCCTGAACTATGCGGGGCGTATTCCTGCGGTAGAAAATTACATCCCTATTTTCGGCGCCCAAAATGCCGAACTACGGACCCGGCGGCTTGCTCTGCAGACTGCCGCCACCGAACAGGCCGCCGCAGCAATTGTATCCCGTGCAAACAACCGGGTCCTGACATTCCAGCCCTTCGCTAGTTTTGTAAGCGCCCTCTTCCGTGCCGCCCACCCCGGGATGAACCGCTTATTTCGCGTCACCGCTGCCTGCAACGCCTGCGGACTCTGCGCACGGATTTGCCCCGCCGGTGCAATCACCATGACGCCGGAAAGGCCGGTTTTTCAGAAACGCTGTGAGCAATGTCAGGCATGCCTGAACTTCTGTCCCCGCAGTGCTATCAATTTTGGGCGGCTACGGGCGGACGCGGAGCGGTATCATCATCCGGAAGTGGCGGCGGGGGAGCTGTTTAGTGTCCTGCGGGAAGAATAAATAGTATCGTTGTTCCACTTTAAATAACGCCGCCGGGCCATTTCATTTACCCGCGCAATGGGGACACCCGTCTCCTTGACGGCAGGCGCCCTTCACCGGAACTTTCCCGCCGCCTGAACAGCAGGAGGGCCGCTTACTGCGAAATGTCCGTGCAATCCGCAGTATCACAAAGGCCGCCGCCAATGCTATTATCGCCGCGATAATACCGGTTTCAACTATACTATTCATAACAGCGCTCCTAAACCAAAGAGGCTCCCAAGCTGGTAAACGACGGTGCAGAAAACCCATCCCAGAACCAACAGAAACACTACTTCAAAGCCCAGCCACTTCCAGCCGATTTCCGCCCGGACCGTAGCCAAGGCGGCGAAGCAGGGGGGGATGATCAGGGTGAAAAGCATGAACACAAATGCTGCGAGGGGGTTCATGTCCGGGTCTCCCCGTATGGCGTCCCGGAGGCCCTCGCTTTCCTCGGTTTCTTCCACGCCTACCCGGTAGAGGATACCCAGGGTGGAAACGATGACTTCCTTGGCGGCAAAGCCCGTCACGGATGCGGCGGCCAGTTTCCACTCAAAGCCCATGGGCCGGAAGATGGGGACGATAAAATGCCCCAGCCGTCCGGCGTAGCTGTGTTCCAGCGCCGCTTCTGCATTTACGACGGAGTCTGCGGCTTCCCCGGTTGGGGGTTCGTAGGCGGGGAAACTGGTGATGGCCCAGATCAGGATCGCCGAGGCCAGGATGATGGTTCCCGCTTTTTTGACGTACAGCCAGGTCTTTTCCCCTACGTGCCAGAGGATACCCCGCAGGGTGGGCGCACGGTAGGGGGGAAGCTCCATCACAAATGGTGTGGGGTCGCCCTTCAACACCGTTTTCTTCAGCACGAAGGCGCAGCAGAGGCTGAGGATCACCCCGATGGCATAGATGAGCATCACCATGCTGCCGGCGTGGTTCGGGAAAAAGGCTGCGGCCAGCAATACGTGGACCGGCAGTTTGGCGCCGCAGCTCATGAAGGGGGTGATGAGGATGGTGATGATCCGGTCACGGGGACTTTTCAGGGTGCGGGAGGCCATGATCGCCGGGACGGAACAGCCGAAGCCCAGCATCATGGGGAATATGGACTGGCCGTGGAGGCCGAAGCTGTGGAGCAGTTTGTCCGTGGCAAAGGCCGCGCGGGACATGTAGCCCACATCTTCCAGAATGGAAAGCAGGAAAAACAGTATTACTATCAAGGGGACGAAGGAGAGGACCCCCCCAACGCCGCCTATGATTCCGTCCACCAGGAGGGATCGGATGAGGGAGTCGGGCATGGTACGGAGGATAGTATCACTGAGGAAGCCGAAGAAGGTTTCGAGAGCGGCCATGGGGTATTCGCCCAGGAGGAAGGTCAACTGAAAGACCCCCCAGAGGACCAGGACAAATACCGGCAGGGACAGGAAACGGTTCATGATCACCCGGTCTATGGCCTCGGTGGCGGAGAAATCGGGCTCCCGTACGATTTTTACCGATTCCTTGACCGCCCCCCGGATATATCCGTAACGCTGTTCGGAAATGACTATCTCCGCATCCTTGCCGAAGTGTTTTTCAATCCAGAGAACCGCGTCCTTGGCGAGGGCTTCTATCTTTGCCGCCTGGGGATGTTCCGCAAGCCGTTCATAGGCGTTCGCATCCTTTTCGATAAGTTTTGTCGCCAGCCAGCGGACGGGGTACTTTGCCGCAAAGGCGCTTTCGCCGGCGATGGCGTCCTGAATCGCCGCAAGCCGGGGCTCAATTTCATCGCCGTAGTTTAGCTGTTTGCCCGAAAGCATCGCCTGGTCGATAAGCATCGCCTGGTCGATAAGCATCGCCTGGTCGATGCCGTCCAACAGCGCCTCGGCGCCTAAACCCTTGGGGCCAACGGTCTTGATCAGGGGAATCCCCAGGGTAAGGGAGAGGTTTTTATCATCAATAAAGATGCCCCGGGATTCCGCTTCATCGCTCATGTTCAGGGCGCCGATGACGGGGATGCCCAGTTCCTGAAACTGGAGGCAGAGGTACAGGTTTCGTTCCAGGTTGGTGGAGTCCAGCACATCCACGATGACATCGGGCTTTTCGTCCAGGATGAAGTCACGGGCAACCACCTCGTCGATGGAATAGGCGGTGAGGCTGTAAATGCCCGGCAGGTCGATAAAGTGGTATTGCCTGCCGCCCCGGACCCGGATACCTTCCCGCTTTTCCACCGTAACCCCGGGGTAGTTCCCCACCTTATGGTGTGCCCCGGTGATAGCATTAAACAGGGTAGTCTTTCCCGCATTGGGATTCCCCGCCAGGGCAATCCGCAGAACCCTTGGATCATTATTCATCGCCCGCCTCCTTCCTGGAATCATAGTAAATGACGGCGGCTATGTTTTTTTTTCGTGATCTACCCCCAAACAGCCGCCCGGCGTCCTTTGCGGCCGACCAGTCCCCCACGGGGAGGACCTCAATGCCATTTGCCTCGGAACGGCGGATTAGAATATCGTAATTCCGGATTCGGACCTGGATGGGGCCGTGGAAAAACCCGGAACGGACCACGGCGCCCTCGGCGTCCTCGGTAAAACCCATATCGGCCAGCCGCTTGCCGACCTCCTTCCCCAGGGCGACCTTGACCACCCGGAAAGACGCCCCATTGGGCACATCGGATAAAAACATATAAAACTCCTTCTTTGTTAGTATGCTATAACAGAAAAAAAGTCAATAGCACAGCGCGGGAATAGAAAAAACGGAGAAGACCCGCTAAGATAGCAAATGCCACCAAAGGAGGGCGTATGATCCATATCTATTCAGGGGATGGTAAAGGAAAAACCACCGCCGCAATGGGGCTTGCTATACGGGCGGCGGGCCGGGGAAAAAAGGTAGTAATTGTACAGTTTATGAAAGGCCAGGACACCGGGGAACTCCGCAGCCTGGATCGCATACCGGGGATCACCGTATTGCGATATAAACAGAATTACGGCTTTTTCCATACCGCCGATGAAGAAAAGCGTTTAAAGATGATTGCCGCTAATAACAGTAATCTTAAAGAAGCGCTGGCCATCCCCGGTGATCTCCTTGTCCTTGATGAAGTGTTCTCCGCCTATGCCCTTGGGGCGGTGGACAGAGGGATGATTGACGATCTTGTTTTGGGTAAACAGGACAAACCTGAGCTGGTGCTTACCGGCCGTGAACCGCCGCAGCACATAATTGATGCGGCGGATTATGTTTCGGAGATACGAAAGGTCAAACATCCCTATGATCAGGGGGTGAATGCCCGGGAAGGGATTGAGTATTAAACCCCCTTTCTTTATCGCCCCATTTCCCACTATACTCAGTTTTAGGAGGGCGTTATGGCGCATTGCATAGTTCCGGAAGCGGAAGCTATTTTAGATACGGAATTCCCCGTTCTGGACAAGGGCTTTATCCGCCTGGTGGACTATCTGGGGGGAGACGAGCGGGTGGTGCAAAGCGCCCGGGTGAGCTACGGCGAGGGGACCAAAAGTTACCGGGAGGATGCGGGGCTCATCGACTACCTGCTGCGGAACCGGCATACCAGCCCCTTTGAGCAGATTTCCCTTACCTTCCATGTAAAGATGCCCATTTTTATTGCCCGGCAGTGGATACGCCACCGGATGGCCCGGCTCAACGAGATTTCCGGCCGTTATTCGGTGATGAAGGACGATTTTTACGTCCCCGCTCCGGGGGATGTGGCCCTCCAGAGCACGGACAACAAGCAGGGCCGTTCCGATAAGGCCCTGGAAAGCGCGGAAGTGGAAAAGGTACGTTCCTTCCTGGCTGCGGGGCAGAAACACGCCTACGGGGAGTACACAACGCTGATCGATCAGGGCATTGCCCGGGAATTGTCACGGATCAACCTGCCCCTGTCCTTGTATACCGAAATTTACTGGAATATTGACCTCCATAACCTGTTCCACTTCCTGGAACTGCGGCTGGGGGCTCATGCGCAGAAGGAAATCCGTCTGTATGCGCAGACGCTGCTGGAAATCACCAAAAAAGTGGTCCCCCGGTGCTGTGAATCCTTTGAGCGGCATCTTTTGGGCGGGGTAAGCTTCTCCAAAGAGGAATTGGCGGAACTAAACAAGCGGCTTGGAGGTGGAGGGGAATCTACCCTGAGCGGTAAGGCCCTGGAACGGTTTGAGGAAAAACTTCGCAGCGGGAAATAGCACTTGGATAAGAAAAAAACCGCAAAGGCGCCGAAGGCGACAAAGGAAGGAAAAGATACGAAACAAGATATTCCTTTCTCCCCTTCGTCGACTTTGTCGACTTTGCGGTTAAAAATTCTTCATATTTTTTAATCTAATTAAGAGAGGGTTTTTGAATGAAAGGACCGATTTTAGTGGTATTGGCCGCCGGCATGGGCAGCCGTTACGGCGGGCTTAAACAGATGGATCGGATTGGCAAAAGCGGAGAAGTACTGCTTGACTATTCGGTGTTTGACGCCAAGCGGGCGGGTTTCACCAAGATTGTGTTTATTATCCGTCACGATATCGAAAAGGATTTTCGGGAACTGGTACTGAGCAGGATCAAGGGCCACATCGAATGTGAGCTGGCTTTCCAGGAATTGGACAGCATCATCCCGGCGGA
Source organism: Spirochaetia bacterium (assembly GCA_025997715.1). Taxonomy (GTDB): domain Bacteria; phylum Spirochaetota; class Spirochaetia; order Treponematales; family Breznakiellaceae; genus Termitinema. The sequence goes on from BNUY01000117.1 coordinate 7,794, forward strand.
TGTTTTTGCGGAAAGCCGGAAGATTGGCCGGACCAAGCCCTGGGGAACCGCCCATGCCCTGCTCTGCGCCCGGGACAAGATCGACGCCCCCTTCACGGTGCTTAACGCGGATGATTTTTACGGCCGGGAAGCCTTTGCGGTGATGGGCAAATATCTCTCTGATCCTGCCATATCCGATGGTGCGATTATTGACGGAGCCATCGTACCCTTCCGGCTGGAGAAAACCCTCAGCCCCCAGGGCACGGTTACCCGCGGGGTTTGCGAGGTGCGCCAGGGGTATCTTTCATCGGTGGATGAACTCAAGGCCATCGAAAAAAAGAACGGCGCAATCTTCAACACCGGTTCCGATGGGGTGCGGCAGGACCTTAGCGCGGACACCCCGGTGTCTATGAACTTCTGGGGTTTCCCGGTAAGCATTTTCCCCAAACTACAAAACTACTTTGACGATTTTCTCAAAACCGCGAATTCGGACCCCAAAAGCGAATGTTACCTTCCGATGGCGGCGGACTGGTTCATCAAAAAGGGCTTCCTCAAAATCAGGGTCCTGCCGGCGGATTCCGAATGGTTCGGGGTTACCTACAAGGAAGACCGGGAGACCGCCGTGAACCGCATAGCGGAACTGGTTGCCCAGGGGGTGTATCCCGCCTCATTGTGGGGGGCCGCACAGTGATGGTGTGTGTATCCACGCGCAACAATGATGGCGGAGCGGACGGAGAGGGGCGTGACGTGCCGAACGCATTTGGGCCTCCCTGCGGAGGGAGACCGATCAGACCAAAGGTCTGCGGCCCCCTGGGGCCGGGCTCCCGTAGCAGACTCCCCCAACAGCGTGAGAGCGCGGCATGCCCCTCTCCGTCCGGCTGTGTCAGCAGCAACCCTACCGCAGCTTTTTCCTCAGCTTCCGCCGGTTTTTTCGCGCTTCCTCCCGTTCCTGCGCCGTAAAGCCGCTTGGTGTATCCGGAACATCCGGGTAGACCCGCACAGCTTCGCTGTTAGGTAGTTTTCGGGCGATGAAAAACCATGCCACGGCGATAAGTACCATGCAGAAGGAAAAAACCTGCCCGGTGGAGAAACACAATGCCGGATGGGCCTGGGCGGGGGAGAGCGTCGTGGGAATAAGCTGGATGCGGTAGCCCAAATCGGAATCGGGCTCCCGGAAGTATTCGATGAAAAAACGGATGATGCCGTAGCCCCCCAGATAGAGGCTGAGCAGGAAGCCCTTAAAAGGTTTGCGGTTCCGCCAAAGCCAGATGATGAGCCAGAGTACTAGCCCCTCAAAAAGGGCCTCGAAAAGCTGGGACGGATAGCGGGGCAGATTCAGCATGGCGGCGGCACTGGGAATGGCGATGCCCGTCTGTTCCGCAGCTTCCCGGACCCAGGGCTCCCGGGCGGAAAGAAGCTCGGCGTGGGGGAAGACTATTCCCAGGGGACCCGTGGTTACCCGTCCGTAGAGTTCGGCGTTGATGAAGTTTCCCAGACGGCCGAAGGTATAACCCAGGGGGACGCTGGCGGCGAGCATATCACCGGTTTCCCGGCAGTCGAACCGTTTTATCCCCGAATAGGTAAAAAGTGCCAGGAGGCAGCCAATGACACCCCCGTGGTAACTCATACCCTGGAGACCGGTGAAGCGGCCGTTTTGGAAAGGCCAGAACACCAGCCAGGGTTGACGGCGGTAAATGTCACGGGTTTCGTAGATGATGGTGGAGAAGACCCGGGCGCCTACCAGCAGGCCAAGGATGCCCCAGAAGAAAAGCCCCGACAGATCGTCTTCGCTCATGGGGAAATGCCGTTCATTCACCTGTTTACGGTAGAGCAGGAACGCAATACCAAAGGCGATGATATACATAAGCCCGTACCAACGGAAGGGAAGGCCGGGAATTATCTCCGGTTTTAGCCATGGAGGGAATTGCACCGCAAGGAAGTTAAGGGTTTCCATTTAGCTTACCCTAGTATGTTATGGGGAAATAGTCAACAATACCCTATGCGCCTCTCTGATCTGGTGATTATCCTCTGCCGCCCCTCGGAGCCGGGGAATGTGGGCGCCGTATGCCGGGCCATGAAAAACATGGGCCTTACCCGGCTGCGTCTGGTCGCTCCCCGGCCGGGCGAAGCAATGGAGCCCTGGAATGACGCCGTGCTGCGGGCCCGGTCAGTCCACGCGGAACAGGTTTGGGATGAAGCGGAAACCTTCGACACCCTGGCCGCCGCCATAGCGGACTGCGTCCTGGTCATCGGGACCACCCGCCGCCGCGGTCACCACCGGAAAGCCATTACCATGACCCCCGAAGAGAGCGCCGCTTTTTTGCAAAGCCACCGCGGCCCCGCAGCCCTGGTTTTCGGCAACGAGCGTACCGGCCTTG
>BNUY01000118.1 GCA_025997715.1 Spirochaetia bacterium
AAGCGGCTAAGAGAGCGAACGCATAGGCGCTGTTTTAGTTTTAGGGTAATTAGGCTATGGTCATCGTTTCGGCGGGGACCATAGCTTTTTTATTTAGGTTGGACGCCATGGATGAAAGGGAACTAAGCGAAGCCTGCTGGGAAGATCGGCAGATTATCCGTATAAACGCAGCGGGGCGTACTGCCATACCAGACCGGGTAATTCGGGAAGAGACGTGGTCCCTGTATGTCAACGAGGCGGATGGCCAGAGGAACCTGGTCAATACTGCTGCGTGCAGCCCGGTGGATTTGGAAGCGCTGGCTGTGGGCTGGGCTTTTACACGGGGATATCTTCGGGATAGAAACGATTTAGGGTCTATAACTATCGACAAGAAAGCGGGAACTGTTTCTTTGGCACTGCGGAACAATAACAAAAATAGTGTTGCTGTGGTTTCCGAAGAATCTGCGGGGGATATTACCCTTTCACCTAAGGATATATACGCGGTCTGGGAAACTTTTAATGCCCGGTGCCCGCTGTATCAGGCCACCGGGGCGGCCCATGCCATGGCGGTGACCGACGGCACACAGATACTGATGCTTGCGGAAGATGTGTCCCGCCGGAATGCCCTGGCAAAAATAATTGGTAAAGTGATCCTGGATGATGTCGATCCCCGTGGTAAGGCGCTGCTGGTAAGCAGCCGGTTGGCAGACGATATGTTTGCAATGATCGAACCTATGGGGATCAAAATAGTGCTCTGCAACGGGGCGGTGAGTGCTGGGGCGATACGGCGGGCGGAAGCGGCCGGGGTGACACTGGCCGGGTGCATAAAGAGCGGCAACATGAATGTGTATAGCCATGCTGGGAGCCTGTCGGACTTTGACAAAAATACATGCTAATAGCTTGTATTTTGAGTGAGCTTTTAGTGAAAAAACATGCTCTTAGCATGTAAAAATGGCTAAATTTGGGGGAAGTCCGACAGCCTCCTGGGCGAAAAAAACTCGTCTGGCCCGGATACTCCGTACTCGCCATATGACCCCTCACTTGATGTAAAATGAGAATTACTGCCATTGTTGTTGTCCAGTCAAAAAGCGGTCTGCCACTATAAAGATAGTCAGTCTTTAGGTGGCATATTGTCTTGTACAAGGTAATAGCCCCGGATTGTATTGAGGGCTTGGGTGACGGCATCAAATGTTTCATCGGCAAATTTGTTTAGAGTCGTTGCTACATCCAGAGGCAAAGCCTTCTCCGGCTTGAATAGCTCATAGGGTTCGATGTTCAGGGCAGAGGCAAATTTAGCCAAAGTCTGGGGGGAAATCCATTTAACACCATTTTCGATACTGTTGAGAAAAGTAACAGAAATATCCAATTTTTCCGCAAAGGCAATCTGGGACAAGTTCCGGTTATGACGATACCGTCTGATGTTCGCACTCAAAATGTCCCGAATATCACGTTCAGTCATACCATACCTAAAATTTACTAAAATCCAATCTATTAGAGTAAAGTTTAGTCTACTAATGGGGAACATTATTGACAAATCTCTAATGGAAATTATAAAATCCTCTAATGGTGGATTTCTCATTAATTTATGGAGGATTTTATGAAAAAGTGCATTTCCAAGGCGTTTGTGGTAGTTGTAGCGGCGGTTATTGTCCTTTCCGGTTGTGGAACGACAAAAAACCAGATGGATCAGGGTTCCTCGGCAAAGGATGCCGGGAAGCTCAAAATCATGATGGAGGATGACCCGAACGGCCTCCTTACGGTGAATAACGGAACCACCGAGGACCTGTTGCTCTTTGTCGGCGCCATCAACAATAAGAACAACATCGGCGGTATCAGGCAGCTTTCCACCCGGCGGGTGGATTTTTTTGACAAGGTTACCGAGGATACCGGCAGCTTCCTCCTGCGGGCGGTCAAGTATTCGACCTATACGGCCAAGGGCAGCAATCTGGACGCCGCCGATGATGTGATTTTTGCCAAAATCGTCACCTATGATAAGAAAACCCCCCGTACCCTGTCGGTGGACATTCAGAAATCCCTGGGGGGCGACGCCGTTATCGTGCTGCAGAATGACAGCAACATGGCCCTGGAAATCCGTCTTGACAGCCTTTCGGCGCCGACCCTGACCACCCTGGCCCCGCTTGAGCGGAATAAAAAGGTCTATCTGGACTTTAAGCCGGAGGGCTACGTGTTTTTCCCCATCTACAAGTATTACGACCGCACGTCCGGCGAAATACGGACCCTGGACACCCTGAACCTGGCCGACGGCGTCCCCATGCGGCCCGTTCCGCAGGGCGCGGGAACCGCCCAGGTGGTCAGCTTTGACGGCAAACCCGCCGAACTCTACTCGCCCTTTGCCGCCCTGGTGCTGGTGAACGAAACAGGCCGGGGGGCGTATCTCTTGCAGGGCGGCGGCAACGGTACCCGCATGGAGAGCATCCACGGCAACACGATGATAAATCCGGGTATGGAGACCTTTGAGCTGAACCTCCAAAAGCAGGAATCCCTGACCATCGGCGGCCTTAGTATCGACCTCTCCCTGGGCAGGGAAAACGTGATTGCCGTACCGGAATACACCTACGTGGCGGGGGGGAACTACCAGTTACGGGTACGGGGCGCGGGGCAGAAGCCGGTGATCACGGAGGTGGGCAAATCGGACACCGTCCAGTTGACGATACGGCTGGTGAATGAACGCTAGGGGAAGTTGCCCGATGAAAAAGCTGCTGCCGGCTGTTTTGTTTGTATGCGTATCACTCCATATCTTTGCGCAGGCCAGCGCCATGCCGAAGCTTGCGGTGGTGGTGTTTACCGGTAATGCTCCGGATGACGCCGCTACGGTACGGGAAATGGTAGAACGGGTGATGATAGACAGCGGGAAATTCGATATTGTTGATACCCATAATATTGACCAGATACTCGCCCAGCAGAAGATCGCCCTTAGCAGCATTTCAAGTACGGAAAACATCACCAAGCTGAAGCGGGCAAACATCAAATACATCGTTACCGGTACCGTGAGGAAGCAAGGGGTAGAGAGCTTTGTATCGCTAAAAATACTTGACGTATCAAACGCAGTATTTATTCCGAACAGTCCCGGCGGCATAGTAGCTATGTCAAGTATGACATCAATATATCGGGGAGTAAGCGATATTTCATCGGATTTTCTATCCGGTATGAGCGGAAGCGGCGGCATCGTGCGGGCTTATCGCATTGGAGATAGTGGACCTGCAGGCGGCCTTATATTTTACGACAAAGGGAATAATTCTGATGGCTGGCGGTATCTGGAAGCTGCGCCCAAGGATTTAGGCGTTGCGCAATGGGGGTGGTATGAAAATGAAAAGAGGGGGCCTGTGGTAAGCGGAACAGGTGCTGAAATAGGACGCGGGAGGAGGAATACGCAGCTTATAGTAGATGCACTAAAGGATGGAGGATACACCGGTAGGGCGGCGCAATTATGCACTTCTTTCAATTATGGTGGTTATGCTGACTGGTTTATGCCGAGTAAGGATGAATTGGATTTGATGTATAAGAACCTCGCTTTAAAAGGGATAGGCGGGTTTACCGGTGGTTATTACTGGTCCTCGTCGGTGCAGGGCGATCCTGATAACGTGAATATTTCAGTTTATGGCGATGACAATTCTCCTTTCGCGTGGTATCAGGATTTCAGCGATGGCAGTCAGTTTGGATACATCAAATTTAATAATTGCTGTGTTCGCGCGGTGCGGGCTTTTTAGGGGAAGGTATGAGAATACGTCGTTTATTTTTGGTTTTAGCCGGTATCCTGTATGTCACTACCGCCGCGCTTGCGCAGAACAACGCACTGCCCCGGCTGGCAGTGGTGGAGTTTACGGTGGCAAATGATGCTGCACAGAAAACAAAGCGCGATGCAATAACGATACGTGACCAAGTGCGCTCTGATATAGTAAAAACATCGCGCTACGAAGTTATTGCGCGGGCGGAAATTGACAAATTACTTGCCGACCAAAGAATACAGCTAAGTGCGCTCACAAGCAGCGAGAATAATAAAGCATCCTCGCCCTAAAGGGCGAGGTATTGAAGATTTCTCTTTGAAATCTTTGCGCACGTGGGGGAACATATCCCCCACACCCCCAGCTTTACGCCCTAAAGGGCGGGGAATTATACCCTTAGAGATTAAAAAGCTGCAATTACTCAAGATCAATTATCTGGTAACCGGGGCGGTAAACGATGCGGATGATTATTACAGTATCGTGATTGATATTCTTGATGTCTCCAACGGCAAATTTGTCAACAGCGATAATGAATTAGTACCGGGCAGGCAACCGGATTTGAATAAAGGGGTAAGCGCCCTGGTAACGCGCTTTTTAAGCGGTATGACATCGCAAGGCGGAACCGTCGCACAAAAGGGAAATGTGCGCGACTCGTACCGGATTGGCGACACCGGTCCGGCAGGCGGCCTTATATTTTACGACAAAGGGAATAATTCTGACGGCTGGCGGTATCTGGAAGCTGCGCCGCAGGATTTAGGCCAGGCGGAATGGGCTGGGCATGAAAATGAAAACATTGGGATTGTGGTAAGCGGAACCGGTACTGAAACAGGGCGCGGGAAACGGAATACGCAGCTTATAGTAGATGCATTTAAGCGTAGAGCTTATACCGGCAGGGCGGCGCAGTTATGCGCTTCTTTCAATTATGGCTGTTACACCGACTGGTTTTTGCCGAGTAAGGATGAATTGGATTTGATGTATAAGAACCTCGCTATAAAGGGAGTGGGCGGGTTTACCGGTGGTTGGTACTGGTCCTCGTCGGAGTACAGTAATAGTTTCGCGTGGGTTCAGGTCTTCAGCGATGGCAACCAGCACACAGGTAGCAAGAGTAATAGACCAAGTTATGTCCGTGCCGTCCGGGCTTTTTAGCCATTTAGCTATTTAACTATTTATGTTTACCACCGTAAGGCGGTCGATTTTCAGAAATATTTTAGGAGGTACAAGAAATGAAGAAGCTTTTTTTTATTGCCGCATTCGCGGCCCTGCTGGGAACAGCCGCGGTTTCCGCGCAATCCCTTGAAGCCATTGAGGAACAGGTAGACAATGCCGTCCACGAATTAGGCGCCCTCACCCCCGGCCAGATGCAGGTGCTTATTGAGCCGGTCACCATTGAGGGCACGGAAACCACCAGCCGGCTTTCGGCGCTGCTTTATAGCAACATTAAAAGCTATGCGGTCAACCGGAGCGGCAACAAATTCCGCGTCATCGAAAAGTCACGGGCTATTCCCCAGGGCGTCATTGAAGGGGTCTATGCCGAATACGGCGATGAGATCCGCGTTACCCTCACCCTGCATCAGAACACCCCGCAGGATAAAATACTCGGCTCGACAAGCTTTGCTATTCCCATCGCCGATTTGGAAACGGCAAAAATAAAATGGCTGCCGGAAAATATCCCCACGGTCACGGCGGCGGTGGAACAGGCCATTGCGAATGTTGTACCGGCCTCTGTAGCGGCGCCGCAGGATACCCTGGAAATTGACGCATGGCTTGACCACGCAGATGCGGTCTACACAGGCGGCGAAGAAATGAAAATCACCCTTGCCGCAAACAAGGATTGTTACTTCAAAGTCTATTACGTTGACGCCGGCAATACCATGACGCTCCTCTATCCAAACCGGCGGAACAAGGATAACCAGCTCAAAGCAAACAGAGAGCGCACCATCCCCGAATCCCCCATGCACTTTACCATAGAAGCCCCCTATGGACAGGAGAACGTCATTATCTATGCCTCGGATAAACCCTTTGACATTGAAGAAACTTCCGCAGCACAAATAAGCGGCGGCGCAAGCAACACTGTTGCAGGTATCGACGGCGCATCTCTTACCCGGAAAATCACCTTAACGGAAACACCGGAAAGGAACAGCCGGAATAGAACAACCGCAAACAGACACCTGGTGGAACAAACCCTTTATTACACCACGAACCCGCCGCTCTTTGCGGAGGATACCCTTACCATTCAGAAACCGGAGGACATGAAGGAAACCCTCAAACAAATAAAGGCGGAAGCGAAAAAAGACGGGGCGGATTTTTCCGGTAACGACAAGGAAGGAAAGCTTACGGTGAATGGCCTGGAATTAACCTACACCATACAGGGCAGCGTGATGAGTATCCGTGTCCGGTATCCAATAGAAAACAACTACACCACCGCAGCGGAATCGGCAGCCAGATCACGCGGTGCAGGCGGCGGCTATGCCTTTACGATGAATAAACCCGCGAATATGAGCGCCGCCATACAAAAGGCCCGTACGGAAATCGAAAAGAAAAAGGGCGTATTCACCGGGAATGAATCGGGCGGCGAATTCCGGGTAAGCGCCCTGGGTGCAAAACTCAGCGGGAAATACAACGTCAGCGGAAACATTACCGTTACTATAGAAGAAAAACCCGGTTTCCTTGGCGAAAAGACCATAGAGTCCCAGGTCAAGCAGACCTTCGGCGCGTTTTAAAGTGAAGGAGCAAATTATGAAAAGGCTTTTTAGTATTTTTACGATTGTTGTGGGCTTTATGCTGCCTCTCTACACACTTTCCGCCCAAAGCGGAATCGGTGGACGCTATGCCCTGGTAATCGGCGAGGGCGGTTATCAATACATGAAACCCGTCCTCACCAATCCCTTAAACGATGCGGACGATATGACTACCGCGTTACGGAGTTTAGGCTTTACCGTTGACCTTCTAAAAGACGCAAGCCTCCGTGATATAAACATCGCCGTAACCCGCTTAAAGGAAAACCTGGCGCAATCCCCCGACAACTACGGTTTCTTTTATTATGCCGGCCATGGTATGCAATCGGAGGGAAAAAACTATCTGCTTCCCGCCGAAGCGCGGATTAGCACGGCAGCCGACCTCCGGCGAACAGCATTAGACGTTCAAAATGTCTACGAGGAACTTCGCGCCGCCGGGAATGCCCTCAACGTTGTTGTCCTTGACGCCTGCCGTAACAACCCGTTTGCGCGGGCCATATCCCTCACGGAAGACGGCCAATTGGCCCAGGGCTTGGCGGCAGTGGTGTATCAACCGGCAAACAGCGTGATCGTGTACGCCACCGCAGCGGGCGAAACAGCCAGCGATGGTTCAGGGCGCAACGGCCTTTTTACCGGCAAACTGCTTGCCAACTTAAAAAAAACCAACCTTGAAGTGCTGGAAGTATTCCGTGAAACCGCCGATGCGGTTCAAACAGAAAGCGGCAATACACAAATCCCCGCAATCTTTTCCGCCTTTCATAAACACGCCTATTTCCAAAAAGGAAAAACCGCACAAACAAAAACCACGCCGGTACTAGCGGCTGCCCCGGTTACCATAGAACCGCGGGCGCCGGGCCGTCCCGTGTGGGTTGACCAGCCCCTCAAATATGCACAGGCAAATTTTGAAACCACCGCACGCACAACAAATGCAACCCCGGAATGGTATTATGCCGTAGGCATATCAACACGAACCACAACGGAACAGCGGGCACGGACCCGTGCGCAGCAGAACGTCCAGATGGACGCCGCATCGAACGTTGCTTCAGACTTTAAGGCGCGCATAGACATCACCGAACATTCGACCTTCAAGGATGGCGACATTGAAGATTGCGAACGCCTCATCGAGACCGCTATTACCAATTCAATAAAAACCCGTGTGCCGCGTTTTGAAATACTTGAATGGTATATTGATAAGGGGAACGAAGCGGGAAAAGACTGGTATAACGCCTATGTTCTGGTTCATTTTTCACGCAGTGATATGATAAACGTGATCAACAAAATTGACCCCGAAAAAGTGGTAGACACCCTCGTAAGCGAAGCCCAGCGAAACAAAGTAATCCCGGCAAACGCCCAATTATCGGCGCGGGACAAATCCGCAATGGTGGAAATGTTTATTGAAATACGCGAGTATGCAAGCGAAGGCGTAGAAAAAGGGCTGTCGGGGTATTAGGACGGAAGACAAAGGGGCTTGTATGAAAAAGTTTTTATGGTGTTTAGTATTTGTGATGGCAGCGATTTTTGTTTCCGCCCAAACAGGCGGCAATGCCGGGAGCGATACAAATCGCAGCGATACTGCCAATGACCTCGCAATCCAGAGACGCATACAGCGCCTCAAGATGCAGGGCCTCATCCCCCTGCGGTTTGCCAACGCCCTGGACGGCAGCCCTATTTCCGGCGCACTGGTAAAGATTGACGGCATAGGCAACTTTACCACTAACAACGAAGGGCTTATCACCTTTCCGGAACAGGAGGACGATTTTTACACCCTTACCTTTTCCAAACCAGGCTTTATTACCACGGCCATCATCTTCGAGGTAAAACTTTCCAATGTATTCAACGGCCGCTATTCGATTTCGCCGGACCTGCCGCGGGGATTCCGCATCGTGCTTGACTGGGGGGAGAAACCTTCCGACCTGGATCTGCACCTTGAAAAAAGCAGCCAACCATCCGGTGATGGATATCACATTTCCTACTGGAACATGCATACCGCCGAAAATGAAGGTGCGGCCCTTGACCGTGATGACCAGGACAGCTACGGTCCGGAAACCATCACCATAGAGCGGAGCGGGACAGGAGCCGTCTACGATGTGTATGTCATCGACTATACATCAAGCGGGTCCGCAAGCTCCCGGGCCTTATCCCAGTCCGGCGCGGTGGTCCGGGTCTACGGGGACGGGCGGCTATTAAACACCTTTACTGTACCGCAGAACCGAAGCGGCAGCCGGTAGGATGTGTGCAGGATAGAGCAGGGGACGGTAACCCCGGTGAACAGGGTGAATTAGGGATGAATAAGGAGAATTGCATGAAAAAGCATCTGTTTTTATTTTGTATGGTTATCTTTACCGGTACCATATGTTTTGCCCAGAATGCCGTATTACCCCGTCTGGCGGTGGTGAAATTTACCGGTGACGCAACGGAGCGGGATGCGAAAAGGGTGCGGGACATGGAGGAATCGGTGATGATAGACAGCGGCCACTACACCATCGTTTCCACCGACGATATTGACCAGATACTCGAACAGCAAAAAATCGCCCTCAGCAGTATTGGAAGCGAGGATAACATCACGAAATTGAAACGGGAGAATATCCAATACATCGTAACCGGTACGGTGAACAGGGAGGCCGCCGAGAGTTTTGTATCCCTCAGAATGTTAGACGTGACAAATGCAAAGTTCATGCCGAATAGTCCCCGGGGTGTAGTCAATATGACAAGCATGACTACCATCTATCAAGGTGTAGGCGCTATTGCAGCGGCTTTCCTCGCAAGCGGTGATAAAGTACAGTCAGGAAATAATGCGGCGCGTTCAGGCGGCGGCGGGCAGGTATATAAGATAGGCGACTTTGGCCCTGCCGGGGGTATCGTGTTTTATGACAAAGGGGTATTTTCCGCCGGATGGCGTTATTTAGAAGCGGCCCCGGCGGAGACGGAATGGAGCGGTGTGCAATGGGGGGCGTATGTAAAAGACGTAAGCGGTACAAGCCTGGCTATAGGAAGTGGTAAGCGTAATACACAGGTAATAGTAGACCGGTTAAGGCAATTGAACGAAACCGGACGGGCTGCGCAATTATGTACCACTCTTGACTTTGATGGCTTTAAGGATTGGTTTTTACCCAGCTGGGATGAGCTCAATTTGATGTATACCAATCTAAAGGCTAAAGGATTGGGAGGGTTTCAAAATGCATGGTACTGGTCCTCGTCGGAGATCAATACTAATATCGCGTGGCTACAGATTTTCAGCGACGGCCTCAAGACCAGCATCTACGGCAAGGATATTACGATTTTCGTTCGTGCCGTTCGGGCTTTTTAACCAGTTAACTATTTAGCTATTTAACTATTTAGTTTAACCGTCGTAAGGCCCGGTCGAAAAACAACTGTTTACAGGAGTAATGAAAATGAAAAAGATATCCTTCCTATTTATCGGTATCCTCACCGCCTTTTCTCTCCCCGCCCAACAGATCCCCCCCAACTGGGATCTAACCCCGCCGCGAGACACGGCAAACATAAAGTATGCCGTCGCAGGTTCATCAGATTCTTCGTCAACCGAACAGGCCGCATTCGAAAGCGCATTTCAGAATGCCAGGCTGTATTTTGCGA
>BNUY01000119.1 GCA_025997715.1 Spirochaetia bacterium
GGGTGCTTTCCGGGCTGATAAAGCCTACAAAGGGCACGGTGCTGGTGAACGGCATCAACACACGGAGCAAAAAAAACTTTATAGAATTACGCAAAACCCTGGGCATGGTTTTTCAAAACCCGGAAAATCAAATTGTATTTGAAAAGGTACGGGATGATATTGCCTTCGGCCTGCGCAACCTGAACTTTACCGATGCCGAAATTGAAACCCGGATTGACGAAATTTCAAAAACCATGGCCATAGAACAGTTTACCGATTCCTTTGAACTGAGCATGGGGCAAAAACAGCAAAGGGAACCAATTTGTCATTCCCCCAACGGTTTATTTTGAAATCAATAATTGACTATTGAGAAAATGCATTTTGCTCAAGGTATTGGTGTTATTGACAAAATTGTTTTGGATATTGCTTCAACGGTAAAAATAAAGCATCCTCGCCCTAAAGGGCGAGGTATTGAAGATTTCTCTTTGAAATCTTTGCGCACGTGGGGGAACATATCCCCCACACCCCCAGCTTTACGCCCTAAAGGGCGGGGAATTATACCCTTAGAGATTAAAAATGTAGAAGATTTGAAAATTCTAAATTGGGTTGAATAGTTAGAAGAGTATTAGTGTAACGGTCCCGAGCCCCCTACTTAAACTTCCCGTTGGCAATTTCCTCGTCCATATGCCGGAGCCGCCGGGAAAGATCCCGGGCCAGATTCATTATCATAAGGGAAAAGGCGCCGATATCCAGCTTGTAAATAGCATGCAGAGCCTTGGAGGTATTCCTTTCTCTCTATACGGTATTCTTGCCTCCCCCGTGGTGCCTTGTAGTATCGCCACATAACAGAGCAATGCTCTGTTGTATGGCGGCAATTGCCATAATGCTCAGCTCCTATTTTTTGATGAATTGGAGGAACCTCGATGAATTTCAATTCTTGGCAGTTTTTGGTGTTTTTTCCGGTGGTTGCGGTGGGGTATTTCGGCATCACCATGCGGGTAAGGCGTGTCCTGCCGGCGCTGTCTAATACCCTGTCCCAGGTTTTTCTGCTTGGGGTGTCCCTGTTTTTCTATGCCTGCTGGAATCCGGTCTACCTTGGGCTGATCCTGTCTCTTATAGCCTCTTCTAAAACATCCAGGCCGGAAATTGAAAATGTTATCGGCCAGTCGGTGGGCCCCCAGATTGAACGGCTGGAAAATGAGTTCCGCCTAATCCGGCGAATCATCCCCATTTTCGCAAAACCCGGGACCCGCCAAATCCGGTATGTCATAGAGGATAATTTTCTTAAGCTTTGGTTCCGGTTTATTTATAAATACCGGAGCGCCATTGAGATTGGAAATTACACCTATGTCCGGGAGATTATCGAACGGGACTATTCCACCTATGCCGGGCTGGTTCTGGAAAAATATTTCCGGGAAAAACTGATGCAGTCCGGGGAGTACTCCGCCATAGGGACATACTGGGAAAAGGGTAACCTTAACGAGGTAGATCTTGTGGCGGTGAATGATGATAAAAAACGTATGCTTGTCGGGGAAGTTAAGCTGAATCCCAGGGAGCTTAGGCTGAGCGAGTTGGAGAGAAAGGCCGCGGTGCTTAGTGCAAGCAGGCCGAAATACAAGGTGGAGTTAGTGGGATTTTCGGTGAAGGATATGTAGCGGCCGCTACAGTATGATGTAACAACTCCAAAAATATTATAATATTCTTGGAGTTGTTGCGTAAAATATACAAATATGCTATACTGAGTTCGTAAGGAGTTCCGGATGAATAAACAGCGCATAACCATTGATATTCCGCAAGGCATGGAAGGCCATATTGCCGCTGCCCAGATAGAGCGGGAGGTCAAACGCTTTATTGCCATGAAATTCTACGCCGACAAGAAAATCACTATCGGCATGGCAGCCCAGTATGCCGGGATGAACCGCTATGAATTTGAACAGTATCTCGCCCACTATAATGTCCCCTGTTCCTTGCTTGAATACGATGACGTGATGGCTGACCTCGAAAAGATGAACGGCGCCGCCATTCCGGCGCGGTAACCGGTGGTTATTGTTGCCGATACCGGCGCTCTTATTTCACTTGCCCTTGTTGACCATCTCGAACTCCTGCAAACCCTGTACGGCGCCGTTTATATTCCTGAAGCGGTCTGGCGGGAAATCACCGTCTACATTGAACCGATGCATGTTTTGTACGATCTTCAAGAGTGTATACGACCGGTAACCGGCCCGAATCCTTTTGCCGGCATTATGCACGGCGGAGAAGCTGAAGCTGCCTGTTTGTACCGGGAGCTTAACGCCGATTACCTGGTAATAGATGATTGGGATGCCCGCTTGATAGCTGAAGCCAACGGTATTACCTGTATCGGGAAGCAAGAAACCGTACTCTTATTGGCCCTCTGCGTCCGCTTTTTGCCATTCTTTTAGCGCACAACCGCTATTATAAAAAGAATCTCCTCAACAGACTGCTTGTCCGGTTTGGTGAAAAACCGTTGGAGGAGTAACACTAAAATAATCTGTTAGTATGCTATAATCTCTGCCCTATCTTCTTCAATACTGATTAACCTTTTACAAATAGTTATCCGCAATGGCCCGTATGCGTTCGGAAACATCCTTTACGAGGGTGTCGGTGAAGGCGTCCTTTTGCATGGTCTGTAGGCGGCCGCGGACAAGGGACGGGTCGGATTCGTCATAAAACAAGAGGTAGGGCGCGATGTTGAGGGCGGTGGCGATCCGTTCTATGTAGGCTATTGAGGGGAACCGGCGGCCGATTTCTATCTGCCTGATGTAGCCGGGATCGGTTTCGCAGAGTTCCGCGAGTTTTTCCTGGGTGAAACCTGCCTGTTTCCGGTGTCTTTTCATGTTAGCCATAAAAATTTGTTGCAGCGCCATAGGCTTATTCTAATCGCTCCGGTTTCCCCATAAACAGAAGCAAATTGATTCTATTTCCCCACAACAGTAGCTTGACGCTTCTATTATAAGCTATTATTATGCTATTAGCTCCTGTTTTTAGGTAGGATATTTCGATGAATTTCAACTCTTGGCAGTTTCTGGTGTTTTTTCCGTTGGTTGCGGTGGGGTATTTCGGCATCATCATGGGGATCAGGCGTGTCCTGCCGGCGCTGTCTAATACCCTGTCCCAGGTTTTTCTGCTTGGGGTGTCCCTGTTTTTCTATGCCTGCTGGAATCCGGTCTACCTGGCTCTGATCCTGTTTTCGGTGGCCGTTACCTGGCTGTCCGGAATACTGATGGCGGGGACGGCGCCGGAAAACAGAAAAATCTTTTTTATCGCGTCCCTGGCGCTGAATTTGGGGGTGCTGTTTTTCTTCAAGTACTATAATTTTTTTGCCGGAACGGTGAATCCCCTTTTGGGCACTATAGGGACAGGCGCCGGGTTACCCGGTTTAAATGTGCTTTTGCCGGTGGGGATTTCCTTCTATACTTTCCAGGCATTGGGGTACTCGATTGACGTGTACCGGGGAACCGTGGCGGCGGAACGGAATTTTGTAAGCTATGCCCTGTTTGTTACGTTTTTCCCCCAACTTGTTGCGGGGCCGATAGAGCGGACAGGGAATCTGCTGCCTCAATTTAAGGCGGATCATGTTTTCGATTATGACCGGGTAACTTCTGGGTTGAAACTTGCCGCTTGGGGGATGTTCAAAAAGGTTGTTATTGCCGACCGTCTCGCAGTATATGTGAACGGCGTTTATGGTGATCCTGCGGTGTACCCTGCCGCAGCGTTGGTGCTGGCGACTTTTTTCTTTACCTTTCAGATTTACTGCGATTTTTCCGGGTATTCCGATCTTGCCATCGGTACGGCGCGGGTTCTGGGCTTTAATCTGATGACCAATTTCAGGAAGCCCTATTTTTCAAAGTCTATAAGTGAATTCTGGCGGCGGTGGCATATTTCCCTTTCCACGTGGCTCAAGGATTATATCTATATTCCCCTGGGCGGTAATAGGAAAGGCGCCTTCCGGCAAAAGCTGAATCTGCTTATCACTTTTTTGCTCAGCGGCCTTTGGCATGGCGCTGCCTGGCATTTTGTAATTTGGGGGCTTCTCCACGGTGTTTACCAGGTTATTGAGCGGAGTATTCCTGAACGGATCAATGCTGTGTTTAAGAAAGTCCCGGTTGTGCAGGTGTGTGTCACGTTTCTGCTTGTATGCTTTGCGTGGATATTTTTCCGGGCTAATACTATGGGAGATGCGTTTTTGATTGTTAGGAAGTTGGGTGATCTTCCGGCGGAGTGTGCGGGATATTTGGTCCGGATTCCTGAACGGGGGATTGTTAATACGGTGCGGGTGGCGTTTCAGTTGGGGACATTAGCCCAGGGTATTGCCAATCCTGTTACAGGGTTTGGAATGACAGCCTTTGGTCTTTCCATTATAACAGTGATTATATTGCTTGTAGGTGATAACTGGACCAAGGCCGTGCCGGGAACGAAACGTATTATGCGGTCTCCCCTGGTTTTGCGCTGGGCGGGGTATTGTGGGATCATGCTTACCATATTGCTAAGCTGGAACACCGCTTCGAATCAATTTATCTATTTTACATTTTGAGGTCCGTATGAAGAAACTTATCGTTAAAGTCCTGGCATTATTTTCCCTTGTTTTAGTATCCCTTACGGTAATAAATTACTTATACACAAACACTATGCATTGGAAAGATGGCGTCAAAGCTGAAATAAAGAAGTTTGAAAATGTTCCCTACCATATTCAGCTTGCCAATGTCGGATCAAGTCATGGGACAGTGAGTTTTGATTATACCGGCATTCCGTATCGCACTTTCAATTTTGCCCTTGGAAATCAGTGGCATGTGTATAATTACGCAATATTAGAGCAATATCTTGAACATTTTGACAAGAATGCGGTACTGCTTATCCCCATATCATATTTTCAAATTACCCGGTTAAAAAAAGATTTCACCGAACAACGAAAGCAATACTACCGGTTCCTTGAAAAACAGCATATAGAATCCTATTCAACTTTGGAAAAATTGGTGTTTGACCTTTTTCCGGTACTGACGGCTAAAGATACCATCTTATTTATCATCAAAGACCAGCCGCCGCCAGAAAAGCAAATTATAACTTTGCCCGAGTCTGAGTTAATTGATTACTGTGATAAAAGATACAAGTCATGGATTACAACAGACCTGAACGATATGGGAATTGAAGCCGGGGAAGAAGGGTTTGCGTACAATAAAAACTGGGTCATTAAAACCATTGAGCTTTGCCATGATCATGGTATCCGTCCGGTGCTTATCACCACACCGATAACTTCCATATTGAATACCATTTATGCGGAAAAGTCACCGGATTTTTTCGATACCTTCTATCGCTTTATCCGTGAAATTGGTGATGCCTATCCTTCCGTACCCTACTTTGATTATTCCCATGACCGGCGGTTTGAAGATGATTTTTCCTTGTTTCAAGATGGCGATCATCTGAATATTATTGGCGCTGAAAAATTTACCGCTATTGTAGTTTCCGATTTACAAGTCGGCGGATTGCTCTCGTTTTAACAATAACCACCCGGCTGATAGAGGACCTTAAACGGCAGCTTGGGCAATAAATTGGCGTATCACCCTACCTTGACAGTTTATCCTATCTCGGCTAATTTAATATTGAATGTTAAATTAGCCGGGATAGGCAGGTGTGATGATGGATACCTATATTAAAAGACATGCTGAAGGGGTTTTGAAAAAGGCGGTGAAAACCTTCGGTGCGGTTCTGGTGACCGGGGCACGGCAGACCGGGAAGACTACCCTGCTTACCGAAGGAATATCGGGATACCGGTATGTTACCCTGGATGATCCGATTAAGCTCAAGAGCGCCCTTAATGAAGGGTCAACTTTTTTTGAGGAAAATCCACCCCCGGTAATCATAGACGAGATTCAATACGCACCCGGTCTCTTTCCCTATATCAAAATGACCGTGGATAAAACCCACGGCAAGGGCCTGTTCCTTATGTCGGGTTCCCAGCAGTTTCAAATGATGAAGAATGTTTCGGAGTCCCTGGCCGGCCGCATTGCGATCGTAACTCTGAGCGGTTTATCCCTCCGGGAGATTGACCGGATAAACTTCATGGAGCCCTTTTTGCCCGAAGATACATACTTTAAAGCGCGGACAAAAAAATTGGTTTCCCATACCTATGATGAGCTTTGGGTTCATATACACCGGGGCAGTATGCCCGCTCTTTACGGAGTCCCCTCGACGGATTGGGAGCTTTTCTACAGTACCTATGTTAAAACATATATTGAGCGGGATGTCCGGGATTTGTCCCAGGTGAGAGACGAACAGCGCTTTTTGGCCTTCATGACCATCGTTGCCGGCAGGACGGGTCAGCTTCTCAATCTTTCATCCATTGCCCAGGATACCGGGATCAGCGTTCCTACCGCTGACCGGTGGCTTTCCATACTGATTACCTCAAATCTGGTGTACCTGCTCCGGCCGTTTCATATCAACACAAGCAAACGAATGGTTAAAGCGCCAAAGCTCTATTTTTTAGATACCGGGCTTTCCTCCTATTTAACCCAGTGGGCAAGTCCCCAGGTTCTTAGGAACGGCGCCATGGCCGGGCCCGTGTTTGAAACCTTTGTTGTGTCTGAAATTATAAAAAGTTATTATAACAGCGGGAAAGAGCCGCCGGTTTATTTTTATCGTGACCGGGATGGTAAAGAAATCGATGTTCTGTTGTGGCGAAACGGCAAATTGTATCCCCTTGAAATAAAAAAGCACGCAAATCCCGCTAAGCAGGATATTGCGGCTTTCCCGGTTCTTGATAAAATTACGGGCTTTGAACGGGGCTCCGGCGGTGTAATCTGTATCTATCCTGATCTTACGACGATGGACGGGAATGACAGGGTTATACCGGTTTGGTACCTGTAGTACTAAAACAGAACCTCGGCGCTCATCTCCAGATACTTTTCCCCTGCATAGTCCGGGAATGCGGCCTTCACCCCTGAGATAAAGGATGCCTGGTCTTTGGATTTTGCCGCCAGTTCCTTCACCTTTTGGAGGTAGCTTAGTTTTTCTGCCGCAATTTCTGCCGTCACCGGGACATCATGGGTAGTAAGGATAAGGCTGGGTTTGCGCTTTTCGTAATCCTCCATCTGCTCTATCATGGCGTCAATGTGTTCCGGGCTTTCCAGAATGTTATGAACCCGGTGGCCTACCATGTGGGTATACACCACATTGATGGCGGGTATTTCAAGATCAAAACTTTCCGGCGTGTCCGTTACGATAAACTCAACACCGCCGATGGTCACTTTACCGGCCTTGATGGTATCCGTAACCGCAGGAATTTCCGTGTACAGTATGTCTCCAAAGCCCTCTGCGAAATTGGCGATCATCGCCTTTATAAAACCCCCTTCACCCATCGACTTCTTGGCAGCTTCGGTGGTGTATACCCGGCTGTCGGCAAAGGCATTGCCGCCGCCGGGATGGTAGGCCAAGATCAAATGATTCAGGGGCTTGTTCAGGGACTGTATATGATCCGCAAATTCCGCCAGATTATCCCGGAATAGGGGCGCTTCCAGGCCGATAAGTTCCTGCCCTGTTTCAAAAAGGTAACATTCATCCGCAAAAGGGTTTTTCGTTTCATAGGCGTGAAGCCGTATGCCGTCAAGATCATAAATTCGCACCGCTCCAATGCTGAGCGGCGTCATCGTAAACGTAGTTTTCTTCATCATTTTTCTGTACTCCTTCTAAGATGTGGTGAAACAATTTAGTGTCACCAAAAACATACGAAAGTTTAATGAAAAGTTATATAAGATTATTTCAAATACATGGTTAGTTTTTAAGAATTCCCTGCGGCTAGTAGGTAGACATGTACTAAATTGTGTATACCGGCGAAAGAATAAATAACCACGGACCACACTGACACGACGGACTGGTTTTTGCCTGTCTTTTTCTTTTGTATGTGTCATCCGTGGTTTATTTTTCTTATTAACATTGTCAACAGTGTCTACATCCTAGTGGAAATCCCCCCAGCGTTTGCTGATTTCCACACTGACCCGCAAAGGTATGCGCAGGGTGACGGCATTCTCCATCACTTCCTTCACCAGCTTTGCTGCGGCGCCGGCATCGGCCTTGGGGCACTCCAGGATAAGTTCGTCGTGAACCTGGAGCAGCAGTTTTGCTGTGCTTTGCTCCACGGTAAGCCGCTTGTCCAGGTTAAGCATGGCGGTCTTGACGATGTCCGCAGCGGAGCCCTGGATGGGGGTGTTCACCGCTACCCGTTCGGCGCCGGCCTTTTCGGTTTTATTCCGGGAGTTGATCGCCGGGATGTAACGGCGGCGGCCCAGGATAGTGGAGGCGTAACCGGTCTCCTCAGTTTTTCTGATGAGCTCATCAATGAAACTGCGTATCCCCGCATAGGTTTTAAAGTAGGCGTCGATAAAGGAGGCCGCTTCGGTACGGGTGATGTTGAGTTCGTTGGAGAGGCGGTAGGCGCTCATGCCGTACATGACGCCGAAGTTGATGGTCTTGGCGATGCGGCGCTGATCCGCCGCAACATCCTTTTCGTCTATGCCGAAGATCAGGGCGGCGGTTCGGGCGTGGACGTCCTTGCCGGTGTTAAAGGCGGCGATGAGGTTTTTGTCCTCCGAAAGGTGGGCCAGTACCACCAGTTCTATCTGGCTGTAGTCCGCAGAAATGAGGACGTTTCCCGGCTTGGCGATAAAGGCTTCCCGGATGCGGCGGCCTTCCTCGTCACGGATGGGGATATTTTGAAGGTTGGGCTCCCGGCTGGAGAGGCGGCCCGTGGCGGTACCGGTTTGGATAAAGTTGGTGTGGAGCCGGCCGTCCTTGTCGGCAATGTCCGCCAGGGAGTCCACGTAGGTGGACTTGAGTTTCGACAGGGTGCGGTGGCGGAGTATCTTGGCGGGTACCGGGTCCTCGCGGGCAAGGATTTCCAGAACCGCCACATCGGTGGAGTAGCCGGTCTTGGTTTTTTTGCCCGGCTGGAGTTTCCGCTCGGTAAAAAGGACTTCCTGGAGTTGCTTGGTGGAGGCCAGGTTAAACTCATGGCCCACCAGTTTGTAGGTGTCCGCCTGTATCTGGTCAAGTTCCGCCGATAGTTCCACCCCGAAGTCCCGGAGGACCTTGGGCTCAATCTTGATACCCAGCCCTTCCATTTCCGCCAGAATGGGGAGCAGGGGCATTTCCAGGTCCCGGAAAAGGCCCAGGGAGCCGGTTTTTTCAAGCCGCTGTTCCAGAAAGGCCTTGGCGCGCAGGGTGAGGTCCGCGTCTTCGGCGGAATAGCGGGAAGCGGTTTCCAGCGGGACCTGATCGAAGGTGCTGCCCTTGGGAACGATGGTGTTATAAGCCAGGGGGGTATAGCC
Organism: Spirochaetia bacterium; assembly: GCA_025997715.1. Taxonomy (GTDB): domain Bacteria; phylum Spirochaetota; class Spirochaetia; order Treponematales; family Breznakiellaceae; genus Termitinema. The sequence continues at coordinate 9,315 of BNUY01000119.1, forward strand.
GAAGTGGTAACTGGCAATGGAATCCAAGCCATAGTTGTTCCGTTCCGGGTCGTCCACCCAGGCGGCTACCATGGTGTCCCAGATTTTGCATTGCCACCGGGGGAGGCCCCAGCCGCGGCTTACCTTGTAGTCGTACTTGGCGTTATGGGCCGCCACGGTCATGGCGGGGTCGGCGAGGAGGGGGGCCAGGCTTTCCCGGACAGCAGCGGGGTCAAGGAAGGGCGCGGGGGTTCCGGCATCGGAACCGTCTGCCGCAGTGCCCTGGTGGGGGGCAACCGGTATGTAGAATGCTTCCTTGGGCTTTATGGCCAGGGAAATGCCGATGGGGTGGGCGTTCCAGGCGTCCAGGGAATCGGTTTCAAAGTCCAGGGCGAAAAGGCCCTGCTGCCGGGCTTTGAGCAGGATGGCCTCAAACACCGGGAAGTCCAGGATGGTCTTGTAGGCGCCATCCCCCAAAAGTGATGGGTCTACGGCGCTCTGATCCGGCCGCTGTCCGCCGTATACTGCCGATCCCGTCACGGCATCCCCCAAGCCGCTGCCTGTCCCCGGAGAACCGTCGCCTGATCCGCCGTAAGCAGCCTGACTGCTTTTGTCCGCAGCCCCATTTCCGGCTTTCCCTTTGCCAATGAACCTTTGGTTCAAAGGGTCCAGCGCCGCCGCAATCTGCCGTATCTCCTCCCTCAAGAGAACCTGCGCACC
>BNUY01000120.1 GCA_025997715.1 Spirochaetia bacterium
TAATCAGGAAATTAATATGAAACGCAGCAAAATAAACGGCTCTCTCAAAAACGCGATGAAGCAGTTGGAAGCAATCTCATTCAAACTGCCTGTTTTTGCCGCCTGGACCTTCGCGGAATGGCAAGCCCGGCGGGATAGTACCGGCGTCATCAGGGAAACCATGCTCGGCTGGGACGTCACCGATTTCGGTATGCATGATTTTGATTCCATCGGCGCGGTACTTTTTACCATCCGTAATGGGATAGTTGGAAAACCCGGTATAGGTACACCGTATGCGGAAAAGCTGATCTGCTTAACAGGGGGCCAGCGGCTTCCCCTGCACTACCACGCGGTCAAGACCGAGGACATTATTACCCGCGGGGGGCTTGTCTGGATGGAACTGTACAACGCAAAGCAGGACGGCGGTGTGGATTATGAAACTCCGGTGCAGGTGTATTGTGACGGCATACTGCGTACCTTCAATGCGGGGGAACGGTTTGAGGTAGTAAGCGGCGGCAGCGTCACCCTCCGTCCCCGGTTGTATCACCGGTTTGGGGCAGAGGGGGATGCGGTTGCAGGTGAAGTATCCTCCGTAAATGATGACCGGACGGATAACTATTGGGCCGAAGCGGTACGCCGTTTTGCCGACATTATCGAAGATGAGGCGCCTCTATGCCCCCTGTGCAACGAATATGAAAAATGGTTAGCGCCTTGACAGAAAGGTATTTGATACTTTGATGAATGGAAACGTGGTATGATTATTCACGGAACCGGTTGTTGTTTGATGGATTTTTTATATCCATCGATTAGTTTTTCTGCCTCTGTTTTTCAGCGGGCTCGTTCGTCTCGAAGCGGAGATGGCGGTCTTAGTCCCGGCCGGCTGGTTTTTGCCGAGGACTTTGAAATGTTTATGAAGAAACCCTACGAGACGGCGCTTAAGGAACTATGCGGCGGCGTCCCCCCGGCTTCCCGCAATCTGGGGGGGCCGTCGGTGGTAGCCCTGGCACATGCCGCACAGGTACGGGGAGACCGGGATCAGGTCCGGTTTTTCGGCTGCCGCGGCTTTTGTCAAAAAAAGGCGCTACCCCCGGGAACGGATGAGACCGGAAATCTGGTGGAGGAGGCCCTTTCCCGGACAGACGTGCTTTCAGATCCCGATTACGATAACGGTCACGGGGAGCGGACCTTTATCAATCTGTTGGGGGCGGCCAATGCTATGTGCCCTGCGGATTTGGGGGATGATTTTTTTGATGCCCATATTATTGCCTTTGGCGGAACCGGTCTCGTACCTCAGATTCATGACGGTCTTACGGAACTGCTCAAGCGGGGACAGAAAAACGGCGCGCTTACGGTGGTGAATCTGGTGTATGATTACCGCAGTGAAATCAATTTTCCCGGACAAAAATGGAAACTTGGCATTCAGGATGACGCCTATCCGTATATTGATATTCTTATCGCCGACCGGGACGAGGCGCTTGTAAAGCCTATAACAAAACATGGTCTTGCCCGCCCGGTATCTGCCTTAGATTGGATCGTTTTGGATGAATTTATCAATGATGATGTTTACTTCTTCGATCAGAATCCCTGTAAAGCGTTCAATGTTATCTATTATATACCGTTGGAGTTCGTGGATGTTTCCCCCCAGTTGGGTTCCGTAGGGCACATCAATGGTAATCACCAGCCGGTATCCCTCATCATCATCCTTTACGACCATCTTCTTGATGCGGATGTTCTGGTCATACTCGTCTACGCAATGGATAACCATCTGGCTCAGGGCCGCTTGGGAAATGATGACCTTGCCCCGCTTTGAATACTCGGGGCGCACCACCGACTTTTCATGCACCGCAGGCCCCCCTCCTAGGGTGGGATTCTTCCGCTTAAAGATGCGGATGGCGTCATAGAAAATAGTGGGGTAGTTCCGCTTTATTTCGATACTCGGCACGGGAATCACATGCTTCCCTTCAATCTTTCGGGTCCGGATAGCCCGTTCAATGTCCTCCTGGGAGGCGATGTCCTGGATCTTGATAATCTTCTTGATGGGCGGCAATTGGAGCCGGGCGGCAATCTTGTTCACCATCTTCTCCGAGGTCCCCAGGATGAGGATCTTCCTCGTCTTCTCCGTTTGCAGCGCCCGGGCTACCTCGTCCCGTTCCTTCTTGTCGTCAAAGAGGGCTACCTTTACCGCCGCCATGAAGGTCTTTTCCCGCTTTGCCGAATGGCCCGCCAGGATGCGGTTGTCCCGGATCAGGAGGCCGTCGTCGATGATCAGGTCGATGCCGTACTTCTGGGCCACGAGCTTGGCCCGGAAACTTTTGCCGGTGCCGCTTTCCCCGACGAGGGCGAAGGTTTTTATTCTCCGCAGGGGGGAGAAGAGACCGAAGAACATAGAATTAGTATAAAGGGAGTGATTATACCTTACAAGTGTCGTACCATAGCCAAATTACCTCTCCTGGGTTATACTTATCAATATGATTGAATATACCATTGTGTTGACCTGGGATGATGAAGCCCAGGTATGGGTGGCAGTAAATGATGACATCCCCATAGCCCTTAATTCACCATCCCTGGATGAACTCATGGAGCGGGTGAGGCTGGCGGTTCCGGAAATGCTTGAAATGAACGGCAAACCCCATGAAGGCATACCCCTCCATTTTAAGGCCGACCGGGTTGTGGTAGCCGCTTAATGGCGGAATACGAAAAAAAGGTACGGGCCAAATGATCTGAACATGGTTGTACGTTTCAAAGACATGGAAAGGGGGATCATGACGTTTGGTATAGCCCGGTTACCGGCAAGAATGTTACGGTTGACGGGAAAATACCTTCCCGCCATACCGCCAACGCAGTTATGAAACAAGCGGGTATCAATTATCATTTTTAGCTAATTCTCTATCCCAATAGCTATCTCCCCAAACAACTCCCGAATCCGCCGCCGGAAATTGTCCGGCAAAGGCGCGACGAGCCGGCGGGGCATTCCCGGCAGGCTTTGTTCGGTTTGTTCAGGCAGTTCCAGCGTCCATGCGTGGAGGAGGAATCCGTCCCGTTGTTCACTGCCGCCGTATTTGCGGTCCCCCGTTAAGGGATGGCCGTGGGCGGCGGCTTGGGCGCGGATTTGATGGGTCCGGCCGGTATCTATTTCCAGCCGGGCAAGGGTATGGGGCGCGGGTCCGGGGGATTGGGCCAGGGGATACACCCGGGTCCGGGCTTCCTGAGCGTCATCATCCCCCGGGTCTGCGGGAAAGCTTTTCCCCTTTTCTTTGTCCCGTACCAGGGTGTCCTCCCAGATTTCGTCCCGGTCCAACCGGCCGTCAAGCAGGGCAAGGTAGGTTTTGCGGATGCTTCGTGACCGGAGCAGGGCGCTGAAACTCCGGGCTCCCGCAAGGCTGGTGGAAAAAACGATGAGCCCGCTGGTGGGGGTGTCCAGACGGTGGAGGGGGCCGGGCTTAAAGGAGAGGGAAGGGGGGAGCTTCGGCGCAAGGTACGCCAGCACCTGGGTTTCCAGACTGGCTACAGACTTCCGGTCTGAGCCGTGTACCGCCAGCCCCACCGGCTTATTCAGGACCAGGAGCCCCGCCCCTTCCCAAAGTATCGTAAGCGGTGCACCGCGCCTCAGCTCCGGGCGCCTTTTTTGCGCAGCGGGGGTTGACGCCTCTTCAAGGGGCGCTTGGATCAACGACCCCACCCGTACCCGGTCTGCGCCCTTTCCCGGAACGCCGTCCACCAGGACCCGCCCCTTCCGCAACAGGCGGTGGAGATGGGAGAGGGGTAGATCCGGCAGGGCTTTTCGTAATATCCGGTCCAGGCGGCGGTTGTCATCATCGGCGGCGGCGGTAAGGCGCAGGTCTTGGAGCATACAAAACAATACTCCTCCGGGGCGATAATTTCCAGACGGAGCTTGTCAAGATGGCAAAAAAGACATAGTATACGTATACAATGAATGAATTGACAGAATATATACCGGCAAATAATAAAAAACCGTATGTAAATGAACGAATATTTTGGGATATTAACATAGCAAAACTTGATTATGATAGGGATAAGCTGTTGATTGCGGAGCGGGCGCTGGTTAAAGGAACGGAAGAAGATGAATTTGCGTTGTATGAATATTATGGGAAAGAAAATATGAAAAAAATAGTAATGGAAGTGAAACATTTAGATTCCATAACCATAGAATATGTGTCCCAAATATTCGGCATTCCGAAGGAAAAAATGAAATGCTGCATAAAGAAATAATAAACCGGGAATTGCTTGAATTACTGACGGATTTACAGAAAAAACCACCCCTTGGACATTTCTCCTTAGGGGGCGGGACGGCTCTTGCATTGCATTTGGGACACAGAGAATCCACTGACATTGATTTATTTACCTTACGGCCAATATTGTATGACAGGCTCAAAAGATTTTTGGATGAAAGTTATAGAGGGCAGATAAGTTATACATCTGAAGGAGATGATAGTGATTTTATACATTCTTTTGTTAAAAACATAAAGGTTGATTTTTTATGCTACAAACAGGTATTTGTTGAAGAACCAAAAACTATAGAGGGAATTAGAATGCTTGGGTTAAAAGATATTGGCGCTTTAAAACTAAGGGCTATTGCAGACCGACGGAATAAAGCAAAGGATTTTGCCGATGTGTATTATTTGCTGAAAAACAATAATATCGAAGAAATGTTTGATTGGTATAAAATAAAATATGGTACGAAAGATATAACCGATGTAAAAAAATCATTGCTTTCCTACAACAAGGTAAAACCGGAAGATTGGGATATGGTTAAATATACAAATTCAACAAGTCCGGATGAAATAAAAAAAACTATTTATAATCATATACAAAAATATAACCAAAGCCATGAAAGAATAGTAAATGGCAGACACCACCAGGACCCGCCCCTTGTTTTTCACCCCCCTCCCGGCGTATAGTTTGCTCAATGATACCTATGAACCGTCCCCTTAGGCTGTTTTTTCTTGCCATTGTTGTCCTGCTCCCAACCCTGTCCTGTTCCCGGGCGGCGCCGAGCATCGCCTATGGGACCCTCCGGCTGGTCTATTTCCAGGGCGTTGCGGGGCCGGAGGAACGGTTTTCCTTTTTTATCCTCCCCGAGGATGAGGACGGCGTTGAGGACCTGGCGGATCTCTACCTGTACCACGACCGGGAGGGGCTTTGCTGGCATTTGACTTCCGAAGAGTGGGTGACCGTGGAGAATGAGGGGCAAACCTGGATAGGGAGCCGGAACATTACCATGATTGACGAGGAGCCCCTGCCCCGGGGACAGTTCCGGGCGGTCATTTTTGACAAGGGGGGTGAGCAGTCCGAGCGGCTGTTCACCTTTGATGCGCCCCGGGAAGCCCCGCATCCCTTTCCGTTTTTGAATATCAGCGAGGGCCGGTACACCATTGAGTCGGAGTATCCCGAACATTACTTTATCTGCTATGACAATGCGGGGGCCTTTCTGAGAACCGTATCCGTGGAGGTGCTTGAGGGGGACCTGGCGAGTCTGCCGCTCCCCACGGAGACCGGGGCTGTTGCCCTCTGGGCTGAGGAAAGCGGCTATTTTACCTCGGCCATGACCTACGTGGTTTCTATCCGGTAGGGCGGGGGAGATATGGGTTACGGTATCAAGAGCTATGTTCTGCGCGCCGGGCGGATGAGCGATGCCCAGCGGCGTTCCTACGAAACCCTCGCGGAGGGTTTTATTGTCCCCTTTGCCCCGGAGCCGGTGGACCTAAGGCGTATCTTTGGCAACGAAAACCCGGTAACCCTTGAGATTGGTTTCGGCATGGGGATAGCCACCGCCATGATTGCGGAGGACAACCCGCAGAAAAACTATCTGGGGGTCGAGGTCCACCGTCCGGGTATTGGCCGGCTGCTCTGGGAAATTGAGAAGCGCAGTGTTTCTAACATCCGTATCATTGAATACGATGCGGTGGAGGTACTGGAGAAGATGATTAAGCCCTCGTCCCTGGCGGCTTTCCACATCTTCTTCCCCGACCCCTGGCCCAAAAAGCGGCACCACAAGCGGCGTCTCATAACCCGGCCCTTTACGGATATGCTCGCAGAAAAGCTGTGCCCCGGCGGCTATGTCTCCATGGTTACCGACTGGGCGGATTACGGGGATTGGGCTCTGGCGGAACTTGGCGCCACGGCGGGACTGAAGAACCGGTACGCGGGTTTTGCGGAAAAGCAAAGCTGGCGGCCGGAAACCAAGTTTGAGCGGAAGGGGCTTCTGAAACAGCATGAGGTACGGGAATTGTTTTTTGTAAAAGAAGAATAGGAATTTTTAACCGCAAAGGCGAAGAAGGCGCAGAAGGAAGGAAAAAGAAAAAAACCTTGTTTTCGTTTTACTTTTTCGCCTTCTTCGCCTTTGCGGTTATTTTTAAAGTGAAGAGGAATGATACATGAAGAATGAACGGGTTAATTCCCTTGAGCAGCTTACGCAGCTTATACAGAAATATCAGAAATCCTATTACGACGGGGAGGCGGAGATTGGGGATGCCGAATTCGACCGCCTCTGGGATGAGTTACAGGCCCTGGACCCCGCCAACCCTATCCTGAAAAAAGTGGGGGCGGACGGCGGTAGTGATACTACCGATGGCTTTCCAAAAGCCCGGCACCTTATCCCCATGGGGAGCCAGGAGAAGGCCGCTAACCCGGAGGAGTTCCGTGCCTGGGCCGCAAAGGTAAGCGGCCCGGCCGCCGGGCTGGACCGGCGCTTCATCGTCCAGTACAAACTCGACGGGGCAAGCCTGGAACTACAATATGAAAAGGGGAAGCTGGTACGGGCCATCACCCGGGGGGACGGGACCATCGGGGACGAGATTACCGCAAATGCCCGGCGTATGGCCGGGGTGCTTACGGAGTTGACGGTTCCCTTTTCCGGCGGGGTCCGGGGGGAAGTGGTGATGACCCATGCCGTGTGGCGGAAAAAGTACACGGAAAAGGCCAACTGCCGGAACGCCGCCAACGGGATCATGCGCCGGAAGGATGGGGCGGGCTGCGAGGACCTTGCGCTTATCACCTACGATGCCGCTGCGGAGGGGGATGACGCGTATTTTGCCGATGAGCTTAGTAAGATAGACTGGCTAAAAAAGCAGGGCTTTAAGGTTACGGTTACCAGGGAGTTTACCGGCGCCGAAGCGGTGATTGCCTACCGGGCGGAGGTGGCGTCTTTGCGGGAGGGGCTTCCCGTGGACATTGACGGCCTCGTCATAAAAGACCCCGCAACGGATATGGCGGACCTGCGAAGAGCCCGGCCGGAAAAGCAAATCGCTTTCAAGTTTGAACTGGAAACCGCGTTCAGTATACTTCGTGCGGTGGAGTGGAGCGAATCCGGGGCCACCTATACCCCCATCGGCATTGTGGACCCGGTGCGGATTGCGGGAACCACGGTACAAAGGGCCAACCTCAACAACCCCGACATGATCCGCTCCCTGGGCCTTATGATAGGCTCCGCCGTATCGGTGGTGAAGCGGGGGGAGATTATCCCCAAGATTGAAGGGCTTGCCCCCGGGGGCGCATTACCATCAAAGTCATTGCCCGCTGAAAAAACAGCAATAGTGTTTCCAGATCGGTGTACCTCCTGTGATACGGAACTGGTGGACGGCGGTACCCGGCTGTACTGTCCCAACCCCGGCTGCCCCAAGCGGCTCCTCCACCGGCTGGAGAAGTGGGTGTCCGTGCTGGACATCCGGGAACTGGGGGAAAAGCTGATCCGCCAGCTCTATGACAAGGAACGGGTGCGGCAAATCGCCGACCTCTACACCCTGGAACCGGCGGAACTGGCCGACTATGATCGCATGGGGGAACTGTCTGCGGCCAAGGTGGTCCGCCACATCCGTACCCCCCGAACGCTGTCCCTTGCGGCCTTTGTCGCGGGGTTTGACTTTGAAGGGGTAGGGGAGACCATCATGGACAAGGTGGCCGCCGCAGGCTTTGATACCCTGGAAAAACTTAGGGCTGCGGCGGTGGAGGAACTGGCCGCCGTTTACGGCCTGGGGGAGATCACCGCCCGCACCATTGTTGAGGGCCTTGCGGAAACCCGTGATGAAATGGACGCGGTCCTCGCCGGGGGCATCATCAGTATTGCTGCGCCCCCTGCCGCCGACGCCCAGCCCCTGCGGGGGAAGTCCTTCTGCTTTACCGGGGAACTTGTTTCGATGAAGCGGGGCGAAGCTGAAGAAAAGATAAAGGCCCTGGGGGCTCAGGCGAAATCATCGGTGGTAAAGGATCTGTCGTTCCTGGTAACCAACGATCCCGAATCAGGGTCCGGAAAAAACGTCAAGGCGCGGAAGCTGGGGGTGGCTATCATTGATGAGGAGCAGTTTCTGGCTATACTTGCGGCTAATTCCTAAAGCTAAGCATAGAGCATCTTCAAATCAACCAACAGCACATTCCCCTCCTCCGCCGCAGCCCGTTTCAAGGACGCCGTAAACCCGGATTTAGAAAAAAGCACATAAAACTGAGAAGTAAATTGCGGGAACCTTGATGCCTTTTCCTTTAGCGTCTCCAGAATATCGTTTCCCATCATTCTGTTGGTCCACTTACATTCACAAAAAAGCGCCTCCTTCCGGTTATACGCCAGAATGTCTATTTCGATTTCCGTTTTAGTTTTTGGGCTGGACCCCCACCAGCGCCCAATATGGGTAAAGAGAAAGGGAAGTTGGACGGATCCACGCTTTGATCCATTGAGTTTGCGGAGATATTCTTTGCAGACATTCTCAAAAACTTCTGAACCGGTAAATTCGCTCAGGAAAGGGGTCACCATGCGGTCATACAAGAGGCCGCCGTTTCCCTGTTCCACCAGCTCGGTATTTTCAAAGACAAAGGCATACCAGAATTTAAAAAAGTTATCCATGAGTTTATAAATACTGCGTTTCCCCGTTTCTTCACCTATGGGGGTTTCCCTGGTAAGGATATGCAGCTCCAGTAATGAGCGTATATATTTAAGGCACTTATCACGGGGTATGCCGGTTTTTGTCACAATATCATTAAGCCTGGTCTGCCCCTTGGCAATAGCTTCGATAATTGCATTGTAAACCTGGGGCCTCCGCAGTTCTTCCTTCAATAAATTCCGGGGTTCTTCGTATAAGGCCGACGGCCTGGATAAAATGCCCGTAACGATATTGTCACGGAGAGAACGAACATCATCAATGTGGATGAGATACTGCGGGATGCCCCCCATGATGCCATAGGCGGCAAGCTTATCTTCAAGGCTGTAGCGGGGGAAGAAGCGCGCACTATCCCTATAGCCAAAGGGCAAAACTTCCATCTGGGAACTCAGCCTTCCGTAGAGAGGGCTTTTTTCACTTAAGACCCCCCGCTCCATAAAACTCATACTTGAGCCGCAGATAATTAAAAACAGCTCTGTTTTCCTATACAGGTGATCAATGATGTTTTGCAGAATAGACGGGATGGATTTATTGGCCGCCGCCAAATAGGGAAATTCATCTAAAGCCAGGACGAGCCGTTCCGACGCGCCCTCCCGTGCAATAAATTCAAAAGCCCGGTTCCATGTGTCAAAGGGCGGTAAATCGCCGATACCGAAATGGTCAAAGACCCTTTCCGAAAAAAGCTTTAACGCCGTGGTATCATCATATTCCTGGGCCGCGAAAAAGATCGCCGGTTTATCCTTAATAAACTCAGAAATGATGGTGGTTTTTCCAACCCGCCGTCTTCCATACATAACAATGAACTGAAAGCCGCCCCTGTCGTACCGTTCTTTCAAATGGCCCAGTTCCCGTTCCCTTCCGATAATCATAGGGCATTTCCTGCCTGAAAAAGATGGTGTGAACTCGTAAGTTCATAACTCATGAGTTCACCTTTATGTATAGAGGATTTTGTCTTATCCTGCAAGCCCTAATAATAACCACGGACCACACTGACCACACGGACACGGACAGGACGGGCTGGGTTTTTTGTCTGTCTTTTTCTTTTGTCCGTGTTGTCCGCGAGGTCGGTGGTTAATTATTCTTCCTCTTCCTTCAGATGCTTAATTCCTAAAGCTATGTATAGGAGCCGGAATCC
>BNUY01000121.1 GCA_025997715.1 Spirochaetia bacterium
AATCGATGGATATAAAAAATCCATCGATTAGTTTTTCTACCTCTGTTTTTCAGCGGGCTCGTTCGTCTCGAATCGGAGATGGCGGTCTTAGTCCCGGTCGGCTGGTTTTTGCCGAGGACTTTGAAATGTTTGTGAAGAAACCCTACGAGACGGCGCTTAAGGAACTATGCGGCGGCGTCCCCCCGGCTTCCCGCAATCTGGGGGGGCCGTCGGTGGTAGCCCTGGCACATGCCGCACAGGTACTGATCACCGAAGGAGCCCGATCCATAAAACTTGCCGCGGGAAACGGCCGCTGTAAAAAGCGGGAACGGCTGGCGTTCTACCGCGAAGCCTACCGGAAACAGCAGGGGGTACTCGCTAAAAAACTGGCGTCATAAAAGAATGTTCTGGCGCCTTAAGACACTGGCTTTGAAATGTGGATTTTCTCATACCGGAATACTGGATGCTGGTACGCGGTCCAAATACCTTAACGTATACGGGCTGTATCCTTTTCGAGTAATGACGGAAGGGGATCGGAAACCCGGTATTAATCCTGAATTACGATATCCTTTCGCATACTGATCACCTTGCGCTTTTTATTATTCATTTCGTCATTGGGAATGAACCCGTTTTTCCGGTAAAACTCTATGACACTCCAATTATGCTCAATGTCGGCGTCAACGGTGATGAACCTACAGGCAAAATACTGGTCATTACAGGCTTCGGCGATATGAGCGGACAGTTCTATCATCAGGGAGCCAATACCGCTATATTTTTCCTGATAAGGACCGGAAACGGCTAACTTCGCAATCTTCATAGCGGGGATGGTCTTAAAGGGGTAGTCCAGATTATGCAGTTCTTTTTCTGTAGTTGACAGCTTAATGGCATCGGCGATAAGGGACATATAGGCGGCTATGTTTCCGGTGGACCGTTCGGCAAAAAGCCAGGTCAGGGCCATTTGGTCTACCTGGCGGAAGGCATTATTTAGCCGTCAATTCTTTGAATAAGCGGCGGCGGGCCTTGGATCGTTCAATGTCCTCCGGGCTGGGTTTGCGGCGTATCTGGGTAATAATATCCCGGATAATCTTCTTGTCCTTGATCTCGGTCGGCTGTACTATAAAACTAACAATTTTCACCAATTAGGGAAAACCCGGGAAAACCCCTACAGGGCTTGGCTAATTCTTTGTGCTGTATATAGTTATAGTAACAGGTACCACCTGGTATTTGAGAAAATCATCTAAATTACCATTTTTTAAAAAAATTTACTTGACAAAACCCCAAAAGAGGATATATCATCATTTTATGTAAATGAAACCGGTTTCAATTAGGCATAAAGCTGCGTTAGGGACATGCGTCCCGGCGGCTTTTTAATAATTTTTTGGAGGAGGAGTATTATGAGAAAGAAGGTAGTGATTTTGGCGATGGCGTTATTGACGGCAATAACGGTGTCCGGTGTGTATGCCGGTGGACAGAAGGCCGGTGGGGCGGCAGGCGGCGGAAATTCCATCACCATTACCCACGACAAGACCGGCGCACCGGACTATCACCCGTATTTTATCAAGGCAAGTGATGAGCTCAAGGCGGCTACGGGCATTGCCCTCGATCCCGTTGGGTATCCTTCCACGGATGTGTACACGGCGGCGACCCGTTCCGCCCTGCCCACAAACTCGGCGCCGGATCTCTTTACCTGGTGGGCAGGCGCCTGGATACAGGATTTACAGAAGAACAATCTCCTTGAACCCACCACGGCTTTGTGGGACAAGTACAAGAGCGAATACTCACAGGGCATCCGCGATATGTTTACTGTGGACGGCCAACTGTATGCGCTGCCCTGGGGCATTGAGTATTGGGTGGTGTATTACAACAAGGATGTGTACAGCCAGCTCAGTCTCAAGCCGCCCGCGAACTGGGATGAGTTTATTGCCAACTGTGCGAAAATTAAGGCCGCCGGCAAGACGCCGCTCAACCAGACCATTGTTGACGAGTGGCCTGCCTTTATCACCTTCGAGGAAATCGCCGGTTCCGTTAGTCCGCAGCTTTACAACGACCTCTGTACCGGCAAAGCAAAGTGGACAAGCCCGGAAGCGGTCGGCATCTTTACCATTTGGAAAGACATGATAGACAAGGGTTACTTTACCGACCCCTCGACGAACTTCTTTAGCGATATGCCGCGTATGTTCAACGATAATAACCTTGCGCATATCATGAGCGGTACCTGGTTCCTCAAATCGAACCTTATCGACATGGGCGTGCCGGAAAGCAAGATCGGCTTCTTCTTTATCAAGACCAGGGACGGCAAAAACCGCGCCATCCTTGAACCATCACCGATACTCGCGGGAAAAAACGCACCCCACAAGGACGCAACGATCAAGGCGCTTGACTACTTCTTCAGCGCGGAGGGCAATACCTTCCTCGCCAAGCAGGTGGGCAGCTTCCCCGCCAACTCCAAGGCGGACGCCTCCTTCCTGTCGCCTATGCAGCAGGCAATACAGAAAGAAGTTGTGGACGGTAACTACATCATGCTTACCCGCTTCTGGGAAAACATGCCCACCGAACTGATGCTCCAGGTAAACCAGAAGTTCCAGGAGTTCATTGTTAGCCCGGCCAATCCCCAGGGGATTTGCGCCGACATACAGAAACTCTGCGACGCCTATTTTAAATAAAACGGATGAGACGCCGGTACTGCGTGAAATAGCGTAGTACCGGTGTATCATTTTGGAGTGTCCTATGAACAAGTCTTTCCAAAGATGGGGCTACGTTTTCGCTTTTCCGGCGGTTTTTGCGGTGACGTTTATGTTTGTAGTCCCGATGTTCCAAAACATTTATTTAAGCTTTTTTGAAAGCGATGGCCTCTCCCCGATGCGTTTCACCGGCTTTGGTAATTACCTCGCCATGTTCCGGGACGCAAACTTTTTACGCTCCATATCCAACTCCCTTTTGTGGGTTGTTTTTACTATTATATTCTCCGTTGGCGCGGGTCTTTTGATTGCGGTCTTTGTGAACGGCATCAGGGGGGAGACCATTTTTAAGTCAATCTTTTTTATACCCCTGGCCATTTCCTTTGTGTCTGTCGGCGCGATTTGGTGGTATATGTATTCAAAAGAATACGGCGTGTTGAATCAGTTACTTACCTTGTTCGGCGCCAAAACGAAAATTGACTGGCTGTACAAAATTCCGCTGAACAACATCTCCCTTCTTGTCGCATGGGGCTGGCAGCAGCTCGGCGGCAACATGGTAATGTTTCTGATGGGCCTCACTTCAATACCCCGGGAGCAGATAGAGGCGTCCCGCATCGACGGCTGTTCAAAGTGGCAAACCTTTGTTCACGTCACGTTTCCTATGCTCAAGCCCATCACCACCGTTGTCGTCGGTATGGCGATAGTCAATTCCTTTAAGGCATTCGACCTCATTTACATTATGACCCGTGGCGGCCCAGTGCGATCCTCAGAAACACTGGCGGTGAATATGTTTGTGGAAAGCTTTCAGCGTAATCACCAGGGCTTCGGCGCGGCAATCGGTGTTTTCTTAACACTCTTAATATTACCCATTACGATAATCTATATGCGGGCCACTTCCCATGTAGAAAATGCGGAGAACAAATAATGCAGGAACAAAATTATAGAATACATAAAATACTGACCCGCACATTCACCTATGTTTTTTTAATTGTGCTCTGCGCCGTGTGGCTTCTTCCCGTGGTATCAACCCTGATGGTGGCGTTCAAAACCACCAACGAATACATCACCACAAAATTTTACCAGCTCCCCAAGGGTTTTGAGTTTTTCAATAACCTGGCGGAAGTGTTTAAATACTACCGCCTGCAAATTAACTTTTTCAACTCCTTTTTGTATACCGTATTCGGCGTACTCATCTGCATATTTTTTTCGTCCACCGCAGCCTTTGCCGTGACCAAGTTAAAGCCTAAGGGCAGCTTCCTTATCTTTTTGATCATCTACAGCGGCACGGTATTCCCGTTCCAATTGTATTTAATACCCCTGTTACGTACCTACAATTTTTTACATTTGTACAACACAAAAATCGGCATGATACTTTTATACGCCTCCATCTGTACGCCCTTTGCCACATTTTTGTACCGCGGCTTTTTTCTCGGCATGGATGACCAGGTTAAAGAGGCGGCCATGATTGACGGCTGCAGCCCGGTGGGCATGTTCTTCCGCATCTACCTGCCCCAGCTCGCCGCCCCCACCGCCGTAGTAACGCTGTTTCAGGGGATGTGGATTTGGAACGACCTGCTCTTCGGCATGATCCTCTCCTCCAGTGAAAAAGTGCGTCCCATCATGGTGGCCGTGGCGCAGTCAACCGGTACCGGCGGCGGAAAAATTCCGGTAATGATGGCGGGCGTCATCTTTACTTCAATACCGACAATCGCGCTGTTTATCGCGCTGCGAAAATATTTTATCAAAGGTTATTCGATTCAGACTAAGATATAATGGAGGCATCTATGACAGGCAGAGAAAGGGTTATGGCGGCGCTGAATTTTAAGCAGCCGGATCGGGTCCCCTTTGATTTGAACGCCCATCGTTCAAGCGGAATGAGTGTTATTTCGTACCGCAACTTGCGCAAGTATCTCGACTTACCGCCGAGTCCCTTGTATATTTACGACTTGATCCAGCAGTTGGCGATCATCGAAAATGACGTGCTCGACATGTTTGATGTGGACACCTTTCAGCTTGGTTGTGATTATAACAAGAACCCGGCGTACTGGAAGGACTGGGAATTGGAGGACGGCACACCCTGCAAGATTCCCGCCTGTGTGGACATTCGCCACGAGCCGCTGGGAAACTTCATCTATAATTCGCGGGGTAAAAAAATCGGCCGTCAGCCCAAGGGTTGTTATTATTGCGAGCAATCGGTGTGGCCCCTTGCCGATGATTTTGATAAGGAAGATTTTTCCGACTACGATGATTTTGCGCAGGATGTGATGTGGCTCAACGTGCCCTGCCCGCCTATGCCCATTGACTACAAGACGAAGGACGGCGCAAAGCAGTTCCGTGAACTTGCCGCGAAGACCCGGGGCAGTACCGACCGCGCCATCTACGGTATTTTCGGCGGTAACCTGGTTGAGACGGCGCAGTACATCTTCCGCATGGACAACATGCTCTGCGATCTTGCGGGTAACCCGGAACGCATGCACAAGTTTCTTGACACGCTGATGCAGAAACACATGGAAAACCTAAAGGCCTATCTTGACTGCGTGGGCGACTACATCGACGTAATCGGTTTTGGTGACGACATGGGTACCCAGAACGGGCCGCAATTTTCCACCGAAATGTACCGGGAGTTTTTCTACCCCCGGGAAAAGCAAATGTGGAGCTATATCCACGGGCGGTTCCCCGCCATGAAAACCTGCCTCCACTGCTGCGGCGGTGTACGGCCGCTGATGCCGCTGCTTGCCGAAGCCGGCCTTGACGCCATCAACCCGGTGCAGTTTACCTGCAAAGACATGGCGCTTGCGGACCTCAAGCAGGAACTTTACGGCAAGCTGACCCTCTGGGGCGGCGGCTGTGACACCCGGGATATGCTCCCTAACGGCAAGCCGGAGGAGATTGGCCCCCACGTTAAGGCCAACCTGGCGCTGCTCAATAAGGGCGGCGGCTTCGTTTTCCAGCAGGTACATAACATCCTCGCCGATGTACCGCCGGCCAACGTGGTTGCGATGTTCAAGGCGGTGCGCGAATTCGCGTAACCGGGGCGGGCTTATACTCCTTTAGGAACGAAAATATCAATAAAGAATAGGGTCCGCGAATATTCGCGAATGTTCGCGAATAAATCAAATACCCAGAGCGTATTATTCGCGTTAATTAGCGTTTATTCGCGGATGAATTCTTATAATTTCACCCCAAAAGCAGTATAATTCGCCGCCGCCGTTTTTGCCTCCAGCTTTTTCAACGCATTAAAAGCCGGGTCCGCATTAAATGCCCAAGCCCCCCCGACCCCGTTGCAGACCAGTTTGGAATCCGCGCTTTCAATAGTGCGTATGCCCTCATCCAGAGCGGATTCATAGGGGGCAAAGAGGGTACCGTAACGGAGAATCCGTTCACTTTTGGCGGGGATGATCACCGTGGTGGGAGCGCCCAGGAGGGTCTTCGTTTTCCGGGAGTATTCAAGGCCGTAGGCATAGGCGCTTACGGCGTTTTCCGTGCCAAGGCAATAGGTCTGGTCCATGCCGCCCTCGTATGCCGCCCAGGGGGTAAAGGGGCGGCCGCCGTACTGCATCCAGTATTCATTAAAGCGAAGGATAATGTCCTCGGGTCCCGCGGCGGCCTGACCGGTGAAGAAACAAACATAGGCCAGCTTAAGCGCCGGGTTCACCACGGCGGACCAGCCGAGCCGGGCGGAAGCGGGAATGGCTCCGGCGGCAAAATCGGTATACCCCAGGGGGCCGGGTACCAGGGAAAGATCCACCGTACCGCCCTTTGCCAGGGGCGCTTTATCCAGGGAAGGGAATTCCTTCCCCAAGGCAAGCCGGGTGGTGGGATCAAACTCTCCGCCGGGGGCCGAGGTAATCCAGCGATCAGCGGCGCCTGAGAGCCGACAGCCTGCCTGGAGGAAGGGGGCGCCAACCGTATTATGCCAGGCCGCGACAATTTCGAGGTCCCGGTCCCCCTTGTTTGTTACCCGGATGGTGGTGTAATGGACCGGTTGGGAGGGGAAAATAGCGTCAATTTTGCTAAACGACAGGGGCATCTTTGCGTCAGGGCTCTCCAGGATGGAAAGCGCCCAGGCGCCCCCGGTTTCTTTATCAACGCCGCTGTTTACAAAGCGCCAGGGCTCCTGGGAAGTCCAGCCATGGGCGGGCAGGGCCACCCCGTCAAAGGTGTGATCCGGGCCGAAATTCGGCAGGCAGGGGAAATTACCGGCAAGATCATACAGCAGCCCCCCCTTCCAGAAACCGCCATGCTCTGCGGCGTTAAAGGCCTTCCCGGAATTGCCCCGGAACCAGGGAATCCAATGGGCGTTAATTGATTGATTTTCTCCGTGGTAGGAAAGTTCGGGAACCATCCCGCCCTGATCATCCACCAGGATACGGGAATGCTCATTTTCCAGAACCGTAGCTTCCCGTTTGCCAAGTTCCGTTATCCGCGTTACCTTCATATCAAACCTTCCTTATAAAAAAATACCACCATAAAAGCAGGATAAACACATAAGAGAAGAAAAAAACCGCAAAGGCGCCGAAGGCGACAAAGGGGAAGAAGAGAATACTCCCTTGACCCTGAATTGAGTGGACTTCGTAGGCACAATTCAGTATTTTTTTAGCCTGATTCTCTTGTTCTTTCTTTCCTTCGTCGCCTTTGGCGCCTTCGCGGTTAAAATTCTTCTCTTTTCTTCATTATTTTTCCTATGCGTTTATCCTGCCATAAAAGAATACCATATGTACCGGTCTAATGGAAGTGTGCTATAGTTTCAGAAGAAAATGATGATTATACCCTATAAATGTGATAGACATTATAGGGTACAATGTGCTATAATGGGATTGATGATGAATATCCTTGATTTAGTGGGGAATACGCCCCTCCTGGAGCTGAAAAAAATTGCGCAGGATATCCCCGGGATATCCCTTTTTGCCAAGGCGGAGTTCTGCAACCCCAGCGGTTCCGTGAAGGACCGGGCGGCCAGGGCGATGATCCTTGCCGGGCTGGAGCAGGGGGCGCTTAGGTCGGGGAAGACCATCATCGACGCGTCAAGCGGCAATACGGGGATCGCCTACTCCATGCTTGGGGCGGCATTGGGGTATCCGGCGCTTATCTACCTGCCCGCCAATGCCAGCGCGGAACGGAAGCGGATCATGAAGTGCTACCATGCGGAGATTGTCGAGACCAGCCCCCTGGAAAGTTCCGACGGCGCTTTTCTGGCGGTCAAGGAGGCGGTTGCCAAGGACCCGGACCGGTACTTCTTCCCCAACCAGTACAACAACGATGTCAACTGGCGGGCCCACTACAACTCAACCGGCATTGAGATTTGGGAGCAGACCGGGGGCAAGGTGACCCACTTCATCACCGGTTTGGGAACTTCGGGCACCTTTATGGGGACCTCCCGGCGGCTTAAGGAATACAGCAAGGCTGTCCATGTCTACGCGGTGCAGCCCGATTCTCCCTTCCACGGCATCGAGGGGACCAAGCACATGGGGAGCACTATCAAGCCGGGGATCTACGACGAAACCCTGCCAGAGGGCTTTGTGGAGGTGGACACCGAGTCGGCCTACGCCATGGCTCGGCGGCTTGCCTCTGAGGAGGGACTCCTGGTGGGGATCAGCGCCGGGGCTAATGTGGTGGGCGCACTCCGGCTTGGGCGGACCCTGCCTAGGGGCTCGGTGGTGGTCACCGTTTTGGGGGACAGCGGGTCACGGTATCTGTCGGATCATTTCTGGGACGAAGGGGGCACGCGGTGATCACCCTTTCCGCAGACCGGGAGGAGGCTATCCGCAGGGAAGGAGAGCGCGCCTATCCCAACGAGTGCTGTGGTATTATACTGGGCAGTATTGCTGAAGACGGAACCTCCGATAACGGCCGGGTGGTGGCGGATATCCTCCCCATTGAAAATGCCCGGGAAGCGGGTGAACAGTACCACCGTTTCCGCATTGAGCCGGAGGATTTGATGAAGGCGGAACTGGCGGCCCGGAAGCGCAAACTGGATGTGCTGGGGTTTTACCATTCCCATCCGGACCATCCGGCAAAGCCTTCGGACTATGACAAGGAACACGCCCTGCCGTACTATTCCTACATCATTACGGCGGTGGAGAAGGGAAAGGCCGGTGATTTTACCAGTTGGGAGCTGAAAACGGACCGGTCGGAATTTTTGCAGGAACACATTAAGCGGCTTTGAGGAGGAGGAATGTATGGCAGTGACAATTTTGATACCCACGGCGTTGAGGAACTTTACGGATCGTAAGGCCGAAGTGAATGCCGAAGGAGCTACGGTGGGGGAGGCGATTAGGAATTTTGCCGATGCTTACCCGGACATTAAACAGCATCTCTACCAGGGGACCGAATTGCGGTCCTTCATCAACGTGTTTGTGGGAGAGGATAACATCAAGAAGCTCCAGGGGCTGGACACGGAAATTGCCGATGGGGGAACCATCATGCTGGTGCCGGCAATTGCGGGTGGGGCTTGAGAAGAAGATGAAGATGTGTGTGAAAGATTCTCTAACCTTCTTTTTTCCCTTTCTCTTCTTCGACTTATTCGACTTTGCGGTTGAAAATTCTTATAAAGGTTTTTTGAATGGCAGATAGTGTTATTAAGGACAGAGAATTAGCGGATCTCACCAACGAAGAGATAGGCCGGTACAGCCGTCACCTGCTCCTGGCCGAGGTGGGCATTGAGGGGCAGAAGCGGCTCAAGGCTTCCCGGGTGCTCATTGTGGGGACAGGTGGGCTGGGCGCGCCGTTGGCCTTGTACCTTGCGGCGGCAGGTGTAGGGAAGCTGGGGATTGTGGACTTCGATTTTGTGGAGGAGTCAAACCTTCAACGCCAGGTGATCCACGGAACCCGTGATGTGGGGCGGCCTAAGGTGGCCTCCGCCAAGGATCGTATCAAGAGTATCAATCCCTACTGCGATGTTGTTACCTACAATACTATGCTCTCAAGTGAAAACGCCCTGGACATTATGAAAGACTACGATGTAGTGGCCGATGGGACGGATAACTACCAGACCCGCTACCTGGTGAATGACGCCTGTGTGCTCTTGGGGATACCCAATGTGTACGGCTCCATCTTCCAGTTTGAGTTCCCGGAACTTCATCTTCCATGAATCAAAGAGCAGGAGCCGTCCGGTAAGGCTGTCCCCGCCCCCCACAATAAGCTTGATCACCTCGTTGGCCTGGATGGTGCCCACAATCCCCGGCAGCACCCCAACCACACCACCCCCGGCGCAGGAGGGGACCAGTCCCGGCGGGG
>BNUY01000122.1 GCA_025997715.1 Spirochaetia bacterium
CCCCCCTTTTTCCCAAGCGCCTGTCTTTAAACCGGTTGCTCCCATCTATCGTGACCATTTGTTCTCCCTCCCAAGGATTTCCCTTATTATACCATACGTTTCTGAACTTGTGTATAAACGTTAGCCCCAGGGGTTCCCCCCATATTTTCCACTGACACCCCTAATACCCTTGGGGAGGGCTATGCTCTTCTCACTGGTGCGCCTACTGATGTGGGGGAAGAAGATAAACATAAAGGTAGGCGCTATAAGGGATGTGAATCGGGTCGGGGAGGGGCGGTCACGGCTGCGGGCATATGGAGCTCTCTGCGTACGGAGACCTATTCAGGCCCCCTGGGGCCGGGCTCCGGGAGCAGGTTCCTCCATCCGCCCGCGGCCGGGGACGTCCCTCCCCGACCCAGTTTACGTACTGGCCCTTCGGGAGCGTTCCAGCCCCTCGGTGGCCTCCCGGTAGTTGGGGTTGAGCCGGAGGGCACGCTGGTAGGCCTCCATTGCCGGCTTGAATTCCCGCACCTCTTCCCGCACCGAACCCAGCCGGTACCACCAGAGGGCGGACCCCGGTTCCAGGCGGACCGCCGTGGTGTAGGCGATGTCGGCACGGTGGAATTTTTTCTGGAACCGGAAGATCTCACCGATGAAGAAATAGGCCACGGAACTGCGCTCTCCCTGGGGTACGGCATTGACGTATCGTTGCATAGAGCGCAGGGAATCCTCGTAGCGGGTGAGGTAGAAGTAGGCTTCACCCATGGTTTCGATGATACGGTACTCCGCGTTATTGACCGCAAGCCCTCTTTGGCCCCAGGTAATCACCTCGGCGTACTTCTTTTGGCGCTGGAGAGCCCAGGTCAGGACCGTATAGGAATCCATGTTCGACGCATTTTGGGCAATCTCGTCCCGGCAAATCCTGACCGCCTCGTCGTAGTACTGGTTTGCCTCGGCCATGCGGTCCCGGGATTCCAGGTCCCGGCCTATACGGTAGCTCCGCAGAGCATCCGGGCGGGTAGTGTTTTGGGGAAAAACCGGCGTGGCGCCCAGGAGAAGGAGCAGCAGAAACTGACTAAAAAGGGCCTTTCGTTCTATTCTATATAATTGCATCGTGTCAATATTCCTCAATAAAGTATCGGCGGAAACAGCAATCCGGGCAAGGGTTCTTAAAAATTTTCCTTGACATCGAAAGAAAACACCCCCATACTGGTCTGGTACGCGGGAATCAATTACATGGTATCATGGAATTTAATGTTTTTACACTGAGGAGGTACGTATGTCTGGATGTAGCGGACATGGGGGCGAAGAGAAAGTTACCTTTCCCAAGGAACTTGTCTCGTTTATCGATGAATGGAAGGTCAAACAAGGGAGTTTGATCATGATCCTGCACAAGACCCAGGAGACCTTTGGGTTTGTGCCGCGGTCTGCCGCAGAGCAAATCTCGCAGATGACCGGGATTCACCTGGCGAAGATCTATGGGGTGATATCCTTTTATCACTTCTTTAAGACCACCAAGCCCGGCAAGAACAAGGTTTCGGTGTGCCTGGGTACGGCTTGCTACCTGAAGGGCGGCGGGGATCATATCGAATCGGCCCGCGAATTCCTGAAGATAGCGCCGGATGAGGTGACGTCAGATGGGCTCTTTAGCGTGGAAGAAGTCCGTTGCGTCGGCTGTTGCGGTTTGGCCCCGGTTATGACGGTCGGGCCCGACACCTACGGTAAGTTAACCAAGCAGCAGCTTCCCGAAATCTTCGAAAAATACAGAGCAAGAGGCTAAGGGGGAGATATGTCGAAACTTACCACAGACGCGTTAAACAAACTGCGGACGGAGGCCCACGCCGAGTTCCGCAACAAAAAGGGCTATACCCATTACATACTGACCTGCGGTGGTACCGCCTGTCAGTCAAACAAGGGTGTAGAAATCTATGAGGGCCTGATTGCCGAAGCCAAGAAACAGGGTGTGGGCGATAAGGTTCAGGTTATCAAGACCGGCTGCTTTGGGTTCTGCGAAAAGGGCCCCATCGTCAAGGTACTCCCGGAAAACTCCTTCTATGTGGACGTGAAGCCGGAAGACGCCGCTGAAATCATTACCACCAATGTGAAGAAGGGCAAGGAAGTCGAACGGCTGTTCTACAAGAACCCCGATGGCTCTCCGGCGCCTAAGGCTACCGGCAGCGGCCATGCCGAGCTTCCCCCCATTGGCTTTTATCAAAAGCAGGTCCGGGTTGTGCTTCGTAACTGCGGGGTGATTAATCCCGAGGTAATAGAAGAATACATCGCCAATGACGGCTATATTGCCCTTCAGAAGTCCCTGTTCCAATGGTCTCAGGACGATATCATCAACGAGCTCAAGACTTCCGGCCTAAGAGGCCGCGGCGGCGCGGGTTTCCCCACCTGGATGAAGTGGGATGCCACCAAGAAAGTGGCCAACGACGTCAAGTACGTGGTCTGTAACGCCGATGAGGGCGACCCCGGCGCGTACATGGACCGGTCCACCATTGAAGGTGACCCCCACTCGGTTATTGAAGCGATGATCATCTGCGGAAAGGCTATCGGCTCCCACCAGGGCTTCGTCTACATCCGCGCGGAATATCCCCTGGCGGTCCACCGCCTGGAAATTGCCCTGGCCCAGGCCAAAGAACACGGCCTCCTGGGCAAGGACATCCTCGGTTCGGGCTTCGACTTTGACATCGAAATCCGGCTCGGCGCGGGGGCCTTTGTCTGCGGTGAGGAAACGGCGCTCCTGCGCTCCCTCGAAGGCGGACGGGGTATGCCTACACCGAAGCCTCCCTTCCCGGCGGTTGCGGGTCTCTGGGCCAAACCCACCTGTATCAACAACGTCGAAACCTTTGCGAACATCCCGGCCATCCTGGTTAAGGGCGGCGCGTGGTTTGCCGCCATGGGGACGGCGGATTCCAAGGGCACCAAGGTATTCGCCCTTACCGGAAAGGTTGAGAACTCCGGCCTTATCGAAGTTCCCATGGGTACCACCCTGCGGGAAATCATCTTCGGCATCGGCGGCGGCATCAGGGGCGGCAAGAAGTTCAAGGGCGTCCAGACCGGCGGACCTTCCGGCGGTATTTTGACCGAAAAAGACCTTGATACTCCGATTGACTATGCGGGTCTTGCAAAGATGGGCTCCATGATGGGCTCCGGCGGTATGATTGTCATGGACGAGGATGACTGCGTGGTTGACGTGGCGCGGTTCTACATGGACTTCTGCGTTGACGAATCTTGCGGAAAGTGTTCACCCTGCCGTATCGGCACCACGGAAATCCTGAAGATCCTTGAAAAGATCACCCATGGCAACGGCGACGAGCAAGACCTGGTCAAGCTGACAACCATCGGCACGGCCATGCAGAAGGCTTCCCTCTGCGCGCTGGGTAACACGGCGTCCAACCCGACCCTTTCGACGGTGCGGAACTTCCGTGACGAGTACATGGAACACATCCACGACCACAAATGCCGGGCGGGTAAGTGTAAGAGCCTGCTCTCATTCACCATCCTGGAAGACAAGTGTAAGGGATGCGGCGTGTGCGCGAAGAACTGCGCTGCGGATTGTATCACGGGCGAGAAGAAAAAGCCCTATACAATTGATCAGTCGAAGTGCGTAAAGTGCGCCGAATGCTTCAAGAACTGTAAGTTCGATGCAGTGGTTAGGGCCTAAGGGACAGGAGGAAAAAATGATTAACTGCAAAATAAATGGAATACCCGTCCAGGTTGAGGATGGCACATCCATCCTTAAAGCGGCGGAGAAGGTAAACATCAAAATACCGACACTGTGTTACAACCCCGACCTTCCGCCATGGGCAAGCTGCGGTCTGTGTATCGTCAGGCTGGAAGGCTCCCCGAAAACGGTGCGGGCCTGTACAACCCCGGTGAACGAGGGTCTGTCGGTAATCACCCATGACGCGGAACTCATCGCGGTACGGAAGACCGTACTTGAACTCATCCTTGCCAACCACCCCAATGATTGTCTGCAATGCCCCCGGAACGGAAGCTGCGAACTGCAAACATTGGCGGCGGAATTCGGCATCCGGGAAGTGCCCTTCGCCAAAGTGCTGAACGGCCTGCCGGTGGACGATTCAAACCCCTCCATCATCCTGAACCCGGAAAAATGTATCCGCTGCGGACGCTGCGTAAAGGTCTGTCAGGAGATGCAGAACGTGTGGGCTCTGGAATTCCTGGGCCGCGGTATCAAAGGCCGCATCGCCTCTGCGGCGGGAACCCCCCTGGGTGAAAGCCCCTGTATCAAGTGCGGCCAATGCGCGGCCCACTGCCCGGTAGGCGCCATCTACGAGCGTGACGACACCGTAAAGGTGTGGCGCGCCCTGCAAGACCCGGAACTGCACACCGCGGTACAGATTGCCCCGGCGACCCGTGTTGCCTTGGCAGAAGAATTCGGGCTTCCCCCCGGAACTATCGCCACAAAGAAGATGTACGCGGCCCTGCGTCGGCTCGGTTTCAAAACCGTGTTTGACACGAACTTCTCGGCGGACCTTACCATCCTGGAAGAGGGCACCGAGTTGGTTCACCGCCTGACCAAGGGTGGGGACATTCCCCTGATCACCAGTTGCTGCCCGGCGTGGGTAGACTACATGGAAAAGTATTACACCGATATGATTCCGAACTTCTCCACCGCCAAATCCCCGCAGCAGATGATGGGCGCCATGATTAAGGCCTACTGGGCCGGAAAAGCCGGCGTCAATCCCGACAAGGTTTACTCGGTTTCCGTCATGCCCTGTACCGCAAAGAAGTGGGAAATTTCCCGCAACGATGACATGAAGAGCGCCAAACACGGCTTGGATGTTGACATTGCGATCACCACCCGCGAACTTGCCCGGATGATTAAGCAGGCGGGTATTGACATCTTCAATCTGCCTGATGAAGAAGCGGACAGCCCCCTGGGGCCCTACACCGGCGCGGGAACGATCTTCGGAGCCACCGGCGGCGTTATGGAAGCGGCGGTACGGAGCGCGTATTTCCTGGTTACCAAGAAAGAACTGGGGAATGTAAACTTCACACCGGTTCGCGGTCTTGGCGACGTAAAAGAAGCCGAAGTTGACCTGGACGGCACGAAGATCAAGGTTGCGGTGGCCCATCAAATGGGGAACATCGCGGCGGTGCTGGACAGGATCCGTGCGGCGAAAGCGGCGGGTCAGCCCAGCCCCTGGCAGTTTGTCGAAGTCATGGCCTGCAGAGGCGGTTGTGTCGGCGGCGGCGGTCAGCCCTACGGTTGTACCGACGAGATCCGCAACAAACGTGCGGCGGGTCTGTACAAGGATGATGAGCAATCGGCGATTCGTTGTTCACACCAGAATCCCTTGATCACCCAGGTGTACAAGGAATTCCTCGGCGAACCGAATGGACACAAAGCCCACGAATTGCTGCATACCCATTATCAGCCCAGGGAAGTTTATATAAAATAACGGTTGGTAAAATCTGCCATCTGACCTCAAGGGTGAAAGCCCTTGAGGTCGTTTTTTTTGCCTTATGTTGACCGGCCATCCCGGAGTCCCTTCCAAAACGCCTCTTTCCGGAAGGAACCCCGGAAGCCCGGGTTAAAACTTGTCTTACGCTAGTTCGCGCCGGCGCCCATGATCTGCTTGTAATTGGTGGCGTCAATCATGGTTGCACTGAAGGGGTATACCCCAAAGGCTTCGCCGGGTTTCTTGTACTCCGCATAGGGTTCCTTGCCGTTCTGGATCCAGTCCATGGCGGCGTCGCCGGCCAGCTGTCCGTCCAGCGCAGGATCGATATAGGCGGTTGCCTTAAAAGCGGAGTAACTTTTCTTGAATTCATCCTTGGCAAGATAGCCGCCCACACCCGCTACGATAGCGTTCTTGTCCAGGTTCGCCTGTTCCAGCGCACGGGTAGCGCCCTGGGCGCCCTCATCATTGGGGGCCATGACGATCCAGGTGGTGTACTGGGGATTGGCGGTGATGGTGGCCGCAGCAACGTTAAACCCCTTTTCGGAGGTGCCGTCATAGTCGGCGACAATCAGCTTCTTCCGATCAAAGCCGGGAACCGACGCAAAAAACGTATCCCGGGCGCCTTCGCTGCGGGGCACGCAGGAAGAAACTTCGGGCATGTTCATCAGCATAAAGCCGGTGGAAGCTGCGTTGGCGGCCATGTTGTTCTTGTTGTAGTAGTTGCCCAGGTATTCGCCGATGCCCTGGCCTACCTTGTAGGCGTCCAGTTCCAGCGCCGGGGCAATGTGAACACCCTGCTCATTGATAAGACCGTCATCGTCGGCCATGACCTTGATCCCCGCAGCTTTACAGCGGTCCACGGTGATCTGGCTCAGTTTCTGATCCGGGGGGCAGACGATTAGCACGTCCACCTTCTGGGCAATGGCGGCGTCCAGGGCGGTCATGTACTTATCGGGATTCATGGCTGTGTCAAGGAGCAGCATATCCCGGGCGCCCCGCGCAATAGCGGTGTTCCGCATGGCGGTACTCGTCCCAACGAACCATTCCTGGGAAAGGTCCTTGCAAATAAAGGCAAGCAGGGGGCCGTCTTTCTTTGCGGATGATCCCTGCTGTCCGCCGCCGGCAAACACAAACGAGGCTGCCAGTACCAGCACTAAAACTAAACTCAACTTTTTCATACAAAATCCTCCAATACTTCTATAGATACTTGCCCGCATCTGCGGACAAAGAGGCGCCACAATTATTTTTTCCGCTTACGGTTGCGGATATAGTCAAAGGAAAGTGCCGCTATCAGGAGCAGTCCCCGGGAGACGGTCTGCCAAAACGAAGGCACGTTCATCATCATCAGGCCGTTGTTGAAGCCCTGCATGATAAAGAGGCCGATCAGTGCGCCGCTCAGGGTGCCTACCCCGCCGGCCATGGCCACACCGCCTAAGACCACGGCGGTAACCGCGTCAAACTCAAGGCCTTCGCTGGTACTGGGCTGGCCGCTGCTCATCCGCCCCGCTTGTATTATGCCCCCCAGGGCCGCAAAGCCCGCGGTCATCATGTATATTTTGGTCCGCAGTTTTTGTGCGTTGATCCCCGCAAGCCGGGCGGCGGTGGCATTACCCCCCACCATATAGACGTTCCGCCCGAACCGGGTACGGTCCAGGATGATCATAAAGACGATAAAGGAAATTACAAAGATTATTACCGGGATCGGAATCCCCAGGAAGCGGCCGGAACCCATTTTGAGGAAGGCGCTGCTGGTAACGAACACCGCCTTGCCGTTGCAGATAATAAACGCCAGGCCCCGGAAAATGGACATGGTGGCAAGGGTGGCGATAAAGGCCTCCAGTTTCAGGCGGTTTACCAGGAGCGCATTAATCCAGCCCACCAACATTCCAACGATCACCACTATCACTATTGCCGGCGCCAGGGGGAAACCATTTTTCAGGAGGATGGACACCAGCACCCCGGAAAAAGCCGCCACGCTTCCGGGGGAAAGATCCACATGACCGGTGATAAGCAGGTAACATTCACCGATAACCACCATGCCCACGATGGCGGAGGCGATAAGGATATTAATAATATTGCCCTTCGAAATAAAATTACCATTGGTGAGGTAGGTGAAAACGGCGATAACCAGCGCCAGGGCTGCTATCAAACCAATTTTATCAGACGAGACAATTTGTTTTAACACCGAACCGCGTCCGGCATCCGCTTTACCTGTGTTTGCCATTATTTTGCATCCCCCAACATATCAGCCATAGCGAGGGTCAGCACCTTGTGTTCGGTTGCCTCCTCACGCTTGAATTCCCCGGTTATCCGTCCCTGGCACATCACCACAATGCGGTCGCACACCCCCAGTATCTCCGGCAGTTCCGAAGATATAAACACAATACCTATCCCCTGCTTTGCAAGATCGCAGATGATTCGGTAAATCTCGCTCTTCGATCCCACATCAATGCCCTTGGTAGGCTCATCAAGAATCAGAATCCTGGGATTCACCGCCAGCCACCGGGCAAAAATTGTCTTCTGTTGATTCCCCCCGGAAAGTTCGCCGATAAGCTTGTCTATCGATGGGGTACGGATGTTGAGCCGCGCCACCCCGTCCCTGGCCACCTCAAGCTCCGCAGTTTTGTTGATAAATCCGTATTTTAAAATGGAACGCAGTTTTACTACGCTGATATTATCCTTCACCGCCCGGATGGCGAAGATACCCTGTTCCTTCCTGTCCTCCGGGCAGAGGGCCAGCCCCTTGGCAATGGCGTCCTCGGGAAACTTTATGTCCAGTTCCGTTCCGTCCAGAAAAACACGGCCCCCGGTTTTTTTATCCGCCCCGAAAATGGCCCGCATGGTTTCGGTTCTGCCCGCGCCAACCAGGCCGGCAAAGCCGACGATTTCCCCGGCGCGCACTTCAAAGGACACGTTCTTTACATTGTCCGCCTCCAGGTTTTCCGCCCGGAAAATGACCTCCCCAACCTTGTCGTTCCGGTCAAGGGAATGGAAAATATCCCCCAGATCCCGGCCTACCATGCTGCGGATAATTTCATCTTCGCTTATGGAATTGGTGGCCGCCTGTTTTATAAACCTGCCGTCCTTCATGATCACCACCTGATCAGTAATCCGGAAAATCTCCTTCATCCGGTGGGAAACATAGAGGATGATCATTTCATTTTTAAGCCGTTTAATAATTTCAAACAGCGATTCTATCTCCGCATCCGAAAGGCTTGCGGTGGGCTCGTCAAAGGCGATTATCGAAGGATGGCGGCGGTAGGCCTTCATGATCTCCACCATCTGCTGGAAGGCCACCGAAAGATCCCGCACCTTTGCGGCGGCGGAAAAGGGCAGCTTAAACTCGTCGATGATCCCCTGTGCTTTCCGGTTAAGTTCACCGAAGTTGACCAGGGCGAACTTATCCACCGGAATATCTTCCATAAAGATATTCTCCGCCACCGTAAGATAGGGGATAACCTGCCGTTCCTGATAGATCACACTGACACCGGCTTGTATGGCCTCCCGGGGGTCCCTGAACAGTTTTTCGTTCCCGTCGATCAGGTAATCCCCCGAATCGTGCTGATAGTCGCCGTTCAGTATTTTAAGGAGGGTACTCTTGCCGGCGCCGTTCTCCCCAACCAGGGCGGTAACTTCCCCCCGGCGGGCGGTAAAACTAACCCGGTCCAGCGCCAGCACCCCGGGGAAAGCTTTCGTGATCCCACGGAATTCAAGGATGTCGCTCATGGCTTATTATACCCCATGTTTTCAAAAATAGCTATCCTGGTTCTGGAACACATCCGCCATGGCCAGAATATTCTCCACCGGCACATCAAAGGGCAGCGCGTGGGTGGGGGCGATAATGAGCCCGCCGTTCTCCCGCAGCGCCTGCACAACCCGAACTATCTCTTCCTTCAACGCCGGGGGCTTCATGTTCGGCAGAACCTGCTGGGTGGACACGCCGCCCCAAAAAGTAAGCTTGTTCCCATAGGCTTTCTTTACCTCAGCAATGTTGTAGATCTCCGGCGTTGAAGG
>BNUY01000123.1 GCA_025997715.1 Spirochaetia bacterium
TCGGAAACCTTAGGGACTCCCATGATTCCGAAAAAAACGGCTCCATCCAGGAATTGGGCCGGGAACATTAGGCATGTTTCAAGAATAGGGCTGCTTGAGACTTAGTTTTCGGACGGTCTGGGGGGGGCAACAGTGCGTGATGTGCCGGCACGGAATACCCGGACAACAGGTTTTGAGTATGCCATATTTTACCTCTTCCTATAAAATAGATTATACCAGTGAAAATTTATTTTGTCATGAGTATTTACGCACGATTTTGCAAAAAAACAGGAAAATTAATGATGGTATGAGTATTTACGCACGGTTTTTGGAAGAAAAAGGCGATACCGGGGGAGAAACCCTGACGGAACGGGAGAAGAGTACGTGTGCGCTCTTGCGCTTTTTTTATAACCATGATATAGTGGTGTATATTCGGATAGGGCTGCCCAACCACCAACACCTATATCGCCAATCTTCTCTCTAAGGAGCGCCCTATGTCCCTCAATTTTACCGTAAAGGATGTGGTCCACAAAATCACCGTCAAGTTCGTTCACTCATTTCTGCCGGAGGCGAAAAAGGCCTACCATCTTAAAACGGTGTTTCAGCCGGAATTGGATATTCACGGCGTTGCGTCAAAAGGAGAAATCTATAACATAGGCGTCAGCCCGAAGGTGATCGTGGAGGGTATGACCGCCGGAATGGAACTTATCCATTACCTGGCTGCGGACGGGTACAAGATCAAAACCCCGGTGTTCAACCTGAAAATGGGTGTAGGCGGGGAATATGACGGCGGGGAGACCCATCTTAACGAGGGAGTGTACCCGGAAGCCCGTTTGCAAGTGGCCGGCTCCCTGCGCCGATACCTGAAAGAACGGGTTCAAGTAGCATTTGACGGTATTGACAATGTCGATGGGTATATTGCCAATGCGGTAGACGAGCTTACGGCTGCGACGGAACAGACGGTAACGATAGATAACCTGCTCTCGGTACACGGCTATGGCCTCAAAATAGACGGCGACGAGGCGCACCGGGGCGATACCGGGTTGTTTTTCATCACCCCCGAAGGGGAACACCGGGCCGCGAAGGCGGTGGCGGTAAACGAAAACCGCACCCTTACCGTAATCGCCCCCATGGACCTGGTCCCCGGTACGGAATACCAGTTGCTCATCGTTACCCAGAGTTCGTCCAAGGGGGGCGGCGCCTTATTAAAGAACCTGAGGGAAGTCCGGTCCGATTTCACGTTGTTTGCCCAGACGGCAGCCTGATCCGTCGACTGATCTAAGCCTAAGTGGTCGGCCGATCTAAGCCTGATCGGTCGACTGATCTAAGCCTGATCGGTCAGCCGATCTAAGCCTGATCGGTCAGCCGATCTAAGCCTGATCGGTCAGCCGATCTAAGCCTGATCGGTACCTACCGGAAACGGTTTTGAGCATTTATTTACAAGATCAAGGTAATACGATATAGTGAAGAAGGGAGGAGGCTAAGACAAAATGGCCTTCTATAGGAGATTGATATGACGACACAGAAGATGAGTTTGGAAGAATGCCTTGCGATTGACCATGAATTCATCGTTAGGCGGCGGACGGGCGATAAAGAAGAAGCCAGCGCATGGTATCGGGCAAAAATCCCCATGTTCCCCTGGCTGGCAAAACTCATGAAAGAAAGAGTCGGGGCTGATTTTTTACGAAGCCAGGGGTACAACCTGAGCGAGGCGGATGCGGAATTTGGACCCGGCTGGCTTGATAAATAGCATCAATGATGCTATTTATTTGATTGTCCGCGGCCGTATTGCCCGACGTACCAAAGGCCAAGCGGAACAGGGGCTGGAGGATTTTGAGGAAGGTATTGCATTGGCTATGGATGCCTTTACCGAAGCGGCTGCATCCTCTGATCCATATCTCATGCTCCTTGCCGAGTACGTCTTTGTTACTCAGGAGCTTGAAAGCGGTTACCCCGAAGAAAAGGAAGCCCTTGCCAGCTACCGTGCCGCCATAGCCGATTTTGATGACGCTTTTCGGGCTTTGGAAGTGGTAAAGATCCCATCTATTTATCAAGGCGTTGAAAAAGCTTTTCCGCGCAAAGGCAATTACCGGCATAACGAATGTCCAAAGGATGCCTTTCATGTCGCCTATATCGGCCATCGGACACGTTTGCAGAATACCCTCAAGCAAATGGGGATAGATCCGCTGGAAAGGTCATTCCGGGAAAAACGAATACAAACCTGCCCCATCGCTCAGACAGCCTATGTGGTTCTGCAAAAAAAGGCTCTCGAAGAACCGCAGCCTTAAAAAGTTGTACATACGAATTACGATACCGACATCAAACGCTCAACCACAATATGGGAAACATACTCATTTACCGATTGCGCGCTTTTATCTGCGTTATATCTGATTGTATTTACAATCTCCTCCGGCAGCTGTAATGTTCTCAATAACAATTCACCGCGCGCCGCATCGACAACGTATTTTGCCTTATCCGGCATTACATCGTCACCCTTTTTCCAAATCACCGTTACATCATTACTCATTTCAATACCTCCTCAAGAAGTTTCTCATTATGTGCCGTTATCAAATCCGCATGTATGACAAAGACCTGTCCATTTGTTCCCGTATCCATAATCACTTCCAGAGCTCTCGCCTTAGAGTCAAAGCCTAAAAATAACAATTTCTCCGGCGCTTCTCTCAGTTCAGTAATTACCTATGGTTCGGCGATTACTGTCAACATATCAACATCCGATATTCCATGTTTTCGCGCGGAATTGAGAATAACCATTGCTTTTTTCTCCAATACCTACTATACCCGCAAACCCGGCGCCAATCAAGGCCCTCTGAATAAGCCGCCTGCCGTTCCATCTTTTCCGGACAGGCGGCTGTGGTGTTACTTCTTCTTTGAAGGAGCTTTGGGCTTAGTTGCGGCTTTCGGTTTCGCGGCGGCTTAATCATTTTATTAAAATCATCAATCGCTTCTTCATACTCAGCAATACGAAAATATGCTTTCCCGCGAATCTTATAAGCGCCCGCGTCAGCAGGATTCAAACGGATTGCTTCGGTAAGGTCCGCAATCGCCTTGATTGCTTCTTCTCTATCCATCTTTTTCTCCTTAATTAGCCCGTAATACACACAGGCCCTTGTTCATTCTTTCTGCGCCATCCCCTGGTATTCCCGCAGCATATACGGCAATGCCCGCGAAATGTTGATATCATAGAGCTTGACATCAATCTTCTTGTCATCTTCACCCAAGTCCCCATACCCCTTGATATCCTCGTGAATAAGCCGGGCCTTATAATACTCCCGTTTTTTGTCCGCGGCAATCCCCGCCGCTTCTTCCGCCGAGGGGGCACGGAACCCGACCAGCAGTTTTTCTGTAACCCAGCGATTATGCTCCATCCGGGCGGCAAGTTCTATCTGCTGTTCATCCAATTCCACCCCCGGCTGTATCCCCAATGAACGCTGCTTGACCGGGATAAAATTGGCGCAATAGCGGTTGGACGCCTTTAGGGCGGATACGTTGTCGGCTGCTTTCCAGTTCTCCATCCAATTCCGTCTGATTACATCCGCCGGGAATTCTTTTACGATTGATTCATTTGACGTGTTGTCGTAGGTATATTTTACCATCATGGGTAAAAGATCATCCGCCCGTTCCAGGTCGTAGCAGTTCTGCAGCATCCCGAAGGGTTTTACGTTTTTGTATTTCCGGTATTCAGTTTCGGAGCGGTGCTTTGACAGCATTGCTATGGTGCCGTAGGATAAAGACTGGCGGATAAGCACCTGTGCGCCGGAGTCGTACACTTCCCGCGGCAGATAGAGGCCGCAGGCAAGGGCGGCGGGTGTTTCGGCAGCGGCCGCCGCTATGGTAAGGAAGGTGTCTTTTTTCGCACTCAATTTAACAAGATATTTTTGAACCTCCTCCTGTTCAAATCGTGCCTTGATAAACTCAAACTCCACATCGGTGAATTGGTATTGTTCTTTTGTAACGGCATAAGAAAGGTTTTCGTCCTCCACGCCTTCATCGATATCCCTATACCACCAGTTAACTTTATCCATGAACGATCCAAGCCTGCCCTTGAGAAAATCAAGCTCCCGGTCCGCGTGTTCGTCAATAAGGGTGATCGTTGTTTTGATCCCCTTGGTAACATAATTGGGGAAGTGGCAGATATGCGCCGCCTGCAATGCCAGGGCAATACCCATGTTGGTCATACCGAGGACAAGCAGATGCACTTTTTTATCCGAATCGGCAGTAATGGGGTCGCGGTCCAGCGGCAGATAACGTACTTCCCCGCCATGGTAGCTCTGGTCAACAAAGACCTTTTGCGCCCAGAGCTCGCAGAAATTAAAGGGCACAAAATCAATGTGTTCCCGTATTTCAGGCAGGTCCTGCTGCTGGAAAGATGCAAAGGTTGCCTGCCGGTCAAACAGCACATGGCAGCGAATAGTTTTACCCTCCGGCGCAAGTATGCCGTTTATAATAGTAAGACATTCGATGTTCTGCGAATCCCGGTCTTCCTCGCCGCTTTCCCCCAGCAAAAAAACCGTGGTACAATCGGCAATGCGGAGCCTATCCATATCCTCCGGAGAAGTCCGGTTTCCGCTAACAATGGTAACCCGTTTTGCCGCATCCTTATTCAGGTTTGAAAACAATTCATGCCGTACCCCCGCCGCCTCCCGCACCGTTTGAAGTACAATATCGCCCGTTTGTTTTTCCGCAAGGGACTGTATCAACCCTTCGCACATCGGGTCAAAGCCGATAATAACGACATGATCCTTGAAGCGGTAATACACCTCCCCGTCCTTTACCCGGTCAATACGCCGCTCAATAATATTGGTCAAGACGGAAACCAGCATCCCGGTGAGCAAAACCATCCCGAAAATATTGGTAATAAGAATCAACACCCGCCCTACCCCGGCAGTCTCGTCAAACCCGCCGACATCGATAAAATTAATGACCAGTGTCCAAAAACGCCCGTCAAAGGGGCCTTCCGGCGGATACAGCAGGGAGCTTACCCCAAGGAGAACGGCAAACACCGCTATCGCCGTACCGGCAAAAAACAGCAGCTGCCTGCCTACCGTACCGGATATTGCCCGGTCTATGGCGCGGAATAGCTTGTCCAGGGCCCTTTTCATGGCAAGTCTCCTTTAGGTAATTTATTCGCATTTATACCGCAGTATTTATAGCGGTCGCCGCAAGGCGGAACCGTTGAATGGCATCCTTTTTGATTCAAAACATCGTCTTCTTCGCCGGTAATAAAGCACAGGCGATATTTTTTCAATGCCTTGGTGATTGATTCGGGTTTGCCGTCTCCGTCAAGAATAGCATCAACCACATAGAGGGTTGGCGGGTCATGTTCAAGATGGAATTCTGTCCGGCGGTTGCGGTCAACAAAAAGTTTTTTTATTTCTCCGGATGCTTTCTTTTTGCCCTTGATGTAGCAATCGTGAAGAATCACATCAGAAAGAGATATTCCCCGGAGTAGTTTCGCCGCCTTCTTGATGGCGGCATCCGACGCCCAGGGTTTGTAATACTTAACTTGCAATAAAAAGCGTCCGAAAAGGTCTTTCAAGACATAGCGGTATCCATTTTTGACCGTTTTATCACCAGCGTTTTGATGCTGCGTGTAAAGCAGCCCGATAAGCGCCATATCGTTTTTGTCAATTTTCATGTGCTCTTCCTTTTGCGTTTATCCCCCGCCGGGCATATATTGATAACCCGTACATACGTGCAGGTATGGTTCACTTACTCCAATTTCTTAAGCACCGCAGCAATGCTGTCCCGGACCTTCTTTGTGCCGGGATGATCTTTGCCGAACAGTTGTTCCTGTATTGCCAGTGCTTTTGGATACCAATCCATTGCTGCCTGATACGCGCCCAGGGTACGAAACACATCGCCGACACCAACATAGGAAAGCGCCGTATCAGGATGATTTTCCCCCAGAATCTCTTGCCGTATTGCCAAGGCCTTCCGGTGATTGTCCAGCGCCGCCAAATAATCACCCGATGAATTATAAATAGTACCAAAATTATAATAAGAAGCGGCCATATCGGGATGATTTTCACCAAGATACCTCAGGACTTCTTTCTGTATTTCCAATGCCCTTTGATTGGTTTCCAGAGCCGCTTGATAATCGCCCAGGGAATAATATACCGCGCTCATACCATTATACGAAGCTGCGGCGGTAAGATCCGGTGTTCCCATCGCTTCTGCCTCAATCGCTAATGCCTTTTGATACTGTTCCATGGCCGATTGATAGTCACCTAAGGAATAATACACCGCGCCAATATGATTACGGGCAAGAGCCGTATCCCGGAAGGTCAGCGCCAGAAGCGCAAATTTCAGTGATAGTGCATAATCGCCCAGTGTTTTGGTAAGGGCATATTCTATGTTGCCATATAAATCCGCCAATTCTTCTGTGCTTCTTCCGGCAGCGTCAAGAACCGCATAACGCTCCAGGGAATATTTTTCCGAATCCGCTTCCTGTAATGCACGCCAGTATTTCCCCAGTTCATAGAGGTCTTTTTTATACAGGTATTCAAACACCTCAAAATTAAGCAGGAAGTGGTAGAGCTTGTCCCAATCCTTGAGTGCATATACCTGATGGGGATACTCATCATATTTCCGGCCGGAGGAAACAGCAGGACCTTCCATATAGGCAGCAATCAGGCGGCGGTATACCCGTTCGGTATCATGGTTTTGCAGGTAGCGTTTATTCACCGCGTCACGGATAAAGGTATGCGAAAAGGAAACCAGCCCATTCCTGGTTACCGCATGGGTCGCAATGGCGTTAAAGAGCTGGGACCAGTACAGCGGTACTGCGCGGGATAGTTCCAGAATCTCAGGTTCAGAAAGCCCGGCGCGGGACACGCCGATAAGGGAAAGTATGCCGGGGACAAGGTCCCTTGAAAAGATAGATTCCAGCCGTTCCAGTATAAGAGCGAACAGGCAATCCAAATCCGGGGCGGCAAGGTAGCGGTCGATCTGCGCGTCAATCTGTTCATGCACACCGAATACCCGCAGTTCGTCAAGCAGGGTACGCAGGGCAAGGGTATTTTCGCATTTCCTGTCCCCGGCAATGCGCTCTATTTGTGCGGGCAGCAGGGATTTGGCATAGGCTTTAAGGTATTCCACTATCAGCTCTTTCCGTTTTTCCAATGACAGCGGCTCCACCGCCAGCGCCTCGTACCCCCGCCGGGCAAACACCTCCATGGAGGAATCACAGAGCACCGTGGAATACAGTACTTTGACGGTCTTTGGAAAATCCGGTAACCAATTAAGCAGTTTCGCATTGTCGATGTCAAACAGTTTTTCTACGCCATCCAGCACGATGACAAGCCTGTTCGCCGGTTCCGTTTTCCGTTTGTAGGATGATAACTCAGTATGTGCTATTACGTGTTCCAATTTTTGTTTTTCGGACTGCATACCCCATACAATAGGTTCTATGGAATGTTTTTCGTCCATAGATTGCCAGTAATTCACTTCATCAGGTTTCCGGTAGGCATCGCAGATTTCTTTTCCGATAGTTTCCGTAATCTTCCGGTAATCCCCCCCGGAACGGGAAGCGCCGATAAAGTAATAGATGATTTTCTCGTTATCATCCGCCGCCCGGTTCTGTATCCAGTTTGCCAGCAGCGCGCTTTTCCCCATGCCGCTGTCCCCGGTAATAACCAGGGATTGTTCATCACCCTGTATAAAGGCGTCGAGTTTTTCCGCATAGCCCGGGTGGGGAACATACACGGCGGTGCGGCTTTTAAGGAAGGTTCGCTGCTCAAGCCGCTCCTTTTCCAGGGGGGATAAGGCGCCCTGGGGGAATAGGGTATCAACCAGGGCTTTGAAATCCTGCTCTATGAGGGCGCCAAGGTTTTCTATGGAGTCGTACTCTTTTACCGGATACGCTTGCTGTTCCCGCAATACTTTTTTCAAGTCCCCCAACATTTTCGCCGCATGGCTGCCCTTGGGTTCCTTAAACTCTTCAACAACTTCCATTTTAGGGGAGCGGAAATAAAAATAGGCGTCCACCCGTTCCTTTGCCCGGAGCACCCCCTCCTGTATCTCTATCTCGGTAATGCTGGTCCCTTCTTCCAGCTCGGCGGTAATCCAGGGATAGTCCTCGAATACGCCGGTGTTTTTCCCTATCACCGCGCGCTCCTCTTCCGAGGGAACCCAGCCATAGCGTTCCCCCAGGAGGCCGATAAAGAAGGGGGTGGTCCGTTGGATTTCCTTGAGGCAGATATCAACCACCTTTCCCTGTTTCGACTCCTCTTCGCTGATGCCCCAGCGCAGGTCAAGTTCAAAGAGGGACACATCCCGTTCTTCGCAATACCGCCGCAGAACAGGGAACACCCGGTTCACCAGGTAATCCCGTTCGGCCATCATGTCCCGGAAGGTGGAGGAAATAAAGATACGTATCTGCCGGTTTTCTATCAGATTGGTTTTCATGGAAAGTAGTATACAATGGGGAATTAATCTTGTCATGAGTATTTACGCACGGTTTTGGAAGAAAGGTGTCAAAGTTTACGGGCGGTTATGATTTTTACTCGACACGGAAGTGCAGGCGATACGGGGTCATGAACGTACCTGTTTAAATTTGCAGCAAGTCTATATGAGTGAGGATATTAACGATTGTAAGAGTACCTTCAATAATGAGGCCGTCTTGCATATCTTCAGAAAAGAGGTACGTGCATCCGGCATGGATAGCGGCGGCGGCCATAAGGGCATCGAAGTAGGAAATGGAGTAACGGTGGTGAAGTCGGAGGGCGTGCCGGACGAGTGGCGGGGTAATGGTGACGACGGGAAGCGTGTCGGCGATACTGTCCAAAAGTTGTTCCATGTCGGCAAGGGGCTTTGGGTATTTTTTAGTGAAAATGTTACACAGTTCGTTTAAGACTTGTGTGCTGACCACGGCATCGAAGTGAGCTAAGGCGCTTTCTGCAATACGGGTTTTATCCGGTGCATCCGTACGCTGAGTATAGACGATAATATTGGTATCAAAAAACGCTTTAACGCTCATTAGCTTCATCGCGATTGAAGGTAAAGCCGGTCATGTCCACGCCCAGAGAGTAGAGCCGTTTTTTAAGGGCCGGAGGTTTTTTTGACTCAATGATGACCCGCACATCATAGGGTTGATCCTCCTGATATTGGGGGGGGATGAGGATGGTATTGTTTTCCACACGGGCATCGAATTCAGCAATTGCG
The DNA here is from genome assembly GCA_025997715.1 of Spirochaetia bacterium. Lineage (GTDB taxonomy): Bacteria > Spirochaetota > Spirochaetia > Treponematales > Breznakiellaceae > Termitinema. The sequence continues at coordinate 9,163 of BNUY01000123.1, forward strand.
GGCATAAGTACCTCTTACATTCAAGATACGGGATATGCATATTTCTGTCAACCGGACATACCTCCTTCCCAAGTATTTACGCACGGTTTGGGAAGAAACCTTGACAAGCCGTATCCCTTAATGCATATTTTAATGAACCTCCCCGCCCTAAAGGGCGGGGTATCTGAAGATTTTTCTTTGACATATCAGAATAATTCCAGTTGTTTCTTCATCATTTGTTTATACTCTTTTTCGGTCCTTTGATTCTTTACGTATTC
>BNUY01000124.1 GCA_025997715.1 Spirochaetia bacterium
GCGAAGATGTATGTGGAAAGGCCGCGCACATTTTGATCAGAAAGTATACTGGAGTGTAATTGGTTATAACATACGTGTCATCACCGCACATTTTCTGAAAGCGCTTACGGGTGGTGATGGTGCTGCAATTGCCGAAGTAACCTGAGCCCCCCCCCCACTGTCAACAGGATAAGGCTCAGCAGTTGGATTTGCGGTTGTGTTCGAAGCGGCCTTTCGGGTTCAGGAAAGAACGGAGCTGTCATGATGCAATGGCACAGTTATTTAACGACTTAGCACGTCACTATGCGCCGCAATGGATAGTAGAAGGGGACATCAAAGCCTGTTTCGATGAAATAGCCCACGATTGGCTTTTAGAGCACACCCCAATGGACAAGACCCGATTAAAAGAATTTCTCAAGGCAGGATACGTCTATGACAAACAGCTATTCCCAACCGAGCGGGGGACACCGCAGGGCGGGGTGCTTAGTCCGATACTTGCCAACCACACCCTCAATGGAATAGACAAGCTAATGAAAGAAAGCTTTGTACGAGAACGGACAGGAAAAGGCGAAACCTATAAACGGGTAAAGCCGAAAGTTAATCTGGTACGCTATGCGGACGACTTCATCGTAACCGCCCGGACCCGGGAAATCGCAGAAAAAGTGAAAGAACAGGTGCGGGGCCATGTAAGGGAACGGGGGCTGCAGCTATCGGAAGAGAAGACGGTCATAACCAGCATTGAGGAGGGATTTGACTTTCTGGGGTGGAACTTCAGGAAGTACAACGGGAAACTACTCATCAAGCCATCGAAGAAATCACAAAAACGAGTCTACGAAAAGATACGGGCCGTCATACAGGGCAACATAGGAACAACACAAGACGACCTGATACGGATACTAAACCCTATCATCATGGGATGGAGTACCTATCACCAAGGGGTAGTAGCCAAACAAATCTTTTCAAGGTTGGATGACCTAATATTCCGTCTCCTATGGAAATGGGCACGCCGAAGACACCCGAACAAAGGGCGCCGATGGATAAAGGACAGATACTGGAAAACCGTAGGAAAGAATCACTGGACGTTCAAAGACACGCTTACCCTCAAGCGAATGGCCGACAGAAAAATTGTTCGCCATCCGCCGCTCAAACTGGACATGAACCCATACATCGACAAGGACTATTTCCAGAAAAGACACGGGAGGCTTCTGATAAACAGAAACCTCGGGATGTCTACGCAACACCCCAAACCCGCTACCGGCAAGTGTCCGGCAGACGCTTGTTTATATGAGGCTTGAGCCGTATGAAGGGAAACTTTCACGTACGGTTCTTAGGCGGGAAAAGGCGGAGCAATCCGCCTGACCCAGCCGACAAGAGCCCCACGGACTATATCTCGGTGGAGGATTTTTACAAGGTTCACGCGTATGCGTATCTGTATGCATCCCTCGAAAAGGTTGCGATAACCGATATTACCCTTACCATGATTGAAAGCCGCCATCCCCAAGCCTTGCTAAAGCATATAAAAGAGGTCCTGCACTTTAGTATTGAAGAAAACACCCCGGGGATTTATACTGTAATTGGGGATGTACTGCCGGTACAGATACTAGACAGCCGGAAGCTAAGCCCGGAAGAAAGTTTCTGGCTAAAGAACCTCAGAAACGAGCTGGGCGCGGCGGAATTCCTGCGGATGGCCGAGGAGAGGAAGCGGCTGGGTACGGACATTGATGCAGGCCCCTTTTTTGAAGCAGTAGTCAAGGCAAATCCCGCCGCATTTAAGGAGGCGCTTAAAATGAGCGATGCAACACTGATCATGGATCAGATACTTGAGGAAGTCGGCCTCACCGCGAAATGGGAGGCTAGAGGGGAGGCCAGAACCAAGTTCGAAGTGGCCCGGAATGGCCTTGCGAAGGGCATTCCCATAGAAACCTTGAGTGATCTTACCGGGCTACCGATAGAGACTATAAAGAAATTGGCTTCCGGATGACCGGGGGAATAAAGCGGCACTATCCCGCCGTATTTAAGGAGGCGTTTTAGATGAGCAAAGCAAAGCTGACCATGAATCAGGTGCTTGAGGAAGTCGGTCTCACCGCGAAGTGGGAAGCCAGAGGGGAAACTAGGGGCAAGTTTGAAGCTGCCCTGAATGTCCTCAATGAGAGTTCATCCGTGGATTTTGTTCATAGGATGACCGGGAAGATGAATCAGACCTTTAGTCTGCAGAACCTTGGTCTGCCTCAGCCTGTGCGGAAGGATGGCATTAAAGCAGGCCCCTATTTTGAAGCAATAATCAAGGCAAATCCCGCCGTATTTAGGGAGTTAATGATGACGGACAGCGATGCAGCACAGACCATGGACCTGGTACTTGTGGAACACGGCTACTCCGCGAAATGGGATGCCATAGGGGTGTCCAGAGGCAAGGTCGAAGTTGCCCGGAATGCCCTCAACGAGGGATCATCCGTGGATTTTGTTCAAAGGATTACCGGGCTGCCTCTTGAGACTATAAAGAAACTGGCCTCAAACGGCAAATAGGGCTCATTTTTACCAGGCTAGCGGTGAAGAATTTTAACGCAGCTATTTACTTCTTCATTCTTCCCTCTGTGTCCTCTTTTTTTCTTTCTCTGTGATCTGTGTTTATTCTTCTCCTTATTCTCTTTACTTGGGATTACCGGGTTACCGGTAGAGACGAGGCGTTTAGAAAGCAAAAAAACCTTGCAAGGAAGTCTTGCAAAGAAATAAACTCCATCAATCCAAAAAAATACGCCAAATCATACTTTTTTTCTTGTAATTTTACCAGAGTTATGGTAAATTGGTTCCTACTATAGCAAGAATATCAGGAGGATCTTTTTTATGCGTACTAAGTTGTACACCATTTTTATCGGGATACTATGTTTTGGCCTTATGGCGGCCTGCGATATCCCCCAGCATGTGAAGGTGAAGGCCAAACCAAGCCTGCGTGTGCCGCTGGGATACGTTTTGAAGAACGATGATACGTCCTTTGTTTCGGAATTCCTTAAGAAAGAGGAAATAGAGAAAAAGATGGGCGAGAATTCGGGCGCCAAGGCTTATGTGTATACAAACACTAACACTGCTTATTATTTCACCCCCCCTCAGGGTACCGATACGGTTCTGACCTATTTAATAACCTATCCGCTCAAAACATGGAAAATTAATATGGCGGATCAAATAAATGACGCCGATTCCGATATTGAAGTTCCGGCGATTGTTGTTCCGGAAGTGCAGCAATCTGTGATAAACGCTAATGGGGGGTCGATTGAATTTGGCAACTACCCCCTTCCGCCTATTGCTCCCTTATACATTACTTCCATGGGTGAGTATTTAAGTGATATAGAAATGGGTGCCCTTTCCGGGATTGTTTTGAAGGATGGGGTGGCGTTAAAGAACGCCCTTGAAATCCAAATTCCTGAATTCGGGATAACCAGCTGGGTGAAAGGAAAGCCGGGTAATGATGAAACCCTACCATCTTCCACCGATTACAATGGCGATGACTTGGTTTTTTTAAGCCCTTCGGCTCCTTTGACTGATACCAAAGGTTCTGCCGGTGATCGACTGCTTAAAAGCGGTACGCCAAAAACTAACACGGACATAAATATAAAAGCCAGACTGGTTGCCGGAGTTTCTGCCGAGGATGCGGATGACTTTATCCCGAAGTTGGTTTTTAAATGGCAGAATGCAAACCTTAAAATTGGTGATAATGGTGAATTTGACGGTACGTTCTCCGGGTTTAGTATGAAGAAATTATTAGAGACCCTGGGCGGCGCTAAATTTTCTCAGGTACCTGCCTATCTTTACATTAGTGATGGAGGCTTTGTTAACTCGGTTAACTCACTCAATGAATGGGGAATTGATCTTTATCCTCAAGGTGGTTCGTCTCTGAAAGACCCCGTTCCCGGTACTATTAAACCTCCAAACTATAGCGCTACTGATACGACAATTTCTGCGGTTTTGGGCACTCTCACCGAAACATTTAATCTGGAGCCTATGCTAAATGACCTGAACGACCATGACTTTAAATACAATATGGGGATTTATAATAGCACCACCCACTCCCCCTCCAACCTAGTTCCTTATATTCCCATAACCCCTGATATGGGGGATCCAACAATCCAGGCCGACATGGTTATTCTCCTTCCGCTGCTCTTTGATGTACCGGATGATACGCCGCCGCCGCCGGATGATCCACTTAAAGTCACTGTCGCTACCGGCGCCAATACGGGTACCTATGTGGCGTTAGAGATAGAGGAGCTTGACAGCTTTAGCGGCGGGGACCTTGATGATATCATGGGGGATAATGAGTTCACGTCTCTTAAAATATCTCTAACAGATGTTATCAATGATATATCCGGCACCTTGTATCTGGGCATTGCGAAAAACGATAACCCTGCCGCTACTGATTGGGATATTGAGAAATTGGACCCCACTCCCGGTAATACCACCAAGATAAACCTTACCGGGGTAAAGAAAATCCCAAAGATTAAGCTGTTTGTGAAAGATACCGATGGCTTTAGCAATGGTACTTATGGGCAGTTCTGGATTAAACCACCGGATGGTGCGGTAAAACCGAACGGATCACTCAACTTTAAGATAACCATCGATGCCGGCCTTGATCTCAATCAGGATCTTTTTTAAGGGAGAACGAACGTGAAAAAATATATTCTGTGTTTTGTACTATCATGTGGCGCGGCGTTCTTCCTCTATGCCCAGGACGCCCCCGCTGCTGGGGAATCTGTCGGCCTTCAGGATGTTGTAGCGGCGATGGAGGCGGATATCGAGGCCTTAGCGGCCGAAACGGAATCCCCGGAAGCGGTAAGTGCGGTTGATGCGGCGCCTGCGGAAACACCCGTAGAAGCCGCCGCACCGGAAAAGAAACCCAATGGGTTTAAAAACTTCATGTCCACCGTTGGGCGGGGGTTTGTCGCCTTTGGGAAGGGGACGGTGAAATATCTGAACAACCCGGAGGTAAGCACCAGACATAATGAACCCCGCCGGAATGTCGAGTTTACCTTAATAAATGCCGGCATGGGTTTTGCCAATAACCTCATCACCACGAAAGATATATTCCAGGAAACGATTGTAATCGACCTGGAGGAGTATATATCCCGGATTCCGGAGAAAGGGTTTATGGGCTTAAATGCGGACCTTGATCTGAGCGTCCTGGACTTTAGGTTTAACTCAAAGAAAAAGGGCTGGGGTTTTGGTCTCTCCCCGGTGCATATTAACGGCGGCGTTGACATCCGGCTGCCCCGGAGTCTTCTGGACATGGTTGCAAACGGGAACGGGGGCGGAAGCAATGTCTCCGATGACTTTATCATTTCCGGCTCAGTATTCTATTCGTTTGACGCCAGTTCCCATTTTGATATCAAGGTTGCCGGGAAGCCGCTGCGCATCGGCGTCGATCCGAGTTTCTATATCCCCCTGTTGTATATTCCCAAATCAACCGTTAGGTATACCTTAAATACCGAAGACTCTGTTCACGGTGAACTGGACGGTAAGTTCAACGTGTATACGCCCATCGACATCTCAGGCACTATTGACGCGGGCACTATTATGTCATCCGGGGGGGTCGATTTTTCCCTCAGCGCCGAATATCCCCTCTTTACCCGGCTTGATGTCGGTACTTCGATTGGCCATATTCCCCTTGTTCCCGCCAGCTTAGGCTATGGTATGGAAAGTACGCTTAAAGGGGACATTGATATTAAAAATATTGGTGACGGTATGAAAACCTATCAAAACCTGGATTTTAGTGAATTTGGTGAATTACCGAAAGAATATGTATTCCGGCCCCTCCGCGTTGATTTTTACACCCTGTACCGGCCCTTAAAAAGCGACATCATAACGATAAAACCAAACATCGGCTTTACCGTGCCGATGAACGGATTGGATGCGTTTTTTAACGGCGCGCTTGAGGTTCAGTTCCATATTGGTAAGTTTATGCCCGGATACCTCTTTAACGCCTACCTGAGTACGGGGGCCGAAGAAGGGTTCTGGCGGCACAGTATTGGTATGCAGCTTAACCTGCGGGCATTTGAGTTGGACATTGCGGCTGTAGCAAAATCCCAGGACTACCTGATGAGCTACCAGGGTAGTGGTATGGAGCTTTCAATGGCAATGAAATTCGGCTGGTAATGAGAATCCCCGGAGCATTTAGCAAGCTCCGGGGTGGAGGATCTTTTTTATGCGTAATAAGGTATATGCCATTCTTACCGGGATACTCTGTCTCGGTATCGTGCTTGCCTGCGAATTCCCGCAGACCATCTCCGTCAAAGGTTCCCCGGAGCTGTATCTTAACCTGGGCAACCCCTTTAAGGATGAAAATATTCTCAAGGGTCTCCTTGGCGATGGGTTTGATGGTTTGATAGGTACCACGGGCGGCGGAACTTTCTATAAATATATGGCCGACCCTGAGTCAAACCCCCCTGCTAGTCCAATTGATACCACTCCTCATGTTCAGACCTTTTTAATCAGCTTCCCCTTAATTGAACCTAGACTTGTACCTGATATCGTGCCAACAATTCCTATGCCGCCGGTAATTACGGACCTGAAATTACACGAGATTCCGGAGTTCTTTGGAGGGGATGTTGATTTTGCCGATATCCCTGCATACATATTTATGAGCGGATTCACCCCTACCAGCAGATTGAAGCTTACCTGGAGTGTGGGGTTAGGTGGAATTGAGTATACTCTCCTGGATGATGAGATCAAGTACGACCCCCCCAACAACAAATTCTTCATCACCAACCTCGCTGATAATATAATTCACACGACAACTCTTCCTATCCCAGGTGCACCCTGGACGACTCCGGCTGTTCCTACTCAGCCAACCCTCCAGCTCGAAGACGCATTTAACCAAAAAGACCCTGTCACCCTGCACATTTACATCACCGGGTCATTCGTGGGCGGCGCATATGCCAGAGCCGATCTCGTTATCAAGTTGCCATTAAAGTTTACCTCTTCCTCCACAGAGCCGGATGCGGTCCTTAATGGCGTACATTATTCCAAACTGGATATGGAGGGTATGTCTGATGATGATATATTCGGCAGGGGAGATGGCGGCGACAGCACGAGTGACCTCTTCGACCAGTTGGATTCTGTGGGAATTGATATTAATGATGTTCAGAACACCCTTGTTCGCGGTATGTTTTTGGGCGTATTAAAAGAGGGAAGCCTCAATAACGCAGTATCCTTAAACCAGGGAAATCCCGTTCCTATAACAATCCCCGCTGATGACCTGAAACCTCCTTTTACCATGGGGATCTTTGTGCAAAAAGGCGGGTCTGCCGAACCTTTTGCCATAATGCCCACCGTAGTTGGTGAAGATCCAAAGTTTGTTTTTAAGTTAGCCGTAAGCGCCAAAACCAAGCTGAACATCCCGGTTATTAAATAAGGCGCGGTCTGAATGAAGAGACTTCTCCTGTTTTTACTTGCCGCATCCCTGGTGTGGGGCTTATCCGCGCAGGATTTGGGTGAACTTGCCGCGAGGCTTGATGCGGAAATTGCGGCGGAGGAAACCATGGGGGCGGATCCAGAGCTTGCCCCTGCCCCACCGGAAGTTCAGGGTGACACGGTAGAAAAATTGGAGAAAATTGCGGCGGAAAGTGCAGAAATAGCCGAAGAGGCCCAGGATCAGACCCAAGATCAAAAGGAAGAGAAACCGGAGAAAAGGGATATAGTGGGATATTTCACCAACCCGGCGGCCACCGAGCATAACAAAGCCCTCCGGCTCGTTGAAGTTGGGTTTGATATAAAGGCGGGTTTTGGAACCGGCCTTATCGGTGTGTCGGAAATTCTCAAAAAGGACCTTGTCATTGACCTGGATGACAAGTACGACAAGATAGGGAAGAAGGGCGTTGGTATGGGCGCCAATCTTGCCATCCACCCCTTTTATGTGAATGTCAATGTCCCAAAGATAGGGATGGGTTTTGGGCTGTTCACCAATGTCGACGGCCGGTTTGACCTTACCTTACCTAAGGATTTATTTGGTCTTATTGCTAAAGGGAATAGTGCGGGCGACCATAACCCGCATGGTAAAATCCCTGTTTCCGGCGCTGTTTTTGCGGAGGCGGGTTTAAGCTGGCATGGGACTTTGCTGGAGGATAAGCTGCGGATCAGCGCTGCCTCGGCCTACTATGTTCCGCTAATATACGTTCCGAAATCCAACCTTGCGTATAAACTGGAAACCAGGGTCGACGGTAGTTTATATGTGGGCGTTGTCGGCGCCATGGACCTCTATACTGTTTTGAATAACCCTTCAAGTATTGGCGGGGGTGGCGATCTTTCCTTGACCGGTGAATATGCCCTCTTCCCCATTATTGATGTGGGCAGCACGATTAGCCATATCCCTATTGTTCCCGCCGTCTTGACTAACGGTAAGAAGTTTACCGTTACGGGGGATATAATAAATACTCCCAGCCTTTTAAGCGATGGAATTGGCGAAACGAAATTCGGCGGCGAAGAGGGCGAATCAATTCCCGACCGCATGGTGGTACGTCCTATGCGCTTCGACTTTTACGTTCTGTACCGGCCCTTCAGAAAGGATGTGCTGACCATTAAGCCGAGCATTGGGTATACCGTTTTAAACCCCAGCGAGGAAACTTACTTTAACGGTGTCCTTGAAATCCAGCTTCATGCAGGCAAGTTTAACGCCGCCATGCCCGGCTACATCTTTTTCCTCTACCTGAATACCGGCGTTGAGGAGGGCTATTGGCGGCACAGGCTGGGATTTGCCCTTAACTTCCGCGCCGTTGAACTGGATTTTGAAGCGGGATTAAGGTCTCAGGATTATCTGAAAAGCTATCAGGCAAGCGGCGTGGAAATTGCCTTTGGAATGAAATTTGGGTGGTAAGAAATTGTTACGTAACGTAGGGATCTTTTTTTATGTTATTTCGCTGTCACTCCTCGCCGGCTGTGCAAGCTATTGGAATAGTGTCCGGGACTGGTGGGATTTCAGCCCGCCGGAGGTGCACCGTATTGATTATACTGCGGTGTTAACACGTACCGAAGATGATCACTATATTTTACGGTATGACGGCATTTATCGGGATCAGGAATTTCATGATGAACTATCCGCACCTACATTAGAAGAATTATTAGCCATGATGAGTCAAAATACCGCTTATTTTGATAAGGCTTCTATAGAGACGGTTCGTGCCAAGGCCGCCCTTCTTCCCTTCCCGGATTTAACGGCGAAGCGCATCGCCGAAAAGGAGTCCAACCCATGACACTAAAACACCGTTACCTTACCCTATGCCTCCTTGTGTCATGCGCAGCATTTTCGGCATATGCCCAGGAAGAAGAAACCGTGGAGAAGGAGAACGGCGTATATACGGACATAGTGCCGTCAATGGATACAAACAACCTATTTTCGGTTTCAAGATGATAGGTAAGGTTTGATTTAGGAATGTATAGCAGCGGAAGATACCAGGC
>BNUY01000125.1 GCA_025997715.1 Spirochaetia bacterium
TGATTACCAGCCTTGTCTTGAAGCAAGACAAAGTCTTTAATGATGTCTTCCCATAACCCGTGATTAAACGATTTCCCATTCTCCTGGTAAAAGTGGTTTTTATCTAAAATGGTAAACACCCCAAAAATAGATGAAATAGGTTCCGTTGGAAATTCGGGAGTATAGGTTTTTTGCCCGTTCGGTTGCACTTCATTCAGCATTTCAATGATGAATAAATGACCTAATTCATGGGCGAGACAAACTCGGAGTTGTTTTTCATCCATTCTTGGATTAAAAAAAATAGTAAAGAATTTACCGGGGAAATACTGGGCGCAGCCGATATGAAGCACTTTTGAAGAAGATGCCAACGGAGTACAGTTTATCTGAAACATTGGATTGTTAGTTCTCTCCCTGATATGCGCTTCCATGGTTCGTATGATGTGCGCCAGATATTGGTATTTTACATTGGTTATAACACTATCAAAGAAGGTGTGAATATTCTTTACGGTTTTCTCATCGACCCCAAATTGTTGAGATATGTATGCTATTTTTTTATCGTCTACCGTAAATTGATCCATCAGGCGCCAATACCCATGCGGTCATAGATTTCGTTCAATTTCCAAGACATGGTGAGGAACATCTGGAGAGTGAGTTCATAGGTATCTTCCGGGGAAATTTTATCGGAAGAGAAAAATGTCTGGGGGTTCCCCATACAGTCGTTGAGTTTTTCAACCCGTTCGGCTTTATCGGCTATCTGATAAAGCTTGAAGGTTTCTTCGACCGTTTCCCGGGAGGTACACTCTTTGAGGGCCCCAATAACGATCTTATCCCGTTCTGCCATCTGGTTCTCCTTTCATCCCTTTTATGCCTACTACCTTCATCTTACTCTATGATGCCGTATTTGTCACCTTTTTATTTCATTTTAGAGGTTTTGTCCAGCCCTGGATAGACAAAAAATCCCAAACCCTTCTGCCGGGGGATGGTCACGGCTATTTATCCCCATCCGGCACATATTCCATAATGTCCCCCGGCTGACATTCCAATGATTTGCAGATTTTGTCTATAACTTCCAGGGAAACCGATTCCCCTTTAGCAAAGCGGGCAAGCGTTCCGGAAGATATACCCGCCAAGGTCAATAGGTCTGTTTTTTTCATTCCCTTGCTGGCAAGTAACACGAATAAAGGCCTATAAGATATTCCCATTTTTAACCTCTCTATAATATCCATCGGGATAAAGATAATATAACATGAAATAAAAAAAATATGCAAGAAATTAAATAATTTCTCTTGACAATCTCTAACAAGATGAATATAATATTTATAAGGTTAAAGATTAAAGGAGAAATAACCATGAATGAACTGAATCGGAAAGCAATGGTCCTGGGCAACAAGCTGGCCCCCCGGATGGGCGGGGACCGCAAGGCCGCCTTTGTCCAGGCGTGGATCATCGTTAAGGCCCAGGGCTTGGAAGTGAAAGCGGCCGGCGTGTCCTTCGGGCGGTCCCCGGTGGCCTTGGACCGGCTGGCCCGGTATGCCCCTTCCCAGGTTCGGGCGTTCATTGTGCCGGAGCCGGAAAACCCGGTGGACCCCAAGGCCCTGCGGGTGATGGTCGGTGTCCAGGGTGGACGGGGATTGTTCCCCATCGGATATATCCCCCGGCAGGCGGTACCGGTGGTCTCAGTGCTGCGGGGTCTCCCGGCGGTCCGGGTGGTAGGGGACGATGTGAAGGGGCTCCGCCTCCGGTTTGCGGTGTAGGAGGTGTGGCAATGAAGAGATTTTACATGGTTCAGAGCGAGTTTTACGACAACGGGACGGTCAAGGCCGCCATCATCCGGGAAACCCTGGCACCGGAGAAGCCCGCATCCACCAGTGTTTCCACCCCTATCGCGGACTGCTACACGGACTGGTACGAAACCCGCGCCGCCGCTGAAGCCGCGGTCAAGGAAGCAAGGGCGGCATGACAGCCAAGCAAGCGGTAAAGGCCCGGTGTCTGGACTGCGCCGGGGCGGATAGGGAAGTTACATCACATACACCAGTTACATCCCCTATAGGGAGTGGTGTAACTACCGGTGTAACTACCCCGGGGAAGGGAAGAGGTAGGAAAAATGAATATTGAAACAGAACCCCCCAGGGTGGGAAACCGGAGTGATGCGCTGGACCTTTTGGATACTCTCATAGAGCTGGTCAAGGGTGATACCTCTAAGAAGGGCCTCCGGCTCTGGTACGCATTGAGAGAACTGCGGGACGCCATAGAGCGGGGTATTGTATAACAGAAAACCCGGCCCGTATGGGTTTGGGAATATAGCAAGCCCCGTACAGAGGGGCAAAGGATGGTTTTATATGGCAACAAACAAAGCGGAAACGGAAGTCATTGAGGCTTACCGTCTGGACGAATCGGCGGCCCTTCTCAATTTGGCCCGGTACGTGCTGCGGGTTTCTCAATCGGAGGATCAAACGTTGATCCTCCATGATGATGAATTGCACGGCCTGGAAATACTGCTTGCGGAGGTTCAGGTTAATTTGGGAAGGGGGCGGGCATGTTAGCAAGGGGAGAAATACCCGGCCTGATAATGTGGCCAGAGGGGAAGATCCGCCATGCCCTGCAGGAAGCAAACAGGGCAATCGGTACACCCGGGGAATTGACGGCCCTGCGGGTGTTCCATCGGCGGATGCAGTTTTTCTTAAAGACTGCGGAGGGGATAGGCTTTACCGATCCGGAAAGCGGGGTATTGGTAACGGCTCATTATGAACGGCCCCGCCTGGAAGCGGATATTGCCCGGATTGAAGGGGGCGCAGTATGAAAGCGAAAAAAGAAAAGCCGTTTATAGACTATAAGACGGCCCAGGCCCTAAAATGGATGCACCGTTTTATTCTTAAAGCCTACGAAGAAAGGCGGCACGTATACGGGGCACTTGGAACACAAATTGAACTGCTTACCAGAGTACGGGACCGCCTAAAGCCCGTATCCGATGATCCGGATTATTGGTCATTTTGTAAAGATGATCCCCGTGATGAATTAACGGAAATGAGACACCTTGCATGGGAGGCGGGGCTTACCCATACGCTTTTTGAAAAGCTCACAAAGGATGAGGATCATTTTCAGGGCCGCTTTATCGGGTGGCTGTTCCCCCCGGTTTCAGAGGATGAAATAAAAGAGCGGTACGAATGGGAAGAGGATGAAGCGGAAAAGGCGGCCGTCCATGAAGCGTGAAAATCAAATAGGCTGCCGGGTGTCCTTCCCCTCCAGCTTTTTCATGGAGCTTGAGGACGTATGGAAACACGCTGATGGCGGTTGCCATAGAGCGCAGCCCTTCCAGGATTTTCTTAATATGCTGGTAGGGTATGGGATTGAATCATACCGGGATAGACTGCGGCCGGCCGTGGATGAAGCGCCCCCGGTTCCGGATGAAGGTCCGGACCCGGCGGATGATGAAGCGTGGGACCTTCCCCGGAATAACCGGCGGCCCCTGCTGCGGTTCCCGAAGGAAGGATAGACCATGGACCCACTCGATGAATTGGTCCGGCGCATCGTAGATATTGCCCGTACCATGAACAATGGCAGCATTGAAATAATCATCAATAAGCCGCTGGGGTTTGTGGACCTTAAAATAACAGAGCGGATACGGGTCATAGAGCATGGCGCAGTGCTCCCGCAGGTATCACAGCATAAACACTACCGGAAAAAATCATAGGTAAGGGGGGGCGGATCCTATAGGCGCCGCCCTCCCTTTTTCATGCGGGGTTGTTTGTGCGCGGGGCTTCCGAATCGTTTCGGCGGGCGCCCCCTGGGCCGTACCAGGTCCGGTATGCCTTCCCGGTAATAATCAGCGGCCCGGTCCCGGATGCGCTGCGGGTCAATCTCCAGGGCAAGCGCGTAAGCTTCAAAATTAGGACCGTGAAACCAGGCCATAGCCTCATCCCGCCCTTGGGCTTTCTGGGTTTCGCTTGCGTCCATACAAAGCGCCCGGCCCTGTACGTCCATCAATGCCCGGTTTATGATTGCCGCCATTAAAGCGCGGTATGCTTGTTTGGTTTTAATAGCTCCCCTCCAGAAAAATTATACCACCCCATGACCCCAGGCGGGACCGATCCCCGGAATATCAGTCAGCAACACTACACAAAACCCCTGTATTTGCATGAGGATTGCCGTAGACGCGCTTGCTGTGCGTTCTGGTATTTCCCCTTTGATTCCGGGGTTCACGTTCAATAGCAGGCTTCCTCGCGGCTCTACGGGTACATGGCTTTAAGGCGCTTATATACCGCCCATGCTTCTTTTGAATATTCCTCTGCCATTCTGACGTGCTTTACAAAGTGCAGCTTTCCGGTTGTAAGATTCCGGGAATAAATAAAGGCGTGTATCCGGTGATCCTTGTCCACCCGGATCCAGGCCAGTTCCTTATCATCGGTCATGGAGTAGAATTCGTCCAGCTTAAGGTAATGGGCAATAAAGAAACGTTCATCCGAAGTTCGGGCATAATACAAAAATTCGTACCCTGCCCGGTTTCTCATTTCTTTGTCCACACCCGGGGCAATGATCATACCCCCTTCAAGAACTTTGGTAAAAGGATTTTCCGGCGTCCCTACCCCGTTGTATTCATCCTTTGCTTTGGCAAGCATGGTTTCTGCGGTTCGCCTGGCTACCCCTTTTAGATAGCCCTCTATTCCTTCCTGAGGATCATACGGTTTATAAATCAATTTGAAATCCTTATCATTTTTATATTCTCGGTTTGCCCGGCGTTAATCATCTGTACCACAAAATTGGCTATGTCATGTGGTGATACTCCGTGAACGGTTTGCCCGCCCCCCGCAGCGTTAACCCCATACGTCCCATCCGGTGTTTTTGCAATCGGCAAAATCGCTTCGGGTCCGGCTTCTCCCATGATGCCTTCCTGTAATTCCCCGCCCTGGGCAAACTTAAACCGGGTAGGCTTGTCTACTATTCCGCCGGTAAACACGCCGCCCTTTGCAAACGGCACGGGCTTTTTCGGCATGGCGGCCATAAGGGTTGCCAGCTGTATCGCACCCATGGTTCCCGCTATGGCAACCCCCGCAATTCCGGCAAACGGCCCCGCCTGGGCAAACCCCTGCATAATACTGGCTGCAATCTGGCCGGGAAGCATGGCAACTTGCATACCCCAGTCCTCCATAGCTTGCTTATACTCTATGTCTGCTGTTTTGTTTGCGGCTTCTTTTTCCGCGGTCTCCTTGGCCATGTCATAATCATCCTGGGCCTTCTGCATGTCATCTTTATGTTTTTTTTCAGCGGCTTCTAATTCCGCTTTCTTTTTTTCATCCTCTTCCTTCTCTTTTTCATCATACTCTTTTTCAATTGCAAGTTTTTTTTGCCGCTGCTGTTCCGCATAGATAATATCAGCGTCCATCGATGCAAGGGCGGCTTCCATCGCCTCTGCAAGCCCCTCCTCGGTGGTAGCGGCAACAAACCCCGCTTCCTCAAGTGCCCTCTGGCGCTCTTCGTCAAGCTTGGCCATGGACTCTTCATAGTGTTTATCAATAAGCTCGGTCGTGTCTTCTAATTCCTGATCTATCAGTTATTTATTGTGCTCAAGCTCTGTTTTAATTATTTCATTCGTTGCTTCAAGCTCTTTTTTTACCGCTTCACTTTGTTCCTTCGCGCGATTGCCTGCAAGTTGATTCACCAGTCCGGATGCTGCATCCCCGATCCGGTTTGCCGCTTGTAATCCTGCAAGCGCCTTTTCCGTTGTCGTAGCTTCTTTCTCTACATTTTTTAACGAGCCGGCAAGCGCATCAGCGGCGCCTTCTACGCCGGCGTATTCTGTGGCCAGCCCCTGGACAATTTTATTATGTTCCTCTGCCGCCGCCTTTATTTGTTCCTCGTATTCTTTTTGGGTAAGTTTTCCGGCGTTAAGTTTTATCTGCGCCGCCGCTTCCTTTTCACGGTATGCGGCCTCCGCCTCTGCTATCTCCAGATTTAATTTTTCAATCTCGTTTAGTTCAAGGGCGCTTTTCATCCCCTCGGTAACTGCGTCAAACTTTGCCAACACATCTGCTTGTGATTCTTTGGTTAGTTCCTGAAAAGCCTTTTCGTTTTCCAGCGCTTCCCGCGCCCGTGCCCGCTGTATGTCTATGAGTTCCTGCTCCATTTTTATTCTTGTATCGGTCGTCTTTTCTTCCTCTATCGCCTGTTCTGCAAGGGCATCAGTTATTTCGTTAATAAGTGCCTGCTGCTCTTTCGAGTAGGATACAATCTCTTTTATAGCATCTCTGCTGTCAGCCCATGCTTCACGCTGTTTATATAAATTAGGAGACATTTGTTCATTAACTTTATATTCAGCGGCCAATAAATCTAATTGACTTACCCCTATCTGATATATTCCCTTTAATTGCTTATCGCGTTCCGATGTCAGCCTTGCCAATTCCTCCTCCGATGCCCCCGCATCTTTCATGTGTTTCGATTCATTTTGATAAGCGACATTGATTTCATTTAATTGTTTCTTTATGTCCTCTTCTATTTTTTTCCGTTTTTCTACCTCTCCCAATACGACTTTTGACGCCTTGCCCTGTGTGTCAGCCTGTTTTGCGAATTCGTCCCGGAGCTTTGACTGTGCGTCAATGGCGGACTTAATCTGTTTTGCCATTTGGCTTTCTGCGCCGACATTTTTTACTACCTGCACATATTGCGCCGCCAGGGCGTCAAGATAACCCTGCGCCGCCGATAGTTTATCCTGTGCGCCCTTTTTGCTATCAAGGTTAATCGCGGCCATCTGATCGGCGTATTGCTGCTCTGCGGATGAAATAGCCTTAGCTTGTTCTACGGTTTTTGAAAACTCTACTCTTAATTCTACCGCCTCATCGGTAACTAGCCCTAGTTTGCTTGCAATAAATCCGACAAGGTTTTGTACTACCTTAAATTTATCAGTAATCCAATCTATAACCGGGCCAAAAGTATCAGAGAACCAATTACCGATTGCTTCCCAAACCATCTTTTGGGCCATTGCCGCCTTTTCACCTTCCAATGTTTTTTTCGTGGCATTGTCTTGGCTGGTTGCTACACCGTCTACCGTGCGCTTTAAGGCATCCATGGCGTCAAGCCCGGCCTTAGTATTCTCGTTATATTCTTTCTGCGCCTTTACCGCGCCTGATATTCCCTTGGTGAGTAATACTACCACCGCAACAATAGCCCCGATTGCCAATCCTATAGGTCCGGTTGCCGCCCAGAGCGCTTTCATTGCCGTTGCGGCGGATTTTATTCCGCCGGTTACGATGGTCTTAAAAGCTGTACCAAAAGTAGTTGCCCCGGCGGCCTGCGCTTTCATGTCAATGAGTTTGTTTAATTCCTTGAACGCTGCCCCCGCGTTCTTTATGCTTCCGGGAATAAATTTTGAAAATACGTCACCTACTTTTTTTGATTGTTCTTCTACGGAATGTACGCTCTCCTCCATGGATTGCATTTCTTTTATATTTTTTTCGATCGCCTTCGCTTGCTCGCTGGTAGCGCCGTTCAGTTTCACTTGTTCCGCATACTGGTCTTTCAACGCCTCAAGGTGTTTTTTGTCAGCCGCCTGTTTTTGTGCCGCCGCTTCTTTTTGCGTTATAATCCCCGCCTTGGCAAGCGCATCGATTTTATCTAGCTCACTTTCATACTGCTTTGTTTCCTTGTAAAGCACGTCAAAAGATTTTCCAAGCTCAACAATACCCGCCTTGGCTTTTGCAATATCTGCGCTTATCCTTAGTTCAACCTCGGTGTCTGTGGTACTCATTTTTCCCCTCCGCTTTTCACGCCAAATTCTTTATTTATTTTACAGTTTATTTCATTTAGTATCTATAGGCTTTTGGGCTGATTTATAACTGACGAATTTTTTCGTAAGTTGAATTTCACCGCCGTAACCTGAGCTTCATTCAGATAGGTAGTTTTCCCGTTCTGCCCTGGTAAATATCCCTATTCCCCTTCGGGCGGCAGTCCAAAATCTTCCCGCCTGGGCGGGGGATTCTTGCGGATCATTTCGCGCCATTGAATTATTGACAATCTGGCAACGGTAGGATTTATGTCATAGGGTAGCGGTTCCCCCGTTGCCAGGTATTCGTTGATTACCGCTTCCCTGTCAAAGGCGCAGCGCCCGATCATGTCCTTGTCAGGGTTCAGTTTTCCATCCGGCCCGGTTCTTTGTGCAGCCATCATCATTTTCTGGTGGATGATCTGATTCCGGTTGTAAAAATCAATCTCTCCCTGGGTTATGGGCTTATGCCCTATTGGGGTGATTCTCATTTTCCATCCCATGCTAAATTCTCCCCTCTGTTGTATCCACGGTGGCCCTTCTCGCGTCCCGGTGATGGTCTCACCCTGCAGCAGCTATGGTTTTCCCCTCGGCCTCGCTCTTGTCAATTTCCGCGCAGTCCATAAAGTTTTGACACCCATCGCAGCACCTATCGCTATACCTTTGCCGGCGGGCAGCCCGTATACATTCCTCCGCACTTTTTTCAAAGTCCTCGATAGCCGGGGATAACCGATCATCGGTGTACTCCATGATTGCCGTCAATGCGGCCCGCGTGGTTCCCATACTTCCCGCGACAAGCGCGGCCAGGGCTTCATGTAACTGGATATTATTTGTGCATTGCATTGTATTCCTCCAATGTTTTACAGTTCACGCATACCGGCGGATCGGGTAAAATCTTTACCACCACATCGAACGGCCGCTTTCCTAGATACTCATAGATAGCGGTAAGTGATTCCCGTACCGTTCCCGTGGTTCCCGCTATGAGCGCGGTCATGGCCGCCTCATACTGTTCGTCATTTGTACATTTCATTTTCTTCCTCCCAAAATTGATACAAGTTTTGTTTCCAACTCTCCGGATGTGGTAATTTCCATAGTTTCCCGTGCCCTGCCGTCGATACGGTCAAACACGTACTTCACGGCGGCCAGATCCCCGCCATCGGCAAGCTCTATCAGCTTACCAACTATCCGGATTTTCTTGGCCACCTTGTCCAAGCCCTTTTTGTTTAGCTCCTTGCGGAGTATTCCGGTCAATGAGGTGTCCCGCTTAGGGGGCGCCCCCCGGGGTTCCCGGATTGTCCTAGTTCAAATGGCATACGTAAAAAACCTCCCATTGTTAAACCTTAACTCCGCAAATTTTACCCTGTCTAAAAGTACAATTTTTCGCGAACTGGTCATTTCGGCTTATTTTTAGCCTAAATTAGACAAATTTCACTTGACAATTCATAAAGAATATAGTAATAT
>BNUY01000126.1 GCA_025997715.1 Spirochaetia bacterium
AACCCGAATGAGAAATAACTGCAAGGGTTTTTTCCAAAAAACTGCTAAAAAAGGCAAAAATTGCCAAAACCGGACCTGAATGAAGAGGGGGGATTAATAGACGGGGTATATCATAGCGGAGTTAGGGCTTAACCATAGGAGTTTGCCATGAATGATCATTTGCATAGTTTGCTGTCCCTTGCCGAGTTTAAGGCGATTAATGGCGTTGATGACCGGGATGACGCTATGAGCCGCTATTGTCTTATCACCGCCACCTACAGCATAGAGCAATACTGCCATAGACGGATTCTGAAGAAGAAACGGGTGGAATATCTCGAATTTACCGGGGATTATGGGTTTCCTGGGTACTGCGTACCCTTGCATGAGTACCCGGTGCGGGAAATTCTGGCGGTGTATCGCTCTCATGCTTTTAAGCAGCCGGAACTGGTAGAGCCGGAATTTTATAAGACAGTCCCGGATTGTGCGGATTTTGAAGATGTGCCGTTTTGCCTCTTTATCGCGCCGGGGTTGAGAATGGTCCGGGGTAGGTCGGCGTTGAAAATCCACTATTGGGCAGGGTATAGGACTGGGGAGGTCCCGGCTGATCTGGCTGCGGCGTGTATGGAGTTGGCGGCCTGGAATATGGCGCGGTTTCGGGGAAAGAAGATTGGGGTTACCGGGGCGGTGCAGGGGAAAGGGGACGGTGGTGAGCATCTGGAAATGTCCATGCCGGAGAATGTACGGCTTCTTTTAGAACCGTACCGGAGGCGGATGATATGAGCAAATTTATAGAAGAAAAGATTGTTGATGGGGTCAAGGAGCTTTTAACCGGACGGGTCAATGCGATTTTGATGGAAATGGAAGATACGATACCGCTTATTGAGTTGGGGGGCGGGATGACGCCTGAGATAGTGCTTGTTCAGGGGGAAACAAAAGAAAAGGACCGGATTATTGGGGTGGAGGTGTATGCCCTGACGGTGAGCTTCCCTATAAGCGGGGAACGGTACGGGTACGCTTATGCTGCCGCCGTCCATCAGGCTTTGAAAGAAGATCATACCCTGGGGGGCGCGGTGGATTGGACGGTGGTGGCCCGGAAGAAGTATGTGCCGCCGAAACAGCCCTGCTGCGGGGATTTGTGGGAACTGATTTTGACATTGGTGGTAGGGGTAGAGGGGTTAGTGTGATGACGGTACAGGGGCGTGATTGCACGATTACGCTTAAAACACAGTACCGGGAAATGGGGCTGCCATACGCCGAGGAAACGATTCGGGAAGCGGTTTCACTTTTGAGGGAAAACCCGGCGATTGAGGGGGACGGGAACTGCGGGGCGATTAGAAATAGTGCGGGGGTTACCGGGTGCGTGGTTACGCCGCTGACTATTGAAACGGTTCCTTTGCTTTTTGTGCTGGCTTTGGGGCG
The DNA here is from genome assembly GCA_025997715.1 of Spirochaetia bacterium. Lineage (GTDB taxonomy): Bacteria > Spirochaetota > Spirochaetia > Treponematales > Breznakiellaceae > Termitinema. The sequence goes on from BNUY01000126.1 coordinate 1,399, forward strand.
GTCGGGTGTTCCGGTGTTTGTAAGCGAAACCCAAGGTTTGTACCGCCATACCGTAAACCTTTCCGCTATGGAAAATGGGCTGCGCTTTGATTTGATTCAGGAACGGGGGGCGGTGCGGACGCTCTATGAGGGGTGCCGGGTTAAGGGCTTTGAATTGCGGATTATGCGGGGAGAAGCCGTCAAGTTGAAATTGGATATTACCGGGGATCAAGCGCCGGTTACTTATGCCTACCCGGATAGGCTAAGCGTGATTGGTGGAGAACGGTTCAAAGAGGATGGGGTAAGGTACCGGATAAATGGGAAAGAACAAACAAATATCTATGGGCTGACTATCGCTACCCGGAAAGAGGGGGGGACGCAAACGGAAGTATGGATACACCGGGTTTTAGAGGACACTGCGATACTGCCGCCACTTATTGAGAGTTTGGAAGTTACCGCACAACTGTACCGGGACGAATATGAATATCGATCCTATGGGGTGTTCCGGTTACGGCTTTCCCGGCTGGTGTTGATGGCTGATGAAACTGACATTACTAGCGGGGATACGGTTATCGGGGCGGTACGGTTCTACTGCGCCGGGTTGTTTACGGCGGATGTGTTCACGGCTGATGAGGAGGTCATAGAATGAGGTTTTATGACATCGATACTGCGCTTAGTGAAGCCATAGAGAAAGGAACTAGCCCGGTGCGGGTGCGGATTAGCCTTGACTGGTCGGGGAATGGTCATGTTGAAACGGTGTTTGAAAAGGACATTATTGAAGCTTCGTTTACCGGGTTAAAGGAGGCTGCCGGGGGGACTACGGCGCGGGGGGAGGTGTTACTTGACAATACCTATGGGGCTTATGCGTGTGGTGGTACAGGTTCTGCGAACCTCGGTTCGGGGCGGGAGGTGCGGATTAGTTTTTCTGTTGGGGATGGTCTGCCCTATTTTGAGCGGTTTGTCTTTTTTGTGGATGATAAGGGGTTTCAGGATGTGCGGGGGCCGGGGCGGCGGGTACGGCTGACGCTGCGGGATAGGGCGGCGGTGTTGCGAAAAACTGATGAAAGCAGGGATTGGACTATGCCATCGGTGTTTGTCTACTCGTTGGTGTGCGATAAGACCCAGCCGGAAAAATCGCTGGTTCATTTGATTGCGCAACGGGCGGGGTTGGGGGTTAATGATATTGATTGCGCTACGATTCCGGTTTCTTTGCCATACGCCAGGATTACAAAAAATGTGTGGGCGGAACTTTCGGAACTGGCTACGGCGTACCGGTGCCACTTGGAATGTCCGGTAGAAAAGCCTCTGGTATTTGCCCATTCACCGTACCAAAGTGAAGTATTTGATGTTGATGAGGCTTCCTACACGTTTAAGGGCAGCGATATTTTTTATCTGCGGTTTACAGAATGTGCGGAGCAGTACTGTAATGCGGTGCGGCTTAAAATAAATATACCGGTTGCTCTGGAAAAACAGGAAATCTGGCGGTATTGCGATCCCCCGGTGGTGTATAACGAATATTTGACTCCCCGGTATCCGTTTCGGTTTCCTGCAATACGAGAAATAGAGAAACCGGGATATGAGGCGCGGTACATGGTTAAGGATGGCGATGAGGATCGGGCGGTGATTTATGCGGACAGTATTGACACCCAGGAAGAAGCAGAATTGCGGCTTGGGTTTGATGGGGGAGCTTTCCGGTATTCCGCTTATGATGTTACAAGCCACCGGGACCGGGCTGGTATTACCTTACACCGTGATGGAGATGGCGATCTCTATGGGGCGGCGATTTATGGACGGCCTATTGTGTTGGATTTAAACCGCTCATGCTTCCTTAAGGATACGGCGGCGGTGATGTTGCGGGGGACGGCGGCATTGAATGTTACCGGGTCGTATTTTTCGGAGGATTTGATTGATGGGAAACCACAGTATGAAGATTGGGCGAAGAGGGAATTGGCGGAACGGCTGTGGGATAGACGGGAGATTACGGTCAAGACACATAGGGGGGTGTTTCATGCGCGGGTGGGGGCAGTGGTTATGGTACATACGGAAGAAGAAATGGTACGGGGGACGGTGAACGCACTATCACTGCGGTATAAACGGGGCGCTGCTTTTGTGGCGGAATTTAGGATTACGGAGGTATCGGTATGACTGATGAGGACAGGCGATTGTTTATTGAGAGTATTGCGGAGATGAAGGAACTCAAAGGTGAGATGAGGGAATTCAAAGAACATTTTCGGGAACGGGTTGAACGGCTTGAAAAAAAGATTTGGAACGGGGACGGGATATGAAAGCTACCTTTAGCCTGCTGATTGCTTCGGCGGCCTTGGTGGTTAGCATTATTATTAACTTTTTTAGGAATGGAGTGAAATGATGGGGTTGAAATGGAAAGCGGTTTTTGACAATGAAAAGCGGGAGTTTGACCGGATGACGGAGGTGGAAAAGTTCCGGTACTTTTTACTGCTTCAATATAATTCGCCCTATGGGTGGGGGAAGGAAAACCCGGAAAGTTCGGATTGTTCGGGGGCGGTCTGTTTGGCCCTGTGTGCGGCTACCGGGTATTTTATTCGTACTACGGCGGATGATTTGTTTAAGCGGGTGTTTACGGTACAGAAGCCGGCGGCGGGGAGCATTACGGCGGCGTTTTTTGTTGACGGGTCGGGGAAGGCCGGGCATGTGGCGGGGTTTGTCGGGGATGGGGTGATACTTAATTCCCAGGAAGGAGGGGCGCAAGTAAAGGGGCTGGAAGGGATTTCATCATGGTTCTGGAATAAAGGAGTGACTACGGCGGTGCGGGGGTTGGACCGGGAGGTGTTGGCGCGGCTTGCTGATGAGGGAAAAACACGGTTCGGGCTTGATAGTGAATTGAGCTACTATTTTGATTAAGGGGGTATAAGGATGGCAAAGGGGAAAGAGAAATTGTGTATTGACTGTTTGCATTGTAAGGCATCGGCACAGTCAACGGTGTACCGGTGGCTATGCTTTTACAGTCGTGCAAAACGCAGCGCCAACTATCAGGAAATCTACTGGATCATCAGAAAACCATGCAGGGCTTTTAAAAGCATGGAGGATTAAACGGTATGAGCGATAGTGACGGGATTCAGATTTCCGATAAGGCAAGCTGGGAGCATACGGGGCGGGATTTGTGGATCATCCTGGGTAAGCGGGTCATTGCTTTGCCGTCTAAGATGCTGGGGTTTAAGCCCTTCTGTTTGTACCTTGCGACGTGGCTTTTAATGCAGGGGCTGATTCGGGATTGGATTTGGTTTGCCGTAATGGTGATGGTGTTGTTTGGGATTGTGGGGCTTAAAGTTATTACCCGATGGAGGAATGAGCATGAAGGATTTTTGGAAGGGGCTTATCACCGGGGCGGCAGGGGTTCTCCTGGTGGTGGTGATAGTGGTGGCGATTCGGTTTTTCCAGGAGAAAGACCGGGTACTGAATGAGATTAAGGAGCAGGAACATGAAATACAAATACTGCGGGAGGATTACGGCGCTCGTGATCCTCGTGAGTTTCTTGACGGGGTTCCCGGTGTTCGGGGAGCCGTTGATAGCGCCACCGAAGAATTCAGCCGAAAACGGGATGCGGCTATTCAGCGAATTCGAGGTGGACTTGCTGATAGATGACATAACTACGGCGGCGGTGGAAGCGATTGAACAAGCGGCGGCAGAGGCGGCAAAGGCGGCGGCGATTGCGGGGATTGAACGCGAGGCGGTATTGCTGCGGGATCGGGCGGCGGCGGTGAGGGAGGCGAACCATTGGAAAACGGAATACAAGATGGTTAAGGGCCGGGGTGTTAGGAATATGGTGATTACCGGAGTGGTTTGTCTGCTGGGGGGGCTTGCTATCGGGATTGGCGGCGGTTTGATTTTGGGGAGGAGATAATTTTGAAAGACAGGATTCGGGTTAAGGGGATGGTCACGGTGCGGGTGCTGGATCAAGACGGGAATATCAAGCGGAGGACGCCTGGTTTGTTTAGCCGGCTGTTACGGCTCCAGGGGCAGCCGATGGAGTACCGGCGGCACAATATTGTTACCCGGCAGGGGGATGCGATGATTGCTGACGCTTTGCTGCCTACGCCGGGTAAGGTGAAAGTTTCCAGTGCGGCGGGGTTTATCCAGGTGGGGACGGGGTGGACGGGGAATAGTACAAAGACTAATACCCGGTGCAATACGCCTACCGGTGCAATGAAAGCTCTGGATGCCGGATACCCCGCGCTGAAAGCGGCGTGGGGGGCTACCGGGGATACTACGCTGATTTACCGGGCAAGTTTTGCGGCGGGGGCGCTTAACGCTAACGGTATTAATGAGGCTTGCCTTTTGAATGGAAATGCGGCGGCTTCTTTCAATTTGGCATACGCGCAGATTACGCCGGTAGTAAATGTAACAACCAGCGATACATTACAAGTGCAATGGGAAATTACCATTCTCGGGCAGTAAGGAGGTAAAGGGTGGCACGGTTTCTGCAATCACACAATGATTTTCCACTTATGGTTAGCCTGGGAAAAAAAACGCCGTCATGGGAATTGAACCGCTGGGGGCGGGATGCTCTGCGGTTTGTTGCGCCTGATGTCGAAGAGTATTCTCTGCGGGGGGATAGGTGGAAGCTGCACTATGCCGGGGATACGCAAAGCCACCGGTTTACTATTCTGGACGGGGAACATTTTGAGTACGATATTATTCTTAACCGGGAACCGGAAAGCAACCGGCTCTTTCTGGCTATTGAGGGATGGGAGGGGTTTGACTTCTTCCGGCAGCCGGATACCATCGGGCCGGAACATTTGCGGGGGAGTTATGCGGTTTATAAAAAAGAAACGGTAATTAATTCCCCGGCGTATCATGTGGGGACGGGGAAGATGTGCCATATTCACCGGCCTAAGATTATTGACGCTCGGGGGCGATGGGTTTGGGGGGATGTGTGGATAGATACGGGGGTGATGGCGCTTACCATCCCGGAGGGGTGGCTAGGAGATGCGGCCTATCCGGTGGTGGTTGATCCGATAATTGGGAGTAGTACGGTTGGGGCGTATTATGAATATGATTATATATCATCTGATGAATATAATGATTATCTGGCAGACAAAGCCGGTGATCCTACTACGAAGCTTGAATCATATAAACGCGAATATGTAATAGAATTAGATTCAACAATCATGCTTAACAAATATAAAACTCCTCTACCGTTGAACGGAACGTATAATACCTATATATACATACAATCTATCCCGAAACAACGCACGACTGGTACTTTAAGGTATACCTATAGAATGTTCTCAATTTTATACAGTAATTTTAATAATAAACCAAAACAGTTGCTTACGTACAAAACCACCATTGTTAACCAGGATGCAAATCTTAGCAGTCCCGATAATTTTACTCCGCGATGGATTCAATCTAACACCACTCCCTATGGAACCATTGCGGCAAATACTGATGTTTGGTTTGGGTACTGGGGTGAATATGGCGTTACAAGGTTTGATTATGGAACTCCTCTATTTCAATCGTATGGTGTTATGATGGAACCGGATGATATGAAAAATTATAATTCCTTATATGAAATGGCTCCTGATTATGAGTTTGATGACATTAGTGACTGTAATGATTTGTTTTATCCCGGTAAAAATTATAATCGCGATCCAAATATATATCCGGGATCACGGTATGATTTGAAAGCAAGTATGTATCTTAGTATCCCTGCGGCCTATACCCGGACATTGACCCAGGGGGTGAAGCTTAACGATACCCGGAAGATAACGGCGGTTTATAAAAAGACATTGGCTATGAATGGCAGGAATACTACGGCTTTAGGGCATGGGTCGGCTTATGTGCGGAAACATGCCGCCACGGTACGCGGTACTGATTTATTGAGCCGGGTTTGGAGTGTATACCGGAAACTGACGATGGGTGTTACCGCCTTTGCTGCTGCGGGGCATTGGGGGGATTATATACGGGGGTTGCTGGTGGATGCTGGAAGCTCTGCGGGGACGGTTCGATTGGGAAACTACTACCGTACTCAAAAAGATATTGCGGGGGTTGCCGGGATACCCTTAAGGAGTGTAGGGTTTTTTATAAAACTGGTGACGGTAGGGTTTGTGCGGGATTTTATACTGCGGCGGTTTCTGAAAAGTAATGAGGAGCTTGTCGTGAAGTCTAAGGTTTGCCGGGAGATTATTCTTGATAGCAAAATACATTAGGGGGATTTATGAACATAATATTTAAAGGGCAGTCGGCGCTTAGGATTATAGTGCGGACGTTTACGGATTTGGAGGGGTGTCTTTTGGCGCTGATCAGATACCGGAAGCCGGGTGGGGTTGTAGGGGAATTTACGGCGGGGATTGAAGATGTAGCGAAAGGGGTTATTTTCCATGAGTGTATCGAGGGGGAAATTGACAAGGGCGGTTGGTGGTTTTTCTGGGCAAGTGTTACCTTTGCTGATGGACGGGTTGCGCCGGGGGAAGTGGTGAAAGTGTTTGTATGGGATGAGGGGAAATAGTTATGCTGTTTGTTCTGTTTGTTATTATGTGGTTCATCTGCTGTGTTCCCAGGATAAGCGCACAAAAGGCGTTTAGAGAATACGGTATGCTTAGAATAAAAGAGCCTCCCTAATTGATGTAATCTACTGAATATTTCTATTTTATCAATGAGTTTTAACCGCGATTAATGCGGTAGAGGGGAGAGGTGTATGCGTTCAAAAGATCCGAAGGTTCGCTATGATGATCTTGTCAGGCATCAGAGAAAGAAGCTGCAAGAATATGCGGCAAGAGAAATTGTTTATGCTGATGACTTACTGCAATGGTACAAGTTAAAAAAGCGGGAAATACCTGATGATGAATACCGGGCGGTTGCTTTTTGGAAGAACCGGGAATGGGTGCGTAAGCCTGGGGCTTTAAATATGCTCTACGATTTGTTTGTCCGTATTGTTCATGAATTGCCGGAGCCGATTCCGGAGATTGCCTTTGATTGTTTGGCATACCGGTTTAGGGTGTATGCGGTGGGTTTACGACAGGGAGGGTTTGATTAATGGACGTTACACGGTCATATGAACCGGAGTACTCAGGTCCGATACTGGCGGAACCGGTGGGCGATGATTCAATGTTACGGAGGCTGACAGAACTTAAGGAAGGGACGGTGCAGTATACGGATACCGCCAATGCGTACCGGTTGGTTCGGCAGTATGGAAAGGATATCCGGTACAATGCGGCGTGGAAAAAATGGGTGGTGTGGACCGGGGATCATTGGCAGATTGATGATGGGTACTTGATACATGAAATGGGGCTTGAGGTGATTCATCGTATCTATGATAAAATGGCCGCATCCAATGATTACCGGGAGCGGATGGAAATTGAAAAGTATGCGTTACAGAGTGAATCCCTGCGGCGGAGGAAGGCGTTTATTGAATCGGCTTCGCTCATGCGGGAGGTGAATGTTGCTACTAATGATTTTGATAAGTATCCCTGGCTTTTCAATATTGCTAATGGTACGGTTGATTTGAAAAAAGCGGAATTTCAGAGCCACTGCCGGGAGGATATGATTACTAAGTTGGCGCCGGTGGCGTATGACGGCGGGGCGGATTGTCCGCTTTGGAAACAGTTTATCCGGGAGATTATGGACTTTAAGCCGGAACTGATTGAGTTTCTTCAGCGGGCGGCGGGGGTGCAACAACTTTTTCCGGGTAAACGGAGGATCATATGATATACTGAGAATAGCCTTTAGGGAGGGGCTATCAGATGGAAAACAAGGACCAGTTCACGGAAAAAGCATTAGCGGCGATGGCGAAA
>BNUY01000127.1 GCA_025997715.1 Spirochaetia bacterium
CAATGAATTACCGCAACTTATAAATATTTTTATTGGTCAGATGAGCATTATTGGCTATAGGCCATTAGTACGGCAAGGATATAAATATTATTCAGACTATATGAAAAGAAAAATATATAAACTTAAACCGGGGTTATCGGGCATCGGATCAATTGCGGTACGAAATGAAGAATATATTTTACAACGGGTTGAAGACAAAGAAAATTATTACAAAAATGTAATAATCCCTTATAAAGAAAAACTCGAAAGCTGGTTTATAGACAATAACAGTTTATTTTTATATTTTGCACTCATTTTCTTTACTGTGTTGGTTGTCATTATGCCATCATCTAAGTTATGGAAAAGGGTGTTAAAAAATCTTCCGGAGGAACCAGAAGATTTTAAGCGTTATAGCGTAAAAGGAGAAAATTATGGATAAGGTAATTAGTCAACTGGATAAGGACATCCTGGTCCTAATTCGGAATAATGTTTCGGCATTTTTAACCGAAATGGCTGGAAAGTATGATAGAGATGGTCTTGAAGTGCTAGACATCGCTCCTGAGGTTCACGAAGGTACAAAGTTTTATTTTAAAAAGGCTGATGTAAAAACTTTGGATATAGATCCGCAGTATAATACTGATTATATGTGTGATTTATGTACAAATAACGAAAATATCATACCAAATGGGAGTTTTGATATTTGTGTATGCACAGAAGTGCTTGAACATGTTTCAAATCCATTTAGTGCTGTAAAAGAAATAAAAAGAATTTTGAAGGGTGGGGGTATAGCATTAATATCAACGCCATTTAATTTTCGTATACACGGACCATTACCTGATTGTTGGCGCTTTACAATTCATGGATTAAAAGAATTGTTTAAGGATTTTGAAATATTGGATTTACGAGAATTAGAGGCGGATAATAGATTCTTAATGCCGTATCATTATGTTTTAGAAGCAAAAAAATGTTATTAAAAGTATCCACACTCCTATTTATATATATAACATCGGTTATTTCGTACAAAAGATGTGCGTAGGACGGTGTTATATGACAAAGGGGAGAAAAAGGATTTTGGTATATCCCTGTGGGACAGAAATAGCTCTTGAAATATACAAAGCAGTGGAGTTCTCGACCCGTTTTGAACTGTGGGGCGGTTCCAGTAATTATGATCATGGCAGATATGTTTATAAAAAGCATATAGATAATCTGCCGTTTATATCCGATAACAGTAATAAAGAGACTATTCTTGAATTTCAGAATAGAATAAAAGATTATGGTATTGATTATATTTATCCCGCAATGGACGGCGTATTATATAAACTTTCACAATATGCTTCTCTTTTTTATTGTAAAATTATTGCACCAGATTTCAATACCGCAAGAATTACCCGTTCAAAAAAACTGACCTATCAACTTTTAGAAAGTGATATATCTGTTCCGAAAATATATGAAAACATTTCAGAGATAAAAGAATACCCTGTATTTGTCAAGCCGGATATAGGTCAAGGTTCTTATGGGGCGCAGAAAATTGATAATGAGAGCATTTTACAGAATATGAATCTCGAAGATATTTTGTTAATGGAGTATTTGCCCGATGAGGAATATACGGTTGATTGTTTTACTAATAATTCCGGTGATTTAATTTATATATCACCGCGTTATCGGAAACGGATCAAAAATGGCATAAGCGTCAGTTCTGCGGCGGCAAGCGGTCATGAGTTTGAAGAAATAGCATTAACGATAAATGAAAAACTGGATCAACGTGGTGGATGGTTCTTCCAGGTTAAAAAAAATACTGCGGGAAAACTAGTTTTACTGGAAGTTGCCTCCAGAATAGCGGGAACTTCGGCATATACGCGTAGCAAAGGCGTTAATCTTCCGCTTTTAACGCTTTATCTTTATACCGGTGAACATATTGATCGTGTTTATGAGAATAATTACGATGTTGTCATTGACCGGGCGCTCCATAATTCCTATGCGACAGACCTCTATTACGATACAGTATATATTGATTATGATGATACGATAATATTTAATGGAAAGATAAATAGTAAAATAATTACTTTTGTGTATCAATGTATAAATAATAATATACCTGTAATTATTATAACTAAACATATTGGCGATTTAAATGAAGATTTACAAAAGTACCGATTATCCGATCTTTTTGATAAAATTATTCATATAAAACAGACAGAAAATAAGTATGAATATATTACGGGAAAAAATTCAATTTTTATAGATGATTCATTTGGAGAACGGGAAATAGTTCACAAGAAATGTAATGTCCCCGTCTTTGATACTAATATGATTGAGTTTTTATTAAATCCATTGGAATTATCTAAAACATAGATTCGTTTAAAAGGATTTTCCATTATGGCTCTCAACCAAGAAATCACCGCATACATAAAACGCCTCTACCCTGAACAAAATCCCGTTCTCCTCCACTGTCCTGAATTTCTTGGTAATGAGAAGAAATATCTCGCCGAATGTATCGACACCAAATATGTTTCCTATATCGGCCGTTTTGTGTCGGATATGGAAAACAAAATCAAGGAAATAAGCGGTGCAAAATACGCGGTGGCCCTAGTGAATGGAACTGCAGCTTTACACATGCTCCTCCTGGCTGTCGGCATACAACCGGGCGATGGGGTCATTACTCAATCCCTTTCCTTTGCCGCAACCAGTGCAGCCATCGTTCACGCTCAGGGAACGCCGGTCTTTGTTGATGTGGAACAGGATACCCTCGGTATGTCTCCGGAAAGTCTCAAGAGTTTTCTTAAAAAATACACTGAAATCATTGAAGGGAAATGTGTCAATAAAAAGACCGGGAAACAAATAAAAGCCGTTATCCCCATGCACACATTTGGTCATCCCGTACGAATAGAAGAAATACAAACACTATGCGATGAGTACTCGTTAATCCTTATTGAAGATTCCGCCGAATCCCTCGGCAGTTTCTACAAGAAAAGACATGCCGGTACTTTCGGTAAAGCAGGAATATTCAGCTTTAATGGGAATAAGTTGGCGACCACCGGCGGCGGCGGTATGGTCATCACCGATGATGAGGCTATTGCCAATCGTGTACGCTATATATCAACTACTGCAAAACGTCCCCACCGCTGGGAATTTTTTCACGATGAAGTAGGGTATAACCTCCGTATGCCCAGTATTAACGCGGCTGTTGGACTTGCCCAACTGGAATATTTTGACAAAACCCTTGAAAACAAGCGGGAGACCGCGCATTTATATCAACAATTCTTTGCTTCAATACATATCAAGTTTATTACCGAACCGAATAACGCTAAGTCCAATTATTGGCTAAACGCTATTTTGTTTGATGATAGAAAACAGCGGGATGGGTTTCTTGAATACTCAAACGAAAACGGTGTGCAGACCCGTCCTGCGTGGACATTGCTGCATACATTACCGCCATATCAGCATTGCCAGCATACAGACACACCAAACGCGGAATATATAGCGGATCGTCTTGTAAATATTCCCAGTAGTGTAAGGATTTAATTTAGTGTCTTTTATCTTATCCCTCATAGGTCGTACCGAACCGCTTTTCTCCCAAGATATCGTCGCCAATGAAAAAGAGCTATCCGCCATTGTTTCCTCATCACGCTTTCTGGTAATCGGCGGTGCGGGTTCCATTGGTTCTGCTGTTGTTCATGAAATATTTAAGCGCAATCCAAAACTGCTCCATGTGGTGGATATAAGCGAAAACAACATGGTAGAACTTGTCCGGGATATCCGCAGTTCCCTCGGCTATATTGATGGTGAATTTGCCACCTTCGCAATAGATTGCGGATCAGATATTTTCGATTCCTTTATCGCTAATGGAAAAGGTTATGACTATGTCCTCAACCTTTCCGCCCTGAAACATGTACGGAGTGAAAAAGACCCATTCACCCTAATGCGGATGATAGATGTAAACGTCTTTAATACAGATAAAACGATACAGCAGGCCAAAGAACAGGGCGCTAAAAAATATTTTTGTGTTTCCACAGATAAAGCGGCAAATCCGGTAAACATGATGGGCGCTTCAAAATGCATTATGGAAATGTTTCTTATGCGCCGTTCTTTGGAACTGCCGGTTTCCACCGCCCGGTTTGCCAATGTTGCTTTCTCCGATGGGAGCCTCTTATATGGTTTTAATCACCGCATAGAAAAGGGGCAGCCCCTTTCGGCGCCTTCTGATGTACGCAGGTATTTTGTAACTCCCCAGGAATCCGGGGAATTGTGCCTTATGTCCTGTTTGCTTGGGGAAAACCGGGACATCTTTTTCCCAAAATTGGATTATGATCTGAATTTATTAACCTTCAGTGAGATTGCGGAACGGTATCTTGAAAATTTAGGGTTAGAGCCGGTCCAATGTGCGACAGAGGATGAAGCACGTGAAAAGGTTGGTGAATTAAAAAAGCAGAAAAAATATCCGGTATATTTCTTTAAGAGTGATACTACCGGGGAAAAGGATTTTGAGGAATTCTATACAGAAAAAGAATATCTTGAGATGTACCGTTTCAAAGCGGTAGGTGTCATAAGGAATGAAGCTGTCTATGAAGAAGAGAAATTGAACTTATTTACAGAAACAATTTATGCATTACGAAAGCAGGGCAGATGGTCTCGCTTTGAGTTGATTGATCTATTTAACAAGATGATACCTGAGTTTAATCATAAAGAAACCGGCAAATTTCTAGACGGAAAGATGTAGAGGGATTACTATGAACGAAGAACAAAATAAAGACGATGAAATCAACATCATAGACCTCTTTGCCGTCCTCCTCGCTTTTGATTTATTGCAGGATCATTATGATTATATATATGTGCTTGCCTCGGTAGTGGGATTCAAATGGGCGATACCTCATATTATTCAGCGTATATACTTTCGTACAAACAAGAATAACGGAGGAATTTATGCACCGCAATGAAGAAATCACGTAGTTTGTAAAGAAGCTGTATTCCGGGTGTAATCCGGTTCTGCTGTATTGCCCTGAATTTCTGGGGAATGAAAAAAATATCTTGAAGAATGTATTGATACAAAATATGTTTCCTATATTGGTCATTTTGTTACCGATATGGAAAATAAGATCAAAGAAATAACCGGCGCGAAGTATGCGGTTGCGATAGCAAATGGAACGGCTGCGTTGCATATCCTATTGCTTGCCGCGGGAATCAAACCCGGTGATGAGGTAATTACCCAGTCGCTTTCTTTTATGGCGACTGCCGCCGCGATTGCTCACGCTAATGGGACGCCTGTTTTTGTGGATGTGGATGCTGATACCCTTGGAATGTCCCCTAAGAGCCTCGAACATTTTCTTTCAGAATATGCTGAAGTAATAGATGGTGAATGTAGAAACAAGAAGGCCGGTAAGGTAATTAAAGCGGTTATTCCCATGCATACCTTTGGGCATCCGGTTAGAATAAATGAGATAAAAAATTTATGTGAAGCATATTCGCTTATGTTAATAGAGGATTCTGCGGAATCCCTGGGCACGACGTATCAAGGGAAGCATACCGGAACATTTGGACTGGCAGGAATATCAAGTTTCAATGGGAACAAGACGGTTACCACCGGTGGCGGGGGTATGGTTATTACCGATGATGAATCGCTTGCATCAAAGATAAAATATCTTTCGACTACCGCTAAGCGTCCTCATAAGTGGGAATTTTATCATGATGAAGTTGGGTACAATCTCCGTATGCCCAGTATTAACGCGGCGATTGGGTTAGCCCAGCTGGAATATTTTGCCAAAACCCTTGAAAACAAGCGGGAGACCGCACATTTGTATCAGCAGTTCTTTGATTCAATGCATATTAGGTTTATTACCGAGCCGGATAATGCCAGGTCGAATTATTGGTTAAATGCTATCCTGTTTGATGACCGGAAACAGCGGGACGCTTTCCTTGAATACTCAAACGATAACGGTGTGCAGACCAGACCGGCGTGGACATTGCTGCATACACTACCTCCATACCGGCATTGTCAGCACACAGAAACACCAAATGCCGAATATATCGCGGACCGTCTTGTAAATATTCCCAGTAGTGTAAGAGTGTAATTCCATGTCAGATATATTTTCCCTCATCGGCCGTAGTGAACCACTTTTTTCCTCTGATGTCTATATTGTATGCATTACGAAAGCAGGGCAGATGGTCTCGTTTGGAGTTGATTGATCTATTTAACCGGATGATGCCTGAGTTTAATCATAGAGAAACCGGCAAGTTTCTGGCAGCAATCAGAGGTATACCGAAGGATATGTCCATTACTTCCGGCAGTACCGGATGAGTTCAATTTATGCATCGCAATTCTAAAGATTTTTGTATAGTGTGTTTAAAATACGTTATGAGAAATAAAAACCTGAAATTGCACTACATCTAACCAGATGTAGTGATGAATATTTTGAAGGATTATATGAACGAAGAAACAAACGACGACGAAATCAGCCTCATAGATCTCTTTGCCGTCCTCTGGCATCGCAAGATCATGATTCTCGTAATAACCCTAATCGCTATGGTTGGGGTCGTTGTATATGCGGTTATTTCTCTCAAATTACCCTCAGAAACATCTCCTCTCCCCAATGAATATACCCCCACCGCTCTCATGCTCATCAACAACGCCTCATCATCCGGCGGCGGTATGGCAGCAATGCTTGGCGCCAGCGGCCTCGGCGGCCTCGCAGGCCTTGCCGGTGTCAGTACCGGGTCTACCTTCAGCGACCTTGCCATATACCTGGTCGGTACAAACAGTCTCCTTGATTCGGTCGTGGATGAGTTTGACCTCATTACCCGGTATAACATTGAAACACCTAAAGCTAAAGCAAAGTCTCCCCGCGCCGATAGCAGGAAGGTACTTAAAAAGATACTTACTGCTTCTTCTGATGAAAAGAGCGGTGTCTTCAGTATTAGTTTTACCGATACTGATCCGGTATTCGCCCAGCGTGTTGTAAACTTTTGTGTCAGTTACCTCCAAGCGTGGTTTGATGAACTAGGCATCGACAAAAACAAACTGGAAAAAGAAAACCTGGAAAAAAATATCCGGAATACCTACGATGAGATCATGAAACGTGAACTGGAAACCCGCCAGTTAGAACAATCGGTTCAGCGGGGCGGGGTGAATATCCCTGCAATCTCGCTTGACCTCAGCCGCATCCAGTTGGAATTGGGCGCACAGCGCCAAGTCTATACCCAGCTTAAAGTTCAGTACGAACTCCTCAAAGTAACCATGGCCAGCGAAAAACCCGTCTTCCAAATCCTGGAAATGGCCGAAGTCCCGGACAAAAAGTCCGGCCCCAGCCGGGGATTGCTCTGCATCATCGTCACCTTTGCTGCGGGATTCTTCTCAATCTTCCTCGCTTTTGTATTAAACGCTATCTCCAACATCAGGAAAGACCCTGAAGCCATGGCGAAACTCAAAGGACCACAACGATGAAACGCTCCCTCTGTCTTGTAACCATTTTTCTCACCGTCCTCACCGCAGTCTTCCCCCAGGTATCCCAGGAAATAGAAGCCACCGCTGATTTTAGCGTGAACATCCAGCTTGCCCTCTCCAGCCCCGATTACCGGGTAACCGCCGGCGATGTCTATACCCTGGCCTATGCGGCAAACGGAACCCCGGTAACCTATACGATAGTCGTAGACAGTACCTACCGTATCCAAATATCGAACCTGGGCAGTATTAACGCCGCCGGAAAAACATACCGCCAACTGAAAACCGAAGCCGAAGCAATCGTGTCGAATAACTATCCTCTTAGCGGCGCACAGCTAGTCCTCACCCAACCCGCATCTTTTCGGGTGTATCTCACCGGCGAGGTAAGCGCCACGACAATACGCCAAACCTGGGCCTTGGATCGCTTATCCTCGCTCCTAGCCCCCGTCATCCTGACCGCCTATTCATCAATCCGTGATATCACCATCACTTCCTCCTCCGGCCAAACCAAAACCTACGACCTCTTTCAAGCCCAGCGTAACGGTGACCTGACCCAGGACCCCTACCTCCGCCCCGGTGATACCATCCACATTAACCGCATTGACCGGGTCGTTACCGTTACCGGATCAGTGGAACGGCCCGGGACCTACCAGTTAGTACCCGGAGAAAACCTCTCAGAACTAATAACAAAGTATGCCTCAAACCTAACCCCCACCGCGGACCCCAGCAGGATAGAATTGGTGCGGTATGTCGCCGCAGAAACTGATTCGGGGGATAAGATATACCTTTCTGAACAGGATATCGGGAACAACTATCCCCTGCAGCACTCTGATGCGATAACCATCCCGTCAATTATTGACTTGATGCCGGTTATGTTTGTAGAAGGTGCGGTACGGGGAGAGGAATCCCTGGAAACCGCCGAAAGCAACGCGGCAAACCGGCTCACTATCCGGTTTAACCTTGGGGAAAACTACGCGTCATTGGTGCAGCGGAATCGCGGGTGGTTCACGGCAATTTCGGATACCCAGAACGCATATCTGCTCCGGGGAGCGGAACGGATACCCCTGAACCTCAACCCCATGCTGTATGATTCCAGTTACCGGAGCCAGTATTTTGTGGAACGGAACGATACGCTGATCATCCCGTTCCGGCAGTATTTTGTGACGGTGGCAGGAGCAGTGGTAAAGCCTGACCGGTATCCGTACATTCCAGACCGTGAATGGGATTACTATGTGGCGCTTGCGGGAGGCTTTGTGATGGAACGGAACACCCGGGAAGTAGTGACGATAAAAGACATCAGCGGGAAAGAGATGAAGAAGAGCGATCCGATAACGCCCGAAACGACGATAACGGCAAAGACGAATGCGTTTTTGTATTACTTTGGGCAGGTAAGCCCGGTGGTGACCACGGTATTAGGATTGGTAACGACGGTTCTGTCAATACTCGCGGTAACGGGGGTATTCAATTAGCTCTGCATGGCCGGAAACGGCCTTTTTATTTGCCACAGATGTTATATTATACTAACAAAACCAGTCCCCCCCCCAGACCGTCCGAAAACTAAGTCTCAAGCAGCCCTATTCTTGAAACATGCCTAATGTTCCCGGCCCAATTCCTGGATGGAGCCGTTTTTTTCGGAATCATGGGAGTCCCTAAGGTTTCCG
>BNUY01000128.1 GCA_025997715.1 Spirochaetia bacterium
GGATGCTAAGAAAAAGAGTTATCTTGACAAACCGGAAAAAGGGGCTGCTCATGTCCGCCGGGGCGTTGCTTTTCCGCCCTTAGTGTGCCGTCCCGGGGGACGCCGTTCCAAAAGTTCCTTGATATACATGCCCGTGTAGGAGCGCGGATAGGCTGCAAGCTCCTCGGGTGTACCGGTGGTCACCAGTTCCCCTCCCCTATCGCCTCCTTCAGGCCCCAGGTCGATAAGGTGATCCGCCTGGAGCAGCACGTCCAGGTTATGCTCAATCATCACCACGGTGTTCCCCTGATCCGCCAGGCGCTGGATAACGCACATGAGCTGCTTTACATCGGCGAAGTGGAGCCCCGTGGTTGGCTCGTCCAGGATGTAGAGGGTCCGGCCGGTGGATCGCTTGGACAGTTCCAGCGCCAGCTTTACCCTTTGTGCTTCCCCCCCGGACAGGGTAAGGGCGGACTGGCCCAGCTTGACGTAGCCCAGGCCCACCGAAAGGAGGGTGTCCATTTTCCGGGCAATTTGAGGTATATAGGAAAAGAACTCCGCCGCTTCCTCGATGGTCATATCCAGCACGTCCGCGATGTTCTTGCCCTTGTAGCGGATTTCCAGGGTTTCCTTGTTGAAGCGCTGGCCGTGGCAGACATCGCAGGTGATGTACACGTCCGGGAGGAAGTTCATCTCGATACGGATGGTCCCATCCCCGGCGCAGTTTTCGCAGCGGCCCCCCCGGACATTGAAGGAGAACCGCCCCGGCTTATAGCCCCGCATCTTGGCATCCGGAAGGCCGGCAAAGAGGTCCCGTATGCCGGAAAAGACCCCCACATAAGTTGCCGGGTTGGACCGGGGGGTACGGCCGATAGGGCTTTGGTCAATGTCGATCACCTTGTCGATAAACTCCGCCCCCTCAATCGCATCGCAATCCCCCTCGGGGTGGCTGGACCGGTACAGGCGGTTAGCCAGGGCCGGGTACAACACATCACTCAACAGGGTGGACTTCCCGGAACCGGATACCCCGGTGATACAGGTAAACATCCCCAGGGGTATCTCTACGTCGATGTTTTTAAGGTTATGCTCCCGTACCCCCTTTAAGCGGATGAAGTTGCCATTCCCCCTTCGCCGTTCCTGGGGGATATCCATGGTCAGGGTCCCCGCCAAATACTGCCCGGTAAGGCTCTCTTCCACCTTCATCACCTCAGTCGGCGTACCCTGGGCGACGACCCTACCGCCGTGAACCCCTGCGCCGGGTCCCAGGTCCACCAGGTAGTCGGCGGTACGCAGGGTCTGCTCGTCGTGTTCAACCACGATCAGGGTGTTGCCCAGGTTGCGGAGGTAGAGCAAGGTGTCGATGAGCCGCTGGTTGTCCCGTTGGTGGAGGCCGATGGAGGGCTCATCCAGGATGTAGAGCACCCCCACCAGGCTTGAGCCAATCTGGGTGGCCAGCCGTATTCTTTGGGCCTCACCGCCTGAGAGGGTGGCGCTTTTCCGTTCCAGGGTCAGGTAGTCCAGCCCCACATTCTTCATGAACCCCAGCCGGGCGTTGATTTCCTTCAATATTTGGTTGGCGATTTTCCGTTCGTTTTTGGTAAACTTGAGGGCGTCAAAAAACTTGATAGTATCAATTACCGAAAAGCTGGTAATGTCCCAGATGTTTTTCCCCCCAACCATCACCCCCAGGGCTTCGGGCTTAAGCCGCTTACCCCCGCAGTCCTCGCAGGGCTTCTGGCTCATAAACTTTTCAAACCATTCCTTCATATTTTCCGACTGGGTTTCCAGGTAACGCCGTTTCAGGTCCTCCAACACCCCGGGAAAGCGGGACTGGTACTCAAACTTGCCGGTCTTGTCCCGGTTCACGTACTTCATCTTGATCTCGTCCTTGCTGCCGTAGAGGATGGCGTCCCGTACCTTCTTGGGCAGATCCTTCAAGGGTGTATCAAGGCTGAACTTGTAGTGCCTGGCCAGGCTTTCAAAGCGGCTGCGGTGCCAGGCGCTGTCCGGGTTATAGGGGGCCACCCCGCCTTCGTTAAAGGACAGGGAGGGGTTGGGGATCACCAGGTCGGGGTCGAATTCCAGCTTAGCCCCCAGGCCGGAACAACTGGGGCAAGCGCCGTAGGGGTTGTTAAAGGAAAAAAGCCGGGGCTGGAGTTCCGGGATGGAGATGCCACAATCCGGGCAGGCGTTTTTCTGGCTAAAGAAGACCCCTTGGGTCTTATCCGCTTCTTGCACCAACACCTGCATGATCCCGTCCGCCGCATTGAGGGCGGTTTCCACGGACTCCGCAAGCCGGGGGCGGATATCAGGGCCGATGACCAGGCGGTCCACCACTATCTCGATGGTGTGCTTCTTCTGCTTGTCCAGCTTGATCAAGGAACCCCCATCATCCTCCAGGCTCACGAGGACCCCGTCTATCCGGGCGCGGGCGAACCCCGCTTTCCGGGCATCCTCAATGATCTTTTGATGCTCCCCCTTTTTCCCCCGTATTACCGGCGCCAGGAGTTGGACCTTAACCCCCTCCCCCATCCCCATGATCGTGTCGATGATCTGGTCCACCGGCTGTTCCCTAATTTCCCTGCCGCATTGGGGGCAATGGGGGACGCCCACACGGGCGTAGAGGAGCCGGTAGTAGTCGTAGATTTCGGTAACCGTCCCCACGGTGGACCGGGGGTTGCGGTGGGTAGTTTTTTGTTCTATAGAAATGGCCGGGGAAAGGCCCTCAATGTAGTCCAGGTCGGGCTTGTCCATGCGGCCCAGGAACTGCCGGGCATAGGCGGAAAGGCTCTCCACATAGCGCCGCTGGCCTTCGGCGAAGATGGTGTCAAAGGCCAGGGAACTTTTACCGGACCCGGAAAGGCCGGAGATGACGATGAGCTTATCCCGGGGAAGTTCCAGGTCGATGTTTTTGAGGTTATGCTCCCGGGCGCCTTTTATGATGAGCTTGTCCATGTGGGGGAAGGATATACCGGATAGCGGGGGATTTTCAAGTATGGGTGAAGATACAGAACCACAGACGCATGAAAGAATTTCTTAACCATCTAATCCAAAAAAACGGATAAAAAAAGAATTAAACCACGAAAGGCACGAAAAACACGAAATTTTGCTTTGAAATTGTAATCTTTTTTCGTGTCGTTCGTGTTTTTCGTGGTTTAAATCCTTGGAAATTCTATCTTAATCAGTGAAAATCTGTGAATAATTTTTTCATGCGTTTGTCGTGAAGATACAGAACCACGGACCACACGGACCCTCACGGACTAAGGAAAAGATAAGAAAGCAGGAGTCCGTGACGTCCGTGAGGTCAGTGGTTAATCCTTAGAAATTCTAATATCAAGCCGCTTGAAATCGCTCCACACCCAACTCAGCGACAGCAGCACCGCTAAGGCATCGGCAATGGGACCGGCGTACAAAACCCCGTCAATGCCAAATAGCATCGGCAGTATTATGAGCAGCGGAATGAGGATAAAGCCCTGCCGTGACAGCGAAAGGATGATTCCCTGTTTCGCTTTCCCGGTGGCCGTAAAGTAATTCACCGAAAGCGGTTGGATACCAAACATAAAAACCATAAACATATAGATACGCATATATCGTTTTGCAAAGTCAAAGTACTGATCGCTGCCGCCGCCGAAAATGCTTACGATTTGAAGCGGAAAGATTTGGAAAGCTAGGAAGAAGAGTACACTGATAGCAATGGTAACCGCCGCCGCTTTCTTATAGGTCTCTTTGACGCGGCTGTAATTCTTTGCCCCGGTGTTAAAACCAAGAATAGGCTGGCAGCCCTGGGCCAATCCAACCGCAAAGGAGAGGAGGATGGTGTTCAGTTTTGAAATAACCGCCGCAACCGCCAAGGGGATGTCCGGGCCGTACACCGAAAGAGCACCGTAGTGTTTAAGGGTGTTATTGAGCACAATGTTTACGGTCATCATCACCATATGATTCGTAAAGTTTGTAAGACCAAGTTTGAGAATGTTTTTTAGATAGATCCACCGGGGGATGATTGGTTTTAAGGGAACATTTTTAAACCGGGGAAAATACAGCAGGCATAGGAAAAAAGAAACGAATTGTCCGATAATTGTTGCCGCCGCAGCCCCTTGGATGCCCCAGGGGATCACGATCATAAAGAGCCAGTCCAGGAAAACATTAAGTACCGCCCCAACTGCCACCGCAACCATTGAGTACATGGGGCTGCCGTCCGCCCGGATAAGGTAACTGCTCACGCTGGAAAACAGTAAAAAAGGCAGACCGAACACGGTAATCCCCAGGTACAGGGATGCATAGGGCAGCACATTTTCGCTGGCCCCGCAGACCAGGAGGATCGGTGTTTTAAATAGAAATATCAAAAGGAAAACCGCAAGCCCCAGAACACCGGCAATGGTAACACCCATCCCCGCAAAAAGGGCCGCTTCCCCGCTCTGCCTGGCGCCCAACTTAATGTTAAAGTTAGTCGCCGTACCTGCCCCAATGAGCAGGGCGCAGGCGGTACAAAATATGGTAACCGGAAACGCGATATTCGTTGCCGCATTTCCCAACATTCCCACCACATGGCCAATAAAGATCTGGTCGGTAATGTTGTACGCTGCGGTAACCAACATACTCACGATAGCCGGTACCGCATATTTTCTGATAAGCCCCACAATGGGAGCATACCCCAGCGGATTCGGTACATTGATTTCTTGACCCATGGGGAACCTCTTTTATTATCTTACTTTACCATTGCTTTTATATTTTGTCAAAGATAATCGGTTTGCTAAACAGGATAAACGCATAAGAGAAGAAAAAAACCGCAAAGGCGCCGAAGGCGACAAAGGGGAAGAAGAGGATACTCCCTGGACCCAGAATTGAGTGGACTTCGCAGGCACAATTCAGTATTTTTTGAGCCAGATTCTCTTGTTCTTTCTTTCCTTCGTCGCCTTTGGCGCCTTCGCGGTTAAAATTCTTCTCTTTTCTTCATTATTTTTCCTATGCGTTTATCTTGGTTTGCTAAATACCGTAAAAAAATTCCTGTCCGTTGCCGCTTCCAGTTCCGCCGCAGACTCCTGCCTGATGCGGGCCAACCCCCGCAGTATCTCCGGCAGATCCGCCCACCGCGAAAATTCCCGGCCCCGCAAAGGCTGATAGGGGGCGTCGGTTTCCAGGAGCAGGTGGTCCAGAGGCAAAACGGCGGAGGAGCGTATCGCCGTTTTATGGTTCAGCAGGATGGAGGCGCCGAAGGAAAAATAGGCGTTTACCCCCCGGCGTAACAGGGCCTCCCCCTCCGCCGCCGTCCCCGAATAGGAATGGAAGACCACTGCGGGCAGTTTTTTTAACGGTCCGGTTAAGGCAAAGACCTTGTGCATGGCCCGGCGCACATGGAGCACCAGGGGCAGGCCGCAGCGCAGAGCCGTTTCCAGGTGGGCCGCGAAAAGCTCATCCTGAACCGCCTCGGTTGCACGGAAGACGTCGTTGTAAAGGTCAAAGCCGGTTTCCCCCACCGCATTCAGCCGCCCCTGTACCGCCAATGTTTCCAACATATCCAGGAGCGGCGCGAATGGGCGTGCGTTCAAGGAGAACGGCGGGTCTTTGAGGGCGGGTAGTTGGGGGTGCAGGGCGAAACAGAGAGCCATTGGTACGGCGCCTTCCTCACGGGCTTTGCGGGCAAGCTCCTCCTGATACGCAAACTGCTCCCCATTCCAGGCGCTTGCGGCGCAGGGGATACCCAGACGGCGGCGTTCCTGTTCCGCATTAGGAAGGCGCCCGGCGAGATCAAAGGGATGGGCATGGGCATCAGCGGCCATACTCTTCCTTACCGCGGTACTCCCCTATCAACGTAGTAAAAGCATCCCCGTACTTTTCCATCTTCACCTCCCCCACACCGGATACCCCGAGGAAGGCCGCCTTGGTGGTGGGCTGTTTGCGGCACATATCCCGGAGGCTTGCATCGGAAAACACAATATATGCGGGAACTTTGCCGGCCTGGGCAAGCTCCCGGCGCAGATCCTTGAGCTTTGTCAATAACACTTCGTCCACCGGGTCTTTGTCCGGAAGAATTCCGGCGGACTTTGATTTTTCGAAGGTCCTGGTCACCGCAAAACTACCGAACTTTTGATCCGCGGACCTCTCCAAAAACCTATCCGCCGATCCTTCCCCCGGAACCGTTGGCGGAGTTTCCTTGGGCAGCATCATTGAAAGGGGCTTCTTCTCCACCGTTATTTCCCGGAACCGGGGAGTAAGGTCCACCACGGGATATTCCCCAGCATCCACCATAAGATAGCCTTGGCTGATCAACGCATCCAAGATGTTCCGTATACGATGGGCGGAGGTGTCCGCCATGATCCCGTAGGTACTCAGGGTGTCAAAGCCCTGGGAAGTGATCTTGTTCGTTTTACTGCCCCGCAGAATATCAATGATCATAAGTTTTCCGAAATTCCTGCCCCGCTCTTTTAACCGGTAGACACAGGAAATGATCTTCTGCGCTTCCAGGGTAATATCGGTGGACTCGTAGACAGTCTTGCAGTTGGAACAGTTCCCGCAATAGTTGGGGCTTTTCTCATCAAAATAGGCAAGAAGCCGGGAACGGAGACAGTCGGTCCCGGTGGCGTAGAAGGTCATCTGCTTTAAAAGTTCCAGATTATGCGCAACCTGTTCTTCGTCCCGTTCAGCCTCCTCGTCATTATGATTATTAATCAAGTAGGTGTTGATCCGAACATCCTGGCCGCTGTAAAAAAGAATGCACTCCGCCGGCTCCCCGTCCCGCCCTGCCCTGCCCACTTCCTGATAGTAGCTTTCAATATTCTTGGGCATGTTGTAGTGGATCACAAATGACACGTTGGATTTATTTATCCCCATACCAAAGGCGTTGGTTGCTACCATGATAGTTTTCCTGTCATAGATAAAATCGTCCTGGTTTTCGTGACGCTCCCTATCATCCAATCCCGCATGATACCGGGTGACCGCTAACCGGTGACGGCCCAGCAACTCCCAGATTTCTTCCACCGCCTTTCTGGTGGAGCAGTAGACAATACCGCTTTGCTGTGGATGTTTTTCCATAAATTCCAACAGCGCTTCGGGCTTCCGTTTAGGCTTTTCGATCCCAAAGTAGAGATTCTGCCGATCAAAACTCGTAACCGGCGAGAGAGGATTCCGCAGTTCCAGAAGGCTCTGAATATCTTCCTTAACCTTCGCCGTAGCTGTGGCGGTACAGGCGGCAACACAGGGGCGAACGGGAAGGCCCTGAATAAATTCGGCTATCCGGCGATAACTGGGGCGGAAATCGTGACCCCATTGGGAAACGCAGTGGGCCTCATCAATTACCACCAGGGGTATGGGGGTATCCCCAATCTGCTCCAGGAGGTCCTCCCGCAAAAGCCGCTCCGGGGCGATGTAGAGGATGCGAAATGTTCCCAACGCAAGACCCCGCAGTACTTCTCCATATTCGGCGCCCTCCAGGGAACTGTTGAGATACGCCGCCGCCACCCCCGCTTCCCGCAGGGCGCTTACCTGATCCTTCATCAGGGAAATGAGCGGAGAGATCACCACCGTAAGCCCTTCCAAAAGGATCGCCGGGATCTGGTAGCAGAGGGACTTCCCCGCCCCGGTGGGCATCACCGCCATCACATCCCGGCCCGTCAGGATCGCATCGATAAGCTCCTCCTGGCCGGGACGGAAACGGTCATACCCGAAGTACTCCTGCAACACGCTCTGTTTATTCAAACCTGGTTTGCTCATCTTTCCCAACCACCTTGTTCATGCTAGTATACACCTATGACGATTTGGTTTGCCACCGGCAATACCGGTAAACGGAAGGAACTCGCCGCCATCCTTCCCGACCACACCATCCGCATCCCCGCCGATGAAGGCATCCCCTTCGACCCGGAAGAAACGGGCGCCACCTTCGCAGAAAACGCCCTGATAAAAGCCCGTGAACTCCAGCGCCTGGTTTCCAAGCCCAACACGCCGGTCCCGGTTATCGCCGATGACTCCGGAATCTGCGTGGACGCCCTGGATGGCCGCCCCGGCCTGTATTCCTCCCGATACGGCAGCGAGGAAGGCCGCAAGCTGGAATCCGCAGACCGCAATGCCCTGCTCTTAAAAGAACTGGGGGACAATCCCCGGCGCAGCGCCCGGTTCGTCTGCGCCATGGTACTCCTTTTCAGCGACGACCGTTTTTTCCTGGTCCAGGAAACCCTGGAGGGGGAAATAATTCGGGAAGAACGGGGCTCTGCGAACCCAGTAGGTTCGGGCGGTTTCGGCTTCGACCCCATACTCTACCTCCCCCACTATGGCCGCACCGTGGCGGAACTGCCGGAGGAGGAAAAGAACCGTATCAGCCACCGGGGAAAGGCCGGACAGGCTATCGCAAAGTTTTTGGACGGACAATAAACGCCTATAGTAAAGAGAATAAGGAGAAGAATAAACACAGAGAAAAAAAAAAGAAGACACAGAGAGAAGAATGAAGGAATAAATATACTCCTTTAGGAACGAAAATATCAATAAAGAATAGGGTCCGCGCAGCAATTCTAAATTTACCCTGAATCGGCAAGTCCGCCATCGGTATAGAGGAAGACGAGGAAAGCAGACCAAGAATCGTGGTAAGCGAAACGCAGGCAAAATCGCATGGCTTCAAAAAAAGCTACCCGGGTGGAACAGGATGCGCGGGCTTTTTGATAGTCGATGTCGCAATAATCCAGGATGGTATGAAACTGGAAGG
>BNUY01000129.1 GCA_025997715.1 Spirochaetia bacterium
TCAGCGAACCGGCGATTCCTGCGGCGGAGGAATTCATCCCGAAAAAGGCGGACCTGCCCCAGGCGATTGCGCTTTTGAAGCTGGGCAGGGAACTGGTAAAGCCCATGGCCGAATCAAGTGACGAAGATGCGGAGGCGCTCATCAAAGCTGCGGCGGAAAAGGCGGGGGTAAAGCTGGGGGACCTGATGATGCCGCTGCGGGTGGCCATCACCGGGGCGCGGGTCAGCCCGCCGCTGTTCGGATCCCTGCGGATACTGGGGGCGGAACGGAACCTTTCGCGGGTGGACTGCGCCTTGACGGCGCTTGCTTTAGCGGCTTTACAGAAATAGGAAGAATTATAACCACGAAAAATACGAAACACACGAAAAAGGAACATTAATGTGTTATTTTTTTTCGTGTGTTTCCTGTCTTTTTCGTGGTTGATTTCTTTTTATTGAATCATTCCCGCCAAGGCCTCAAACACCTCAGCCAAATCGTCAAACTTCATCACCGCATAGTCGTCCATGGGGGTTTCCATGTTATTGACGATTACCAAATCCCCGCCATTGCGTTGGGTAATCTGGGGAACGGCGGCGGCGGGATAGACCGTCAGGGTGGTTCCCAGGACCAGCATAAGGTCCGCCTTGGAGGCGTCGGACTCGGCGGCTTGGAGCGCCCGCGCCGGGAGGGCCTCGCCAAAAAAGGTGATCGCCGGTTTCAGGACATGGCCGCACTTTTTGCAATGGGGCAGTTCCCCGGCCTTAACCAGGGCGGCCGCCTCGTCATAGCCCATGAGGTCCCCGGCGTTCTCCGGCAGCGCAACGCCGGGACCCGCGGCGGCCAGTTGTTCCACCCGGGAATGGTTGGAACAGTTGAGGCAATAGTGTACCGAAGGGGACCCGTGGATTTCGATTACCCGTTTGCTGCCCCCCTTCTGATGGAGGAGATCGATGTTCTGGGTGATAAGGCTCTTCAAAAAGCCCTTCTGTTCAAGAGCGGCCAGGGTTTTGTGGACAATGGATGGCGAGCGTTCATTGACATTGTAGATAAAGTCCGCCGATGCCTTGTAATAGAAGGAAGGGTCCCGGTGGAAATAATCAATGTCGAAGATTTTCTCTGCGTCTTGGTCGTTGTAAAGGCCGTTTTTCCCCCGGAAGTCCCGAATCCCCGACAGGGTGCTTACCCCGGCCCCGGTGAGGGTCACAAAGTACTTAGCCGCAGAGATACGCTCAAAAAGCCGGGCAACATCCTTCTTACTATTTACGGGCATGATTTCTCCTTGGTCAAATAGTATATTGCCGGGGGCATAATTTCAACCACACGGACTACACGGACAAAGAGCTAATAATTTCTTGATTTTGTCGGTGAGTGTCTGTGAGGGCGACTTTTCCATTCTTTGGGTGGAAAAGTGGTTTTTTACCATTTTTTCACTCCTTCAAAAATAAGGCTGAAAGCCGCTGAAAGCCCGTTATCCCTTGCAAAATTCCGCCTTGTGGCGTATAGTACCTATATGGAACGATTGAACCCCCTTGATGATTTCATTTTTACAAAAGTCTTTGGCGAAAAGGGCGATGAGGAGCAGCTTTTGGCGTTCCTTAACGCCGTGTTGCAGCGCACCGGCCGCGACGGCCTTGTTTCCGTCGAGATACTTGAGGACAAAACACTCACCGGCGACACCATTGGCAAGAAATTGGGGGTCCTTGATGTGCGCGCCCGTACCGATAAGGGTGATGATGTAAATATAGAGGTCCAACTCAAGGACCTTCACAACATGGACCGGCGCAGTATCTTCTACTGGAGCAAACGGTATATTAAGCATCTGAATGCCGGTGAAAATTACAACCTTCTGCCAAATGTGATCGCTATTAACATTGTTGATTTTGATTATATCAAGCTCGACGACTACCACACCAGCTTTCACCTGCGGGAGGACCGGAGCCCCGCTTATGTACTGACCGATGCAATTGAGATTCATTTTCTTAACATGGCAAAATTCAGGAAGCTGAAAAACAAGGACATTAAAAACAATGTATTGGAGCGGTGGCTGCTGTATCTTGACGATACCACCCCGCCCGAACTTATAGAGGAGATTATCAGGATGGACACGGTAATTGAACGGACGAACGAGCGGCTTGAGTTTCTTTCGCAGGATGACGAAACCATGCGCTACTACGAACTGCGCCAGATGGAGCGCGCTGACTGGAACAGCGTAGTCTACGAGCGGGACCAAAACGCACAGCGCGCCGACCAGAACGCACAGCGCGCCGAAGCAGCCATACAGCGCGCCGACCAGAACGCACGAGAGCGGGACCAGGCCATACAGCGCGCCGAAGCTGCCGAACGGCGACTTGCTGAGCTTGAAGCAAAAAAGTAGCCGCTTACTATGGATCACGAAAGCTACATAGCAAAACTGAACGCTGACCGCCATGAAACCCTGCGCCAGATGGAGCGCGCTGACTGGAACAGCGTTATCTACGAGCGGGACCAGGCCATACGAGAGTGGGTAGAAGCCGCACGAGAACGGACCCAGGTCACACGAGAGTGGGTCCAGGCCGTACGTGAGCGGGACCAGGAACACACCGCACGGGTAGAAGCCGAACACGCCCTTGCCGAAGCCGAACGGGACCAGGCCGAAGCCGAAGCCGCCCTTGCCGAAGCAAAGCGCCCCGCTTGCGCACAGAGAGGAGAATGAAGGAGTAAGTCTCTATTTTCCGTGTTCCCTGGGCACATAGTTCTCCGCCAAATACTGTTCCAGGTCTTCCCGGGAAATACGGTACCGTTCCCCCACCTTGGAATACGCTATCTTCTTCTTTTTAAGCAGGGTAAAGAACGTAGCCCGGCTAATCCTCAATATTTCAATCACCTCACGGGGGGTCAGCAGGGTGTCCGGCTTTTCATGGGTAATGTGTTCAACGCTGCCGGCAGCGGCCTCTCCCGAACCTTGGTTCGCGATCATCGTGTCCACATCCTCCCGCGCAACCCAGATGTGCTTCCCGATCATCGTGCAGGGCAGCTTCTTATTCAAAATAAGCTTGTTAAATTCATGCCGGGTGGGAATCCCCATGATTTCCATTGCCGCCCGTACCGTAATCAGGCCGTCGTCTCTATTCTTCATCCCGTATCACGTTCAGTACTTTACCGTCATGGTTACATTAAAACTCCGCCCGGGCATGGGGTTGTATTGGCTAATCTCATAGTAGGTGTCCAATACATTTTCTATCGCGGCGGAAAAACTGAAATACTTGTTTAGTTCATAACTGGCTTTGATGTTGAAAAGTACATACCCATCCAGTTCTTCGTCGCCATCCGTATCGGCGTAGCGGGGCCCAAGGTATTCAAGGCGGGGAATGAGCGAAATAGCGCGGATGGGCTTGAACTCAATGTACGCATTGGCCGTTATGGCGGGGTAGTAGGTCAGATAGTTTACGGCGTTTTCGCTGTAAAGAATACTGTACCTGTTCCACGAAAATGCGCCGCCGGCGCTCAGCATGTCGTTCAGGTAGAAGCCCAGGCCAAGCTCAAAACCCCATAAGGCGGTTTCGTCAATGTTGATGGCCATGTTTACCGGGGAACTTTGGGTGCCCTCCTCGCGGCCGGGTACTTTTATTGTTTGTATTTTGTCAAATACGATGCTGTAGTATGCGGCGGCGTTTATCCGCAGTTTGTTAAAAAAATAGGCTTTGTAACCAAGCTCAAAATGATTGGCGGTCTCCGGCCCCAGATCCGGGTTCGGGAGGGTGCTGCCGAATTGGGTGGAATAGCGTTGGAATTGGGTCGGGAAACGGTTTTTAACCGCCCATGTTAGGTGAACTTCCTGTTCCTGCTTTTTGCTGATGGTGTAAAAGGCGCCAAGCTGCCAGGATAGCAAATGCATGGAGTGCGTCTTTACTACGTAGTAGCCCGCGCCCTCGTGGGCCCTGTTCGCTTCGTTTAGCTGGCCCCAAAATTCGATGGGGATCAGGGCGTCGTAGCCAAGGCCGGCCTTTGCGGTAAAGGGCGCCCAGGGGGTAATCGTGTATTCCAGGCCGCCGGACCAGGTGTCTTCCTGTACCCGGACCTGCTCTTCGCCGCCGCGTAATCCGATGTGGTTATCCTTGCGGTAGGTTAGGGCGGCGTCAAGTTTGTTCCAACTGTTTATGTCCCAACCGCCCTCAAGCCGCGCGCCCCCTGAGTATTCATCATAGTCGGAATGGGCCTGATGATTGCCTATCGCGAGATTCGGCAGGTCCATGTATTCATCCATGCGGTTATCGTGTTTCTCATAATAGCCGAGGGCCTTTACAAAAAAAATATCCGCCGTCCATGCGGCGTTAAGCGCTATGGTGTAGCTGTCATATATGGGCCAGTCCCATATTGAATAATCGTGACGGCGTACCGCAGGGGGCGATAATCCCTTGTCCGCATCCATGTAGGTGTAGGCAAGGGATATGTCCAGGGGGGCAATGGGTGTAATGCCGGCAAGTAAGGTCAGCTTCATGTCGGTGGAGCCGGACCAGAGACGGTCGCCGGGTTGCTGGGGGTTGTTTTCGTCGGGCTCAAATGACGCGGGCAGCCGCCAGTGGTCTATCCCGCGAAACTGAAAGGTTGCCTTGCCGTAGTAGTGTTCCTGTTTTGTGCCGAGGCTAACCAGATCGGTTGTACCCGAATATTTGCCGGCGCTGTCAAAGTCAAAACTGGTTTTCAGCATCGCCTCAAAGGGTTTTTTGGGGTGTGCGGTGCGTAACAGTATCGCGCCGCCCATGGTGTTGGAGCCAAGGAGCATCGAGCTGAAGCCTTTTTGTATTTCTACGCTTTCAAGGTCCCCGGAAAGGATGCGGGCGGCATCCCCCTCGCCGCGGTAGGTGTTGGCGGTATACACGCCGTCAATAAATACGGGCATGCTGTCAACATCAAAACCGCGTACCTTGAAGGTAGAATCACCGCGCCGCCCGCCGCCGTTGAGGATAATGCCCGGGGTGTACCGTACCGCCTCCCATAGGTCGGCGGAATTGTCACGCTCAATATCCTCGGCGGTGATGCGATCAGAGGACTCCCGGTCCCCGGTGATTTCCGCAGAGGGGAGAACGATTACATCCTGTTCGGTTGTTTCCGTTTCTGCGGGCTCCTCCGGGTTTGCGGTGGCTACGCATACCAGAAACAACAACGAACAGAGGAGGTACTTCATTAATGCACCCTTCCGCCAATCAGGGTAACGCGGCCGTCGGTTTCGGGGACGATTGATCCAAAACCGCTTCCCCCCTGATAACAAAGGTCGTAAATATATTCGATAACGGCATGGTTGATCGTGGAGGGGGTAACCCACCAATTACTCCCGTGCATCAGGTACATGGCGTAGCCGTCATCATCGCCGCCCATTTTTCCCATAAGGTAGGTGATGGTCGCTATGCGGTAGGTTCTTGTATTGTCAATGGGCTGCCCCTTAAAGGTTAAGGAGCCGGGGACCAGTACGCCGTGGGTGTCATCGCCGGGGATTCTGGTGTAGTCAATGGTGTAGCGGATTTCTTTGCTGACCATGCCCCAGGCGCCGGTTCCGCTGCCGCCGCCGCCGCCGTGGGCAACCTTGGCAACTTTGTTTTCAAAGAGGTCCCTCACTTCCACGCCGGAAAGTTCCACGATGCCGATGCCGTTATTGTGCATAAGGCCGCTGATCATGCCGGCGGTGATGTTGCCTTTTGCCAGGCCGCTCAGAATAATGCCGCCGTTCGCAAAGGCAAAGTCAATATCACCCCAGGTTCCCTGGTCCCGCGCCCACCATGCCAGGGCATCGCAGAGCAGGTCCCCAAGGGCGGTTTCTTTTTTGCGGCTCAGGCGGTCGCCGTTTCCCGACTCCTCGTTAATAAAACGGGCATCCGCCTTGCCGATTACCTGCGTTACATTACCGTAGTTGATAGGCGGTTTCGATACGGGAATACCGCGCCCCTCGGCTGCGACGGCGGAGAGTTCGCCCGCAGAGTTTTCGCCGTATACCCACACATAATAGGTGGTGGCCGGGGAATTGACCAGGCCGGAAATAAGGGCCCGCACCGTTTGCCCCGCCGGCAGTACCGTGCCGTCCAGCGTGCCGGCCGCAGCGGGATCGTTTACCGTGCCGTATTTTACGATGTACCCGTATACACCCGGGAATTGTGGCCATTCAAGGTTGAGCTTTTTACTGCCCGGCGTTACGGTAATTGACATGGGGGCCTGGGGGCCGACACTATGGGGGGATCCGCCAGCCGGTGAGGTAAAACCCGAAGCGCCGGCGCTGTTTACCGCACGCAGCCAGAGGGTGTAACTTGCGCCGTTATCCAGGCCGGTAATAATGGTGTTAAGGCTTGAGGTGCTTTTTTTGGCGGCGTCATTCGGGGGCGTAATGCCGCCGGTTTGACTGTAAAAAACCTCGTAGCTTTGGGCGCGGCTCCCGGGCATCCAGCTTAGGGAAAGGTTTTTATCGCCCTGGGTATCAAGGCTGATTGCGCCGGGAATGCCCGGCAGGGGGATGGGGCTGGCATTTGCCCGGTTGCTGAATCCCGAGGGGCCGTATTCAAATATCGCCCTTGTCCAGACGTAATAGTTTACATCATTTTCGAGGCCGGTGATCACGGCGCTTACTTTTTTACCCTCCGTAACGATTTGCGCGGCGGGCAGCGGGGCTGCGCCGCTTGGGTCGGGGGAGGTGCCGTAGTACAGTTCGTGGGCCGTTGCGTTTACCACGGCGGTCCACATGCCGGTAATTTCGGTGTCCCCGGCAATCAAAGACGGTGTTTCAGGGGCGACGATGCGGAGTTCCGTGCCGTCCTTGCCATTTTTTAAGGGCTGTTCGCACCCCAGGGCGGCGCCGATTATACAAGCCGCCAGCAGTACTCGTTTTGCTCTTTTCATACTTGCCTCCTTTCTTCTTTATGGTACGATGGTGACCAGCAATCCGGTGCTGTTGTCAATTTCATAGCCCGTCAGGGGGGTTGTGCTTACCGTTCCGCCCGCGTTGAATGTTTTCCGGCTGCCCGGCACAAAGCGGGCGGCGGGCATTATGCCCATACCGTTAAGGCCGGTGTAGGTTCCGCCCAGGCGAAGGACCGCCGGATACTCACCGTTTATACCGCTGAGCCAATAGTTGGTCCCGTCGGTTTGATTGACCAGGTCGATGACGGCAATATTCCCGGCGCCGATAAAATCACCGCCCAGGGTAACACAGGCGCTGATTAACGCGGAGCGCATGTAGCGGGAATTCAGGGAGATCCTTCCCACACGGGAATCGCCCTGCATGGTAAAGGTGGATATTGCGGGTATATACACATCTTCGCCGGATAGGGTTGCGGTATTGCCGGTAATGCTGCCGCCCTGCATAGCAAACGATGCCGTTAACCGGTATTTTTGTATTTCCTCTTCACTGGTGAGGAGCGAGTATTCGTTTATAAACACCGCGCCGCCTCTTTCTGCGGCGGTGTTGCCGCTTATTTCGCCGCCGCTCATATAAAATGATGAGCGCCAGTTTATATATACCGCGCCGCCGTCCCCGTTTGTGCTATTACCGGTAATGGCTCCGCCGTTCATGATAAAAATACCGCTGTCCGGTTCGGTAGTAGTACCGGTGATATGGTCGGTAGTGTCGGTAGAGTCGGCGCCGGTATTGTTGAGACAGAGTATATACACGGCGCGGCCATTGTTATCTTTTATGCTCCCGCCGGTCATGGTAAAGGCGGCGCTCAGGTCTATGCTTACCGCGGATGCGCCGGTATTGCCGGTGATAGTCCCGCCGGACATACGGAAAATGGCAAACCGTTCCAGGGTAACGGCGAAACTGTCAAGGGTGGTTTTGAAATTCGCGGTTATGGCGGGTTTCGTGTTTCCGCTCAGGGTTACGCCGTCTTTTATTTCAAGGATGCCTTGTCCTTTTACCCGGATGAGGGAGCCGGTATTATCAATGCCGTCATTTGCCGCCTGCAGGCCGTCAAGGGTGATGTTTCCTTCAAGAATCAACTGCACCTGTCCGTTTACCGTAAACAATGCGCCGGTATCCGCCGCCTGATAGGTTCCGCCGGTTTTTTTATAGGTGATGGTCCGCGGAGCCGCGCCTGAATTGCGGAAGGTTATGGCAATGCGGCTCTTGTCCGGGGGGCCGGACAATACGCCCTCCGTGTTTGCCGCCAGATATTCGGTTGCCGCCCAGTCTTTCAGGTCGAAAACATAGTTTGTCCCGCCGCCAAAATCGGTATCCGCCGGATCGGCAAGTTTCGTTTGCAATCCGGCAATACCGGCGGCAAGGGTTTCGCCTGCCGCCCGTTCAATCGTTTGGGGAGGGTACACATGCACCGTGGTGGTTTGATCATCGGTAATGATGTTTTCTATGTACTCAATTTCGGGATCGACCGCCGTTTCACAGGCGGCGCAGGTAATACAGGCCGCCGCCAGGAGGGCTATATTTTTTGGCTCTGTTCCATAACACGGGGCCTACTTTTTATTCGGGATTAACTAATTAAAAATAGGAGATTTTATTATGACATTGAAAGAAGCCAAAAAAATAATTGAAGGAATGGGTATGAAAGTTATACCTTCTGTAGTTAAGGATTATATTGACGAAAACCTATCCGATGTTAGGTTTGATTATAAACGTGGGACTATAACTGATAACTATGTGAGTTTGGAAAG
>BNUY01000130.1 GCA_025997715.1 Spirochaetia bacterium
GCAGAGTTTTGCTTGATCGCCGGAAATAAATATTCCATGATTTTCGAGAATTAAAACCACGGGGTCGTTTTCAGGGATTGTATGCTCCTTGAGCGTTTTTTTCGCCGCATTCATCAAGTCTATCCCCGCGTTTTGATATGAAACATAAATGATTTCAATTCCCAGCGCTTTAGACGCTTTTTGTATGATTTCCCGGCCGGACTTGTTGCATGCGGCAAGATTTACATAGAGCGAATGGGTATGTAATACAAACTTCCCGAGTAGCGCATGCAATCCAGCCTCAATAGACGCTTTACTGTTTTCAATTCCCTCCGTCATAATTAATTGCCGGTCATAGTCACTGGTTTCTTCTATCTGTTTCCGCGCAACAGTGTAATCGACCAGACTGTAGCCAAAAGTTTCATTCATTTCTGACAAATGCGATCCGGAAGCCTTGACTGCCATCAAGGAGTCAGAAAGCTTTACCGATGTATTTCCGCCGCCGCCTTGCACATAATCTTTCCTGATCCCTGTTTTTACGCTCATAGCCACAAATGATCTGATGTCTTCTCCGTACTTTTCCAGTACAGCATCTATTTTTAGTGCATAGTTCATTTCATCCTTCCTAAACAACCAAGAATCTGGTTTTTCCTGTTGATATGTACTCCCGGAACTGTTTTACCAGCAAAACCGGCGCTTTTGCGAAACAATTATACGTGTCACCGCCGCGATGATTTGTCAAGGTGATCTCGTCAATTCCCAACAGCGGATCACCCTGCGGAAGCGGCTCCGTGGGAAATACGTCAATCGCAGCGCCCTTGATTGTTTTGTTTTTCAGCGCTTGGGCCAGGGCTTTCATATCAAGCAACACCGCACGGGCCGTATTGATTAAATACGCGCTGGGCTTCATCTGCTTTAATTCTCCTTCCCCAATAAGCGGAGGCGATCCCGCAGGAATCCTCCCGTGTAAAGAAACCACATCCGCGGTCGTCAAAAGTTCTTTTAGCTCTACCTTCCGGACACCATTATTTTTTGCGTCATCATCCGAGATATATGGATCGTACACAATAACCTCTGATCCAAATGGTTTGATCCGTTCCGCTACCAGGCGCCCAATTGTTCCAAACCCAACCAATCCGATAACGGCGTCGCTCAATTCTCCTATGCATTCGGAGTTTGGATAAAATTCCCGCCATTCCCCTTTTCTCAGCGCCTTGTCTGCCCGTGCTATATTTCGCATTTCACACAGCATCAGGCCGATGCAATATTCTGCGACGGCGACCGCGTTATGCGCGGGACAATTAATTACGTGCACTCCCCTTTGGCGGGCCGCGTCCACATCAAT
Organism: Spirochaetia bacterium; assembly: GCA_025997715.1. Classification (GTDB taxonomy): domain Bacteria; phylum Spirochaetota; class Spirochaetia; order Treponematales; family Breznakiellaceae; genus Termitinema. The sequence goes on from BNUY01000130.1 coordinate 1,325, forward strand.
GTTTTCAACACCGCCACGCGCTGAAATTATAAATTTTAGATTCGGAGCTGCAGCTATCATTTCAGCCGAAACCGGATGTTGATGAATAAATAAACATTCAATGTCTTTTATTTTTTCCATAACCTCCGGGGAGGGTTCATACGCTTTGGAACCAAGGGTCTCAAGCCTTCGAATCACATTTCTGAAATCCGCGCGTGTTTCTCCTATCGGCCAATAAATGGCTTCATATTCTTTAAAAAGATCACAACCCTTCAGCGCATCATCAAAATCTTTGATGGCCAAAAGCATGTCCGCGATAGCTAAACATTTCATATTCTTCCTCCTAAAATTGTGGCTGCGGTTCTATATTGGATTCCGTACGAGTACGGTAAAATTTTGCAGGATTTATTGCAAGAAGCGTAAGGATCTGCTCGTTTGAAAAACCGGCGGCCGCTAATTCTTCCTTAAATTTTTTGGGGATATGGGCATATCCGGGAATTCCCCCCGACTCTTCAAAACAGGAAAATCTGCCAATATCCGTGCCGCAGAGAATTTTATCTCCAAATCCAAGTTCATACAATTGTTTGATAAGTTCAATTTTATGGAAATCAAGGCCATATTTTGGTTTGCCCAGTTGATCGAAGGCAATATTTACACCGGTATTTAAAACTTCCAGTAACATATCCAGCGTTAAATCCGGAATCATGTCAAGATGCCCAATGAGAATGTTTTCAGGAGATACCCCTTTTTCCTTCAATAAACGAACCTGTGTCACAGCAAGCCTTCCCCGTTGACAGTGGGTTGCGATCGGAGCTTTCGTTTCTTTATGAGCTTCCGTTATTAAATTCAAAGTCACGTATTCAGTGTCGGTTATCTCGTCACGCGAGGTCGCCCATTTATAAAAAGCAGCCCGTGCGCCTGTTTGCTCCTCTCCGAATTTTACTTCATTGACCAATTGCTGTTTCACCGTGTTGATATCCTTGTCCTTCAAATAGTAATCGGGCCCGGGACTACGATAAAACCCCGTGCACATAATGATCTTTACACCGGTTGCTCTGCTCAGATTAATGAGAACATGAGGGTTTCTGCGGTAATCAATCGGAGTAAAATCGACTACAATCGATCCACCCGCCTCTTTGAATCTCTTCAATTCCTTTTCAGCCATAATTTCATTTTGCAAAAAAAGGTCAGGGTCATTACTTACCGAAGGATGCGGTCTGCACCACAAATGCAGATGGGCATCCCAAATATCATCCTCTTTGCAATCATATGGACCTAATACCGTTTCCACTCTGTTTAAACTCAATTCAGCGCCCCCGATTTTGTTCATTGCTATTACTTATGCGTAAGCTCATGTCCATGGTATCAGGACAATACAGGTTGCCAAGCTGCATCGGTATGCCGTCTCCTGAATAATTCATCATTCTTACAAAAAGAAGCGGATCGCCGGCAGTCAGTCCCAAATGCTTCGCCAGTAAACTATTCGCCGTGCAGGCGCGAAAAGTAAGCTCCGCCTCTTTAGGAATAATCCCGGCTTTTTTTTCAATAACCTTAAATAACGAACAATCTGAGAAATCAACATCCTTAATATACTTCCATAATGAATGAACAAGATAAGATTCGTCATAAACGATGGGCACTCTATCAACGGATCTGACCCGTGTGATTTTGCATACACGGGAACCGGACGGCAGGTGCATTACCTCTGCCACTTCGGGAGGCGCAATCATAACTTCGCGTTCTAACACAAAGGAAAGAAGCTTTTTTCCCTGGGAACTGAAATCTTCATAAAAACCATTAACAACATTTGGACGAAGAACTCTTTGAGTAGGTTTTTCCAATATACAGGTACCGTAACCGCGTTTCCTGGTCAACGTACGCTGTTTAATCATTTCATCAATCGCCATGCGGACTGTCATACGGCTCACCGAAAATGTCTTCGCGAGCTCAAGCTCCGGCATAAGCTTCTCTCCGGGCTTTATAAGCCCCTGCTTAATTTCTTCATTAATGATAGCAGCAATCTGCTTATATATTGGAATATCGCTGTTTCGATACACTTCTCTCATAAAATTTCCCTTGTCAATATTGCTCATGATCAATGTAGCCTCTTTTCAAACCTTTTGCAACCTATGATGCTTGGCTGAAAACTGTATGTTATATGCAATGATGAATATTAACAAAATCACGCCCTCCAAAATCTCTTTATCCGCGGATGTCATACGAAAAACCATAAGTAAATTTTCCAGGGCAATCAGAATAAATACGCCAACCGCAACTCCTCCATAGCCCCCCTTTCCCCCCAGAGGAGATACGCCCCCAAGCAGTACTGCGGCAACTCCCGGCAGTAAATATCTGTCACCGGCCGCAAGCGCAGTTGTTCTGGTATAACCAAGTACCATAATTCCCGTGACTGCCGCAAGTGTGCTGCAAATCATATAGACAAACATTTTTACCTGGACAACATGTACACCCGACAAATGAGCAACTTCCGGATTAGAACCAAGCAAATACATATTCCTGCCAAACAACAGACAATGCAGAATGAGGGTAACAGCGATTCCTATAACAACCCAGAGAAGAACAGATCCCGTCAATCCATAACCAATGTTTTTATTCGCAAAATCCATAAGGCTTTGATTGTTCCCCGATTTTGTCACGCCCCTTGTGATAATTAAACTCATTCCTTTTAAGATACTTCCCATTGCTAAGGTCATGACCATTGGATGAATCCTGATTATGGAAATAAAAAACCCGTTAACGGCGCCTATTAAGCATCCCAAAAGCAATGTTATAAGAAGGACGGAAATCAATGGCATGCCATACGCAAATAACACACTGCCTATTATACCTGTAAAAGTAATGACATTTCCCACCGACATGTCAATTCCGCCGATAAGAAAGGTGAACATTTGACCTGCCGCTACGATGCCGAGAAACGAAGCAATCTTTAATAACGAGAATAGTGCCCTGGGTGAAAATACGCTTGATGTCAGCACAAAGGTTGACATATATAACAAAATTGCAACTACGATTAAAACGAGCAGTTTTTTAGTATTTTGTAGTCTTTGAGAAAACACGGGGCGCGTTAAGGAAATATTCTCATTTGTTTTCATACTAATGACCTTCTTTCTCTGACGACATTCGCCGCAACGGCAAATATGAGGATGACACCTTCTACAACATAGGTATAATGCCCCGGAACACGCAGGTAAAAAAGAACATTCACCAGCATCCCTACAACCATACCGCCAAATACACTGCCGATAATCTTTCCTTTCCCGCCCGAAAAAGCAATGCCCCCCAAAACCGCTGCCGTAACAGAATTAATCGTTAAAGGCGCTCCAATCGTCGGATCGCCGGATGTAGTGATTGCGCAGAGCATCAGTCCGGCCAGCCCGATGATAAAACCGGAAAAACCATAACAGAACAAATATGCTTTAAGCACGGACAGTCCACTGGCGAAAGCGCCTTCGCGATTATTCCCGACTGCATAGATCAATACACCTAAGGTAGAACGCTTTACAGAGTGCCATAGAACAACGACGACTATAACCAGAAGGAACGGCACCGGAAAGAAACCGCCTAAATTCGATGTCAACGCTTCCACAATCTCGTTTGGAATATAGCCGCCCGGTACATTCATGATGCGTAAGGCAACCCCGCTCCAAATAAACGAGAAAGCAAGTGACACCACAATCCCCGGCAGCTTGAATTTATAAACAACCATTCCGGAAATTGCCGACATGATCGAACAAAGCAAAAGGATTGCAATTATGGTAATAACATCAAGGGGTCCCCTGCCCAATGAGGATGCAAAAATAACGGTAGAAAAACTAACCAACGACCCCAAGGCCATGTCAAGGCCTCCAAGCAGCAGGATCATTGCCTGTGCGATTGCGATAAAGATATAAGGCGCAAGCTGCCTGGATAATCTTTGGAAATTCGATATTCTCCAAAAATTTCTTTGAAGCGACATCGTAATTGCGAACATTATTAACAGAATTACAATAATCGGCAAAATATCGCCATTTCTTTTGATAAACATCTTTAAACGAGCCACTGTGAAAACACCTCCCTAAACACCCATGATTGCTTTCGTCAACTTGACTTCGTTAAGGTTATCGCCTTCCAGCATTGCGTGAATACCGCCGTCATAAAAAACATAGATGCGGTCACTGATTCCAAGCAATTCTAAAGAGTCTGTGGAAACGGCAAGGATTCCCACTCCTTGTTCCGCTAAAGATCGAAGAAATTCATAGATTTCGTGTTTTGTCGCAACGTCTATACCTCTTGTCGGTTCATCCATTAATAAGATTTTAAAGTTTGTTTTCAGCCATTTCCCTAAAGCAACCTTTTGCTGATTACCGCCGCTCAGGCTGCGAACAGGTTGATACCATCGCCCCTGACGAATGCGCAATGTATCCCTGATTTCCTGAATCATGTCTCTTTCTTTCGCAAAACGTATTCTGGAGAAATTTTTCTTTTTATTCACCGATGTAAGATTTACCTCAATCGGAAGGTCCTGTGCAACACCCTGGGTCTTTCTATCGGCGGGCACATAGCCAAATCCGCTTTTTATGGCATGAATGGGATTTTTAGGCTGATACGCTCCGCCTTCAATCGTGATTTTGCAGTCCTTCCGTTCCGATATACCAAAAAGAATGCGAAGAAGTTCTTCCTGACCATGTCCGCGCAGTCCCGCCAGTCCAACGATTTCACCCGGATGAACGATAAAGGGAATCTCTTCCTTTGCCTTACCGTTCGTCATGCCTTCCAAAGACAGAAGAACGTTTTTAGTTTCCAGCGATCGTTTCCCCGGAAAAATTGCGCTTACAGAACGACCGAGCATACAGCTGACGAGATAATCCTCCGTAACTGTTTTCATCTGGTCTTCCCCAACCTGCGCGACAATCTTTCCATCTTTTAAAATAAGTGCCTGATCCGCAATTTCAAAAATTTCGTACATCCGATGAGATACAAAAATAATAGTGACCCCGGTCTCTTTTAGCCGGTTCACTGCGTTAAACAAAAGTTTTACCTGATTGGTATCCAGTGCGGATGTAGCTTCGTCCAAGACCAGGATCTTCGGTTCCCAAACCAATGCCTTGGCAATTTCCACTAATTGCTGCTCCGCAAGCGACAATTCACCGACATAAATAGTCGTATCAATGGAGAACCCAAGCATATTGAGAATCTCTGCGGATCTTTTATGCATGAGCTCCCGGTTGATCCTGCCAAACGTAAGATGAACCGCACTGTTCCCGGCAAACATATTTTCCGCTATGGTCAGATTCGGGAACAGGGTGAGTTCCTGGTGTACTACGGCAATGCCTTTTTTTATTGCCTGCGCCGGGCTGGCCCAATGGACCTGCTCGCCATTTAACAGCATGCTTCCGCCATCGGGCTTGAAAAGACCGGAAACGATATTAATCAGCGTGCTTTTTCCGGCGCCGTTTTCACCAACGAGCGCCATGACTTTGCCCCGCTGCAACTGCAGGGTCGTATCCGAGAGCACCTGGATACCGCCAAAACTCTTTGAAATGCCATCCAGAGATAAGATATATTCTTCTGTCGATATTTCAGCCGTATCCGCCATGCTCAATTTCCCGCTTACTTCATGTCCGGCCAGATTTTTTCTATATCCTTTACCCTCAGGATATTCATTGTCCAATAATCATCCGCCTTATCAGCCCGCACAAAATCTTTCAGATTATCATTGTTGATGACCGGCAGATCAAGTTTGTATATCTTGTCAAGTGTTGTACCTTCATGAATCCGAAGCGCCGCTTCCAGGGCAAGACATCCGATCCGTGTATCGACACCGGTCGCATAGGTGCTGAATCCTTTATCATTAATGTGGGCGTTCCAGACCTTCAAAAATCCATTGAAATCCTCACCGGTCATGGGGATAAGAGGCATATCGTTATTGAGCAGGACATTCATTGCCCCCAATGTACTGGCCCCGCCCTGCGACCATACACCGTCAATTTTTGGAAATGCCGTAATCCAGCTTGTCATAAGCGCTTCAGCGGGAGCCTGTGCCCATTCAGCATTATCAACGGCAAGGACCTCAATCCCCGGATATTGTTTGAATACCGCCTGCGCGCCGTCCCACCGGTCAGAACTAAGCTTCACGCCGGAAAAACCATTCATGCAAACAACCTTTCCGTTTCCATTCAAAGCAGTGCAAAGTTCTTTTGCCAAAACCGAGCCCCATTCAACATTATCGGCATAAAATTTGGTGTCAAATGCATCCGGATCGGCTACTTCGCTATTATAATTAACAACGACAATGCCGGCCGCGCGGGCTTTTTTAAGCGCCGCATTCAGCCCGGTGGGATTCGTCGCATCAATCAAAATGATGTCATACCCGTCATTTATCATATTTTCAATGTGCGTAACCTGATCCGCGACCTTACTGTTCGCATTGAAAACATCAAGCGTCATCTTGTCTGAATACTTGGTTTTTACGTAGGTTTCGAGGTTTCCGATGTTCTGAGATTGCCAGGTAACTTCCAGGGTAAAGGTCGTTAACCCAACCTTCAATTTTCCGCTCCCCCCGGCCGCGTTTTTTGTGCGGGAACATGCTGACAGCGACAATGCCATAAATCCAACTAAGATACAACAGATCCATCCAAATAACCTTGATTTTTTCATCTCCCTATCCTCCTCAATGTGTTATGTCTAGACAATCTAGACGATATATACAGTATACACCCCTTTTTTGGGGCTGTCAATACCTAATTATTGAAAAAATTGATGAAAGGATGAGCAGCCTGCCGGGATGGATTAAAAACGTACCGGGTGCAACAACTTTTTCCGGGTAAACGGAGGATCATATGATATACTGAGAATAGCCTTTAGGGAGGGGCTATCAGATGGAAAACAAGGACCAGTTCACGGAAAAAGCAATAGCGGCGATGGCGGAACGGGTAAAGGAAAATGTACAACTATTCGCGGAGGTAGAGGAACGGCGAGGCTTGAACATAGATAACATCGAGGCGATGTGGGGAACGGTGAAAAGGGAGATGAACCAGATAATGGACGAGCTTTATAATGACCTGGTGAACACGGTGCCGGAAAAGGAACTGCTGGAGGATAAAAAAAAGCCCTAAAAGGGGGGATGCCCGGGGATGGCTTAGAAA